>NZ_JBOZCC010000004.1:0-290051 GCF_051265055.1 Actinotignum saccati
CAATCCTTCGCGCCATCAACCCAGTTAGTGGCAGTCACCTGGGCAGGCGGCTGCGGCGTGCACTGGCGATGTTCACCATCGTTCATGTCACGCTGGCGAGACTCAGTCTTCTTCGAAGCCTTACTGGTGTCGAGCACCCACTTGCGTGCGCCTGAATCCCACTTGTGAGGTGTCGTGGTCACCGTCCGGGACTGACTAACCTTTCGGGTGTTGCAATCCTTGGCACCATCAACCCAGTTAGTTGCGGTCACCTGGGCCGGCGGCTGCGGAGTACATGCACGATGCTCGTTATCGTTCATGTCACGCTGGCGAGTCTCAGTCTTCTTCGAAGCCTTACCGTTATCGGGCACCCACTGGCGTTTACCCGAGTCCCACTTATACGGAGTCGTGGTCACCGTCCGGGACTGGTTGACTTTCCTGGTGTTGCAGTCTTTCGCCCCGTCAACCCAGTTAGTAGCAGTCACCTGGGCCTGCGGCTGCGGCGTGCATGCGCGATGCTCGCCATCATTCATCTCGCGTTGACGCGTCTCGGTCTTCTTGCTTGCCTTCGCGGTGTCGAGGACCCATTTCCGCGAGCCAGAATCCCACCGATGCGGAGTCGTGGTCACGGTACGCGACTGCGTAACTTTCCTGGTGTTACAGTCCTTCGCACCATCAGCCCAGTTCGTTGCGGTGACTTGGGCCTGCGGCTGCGGCGTACATGCACGATGCTCGCCATCATTCATGTCCCGCTGGCGCGTCTCAGTCTTCTGCGAAGCCTTGCTCGTGTCGAGCACCCACTTGCGCGCGGAAGAATCCCACCGATGCGGAGTCGTGGTCACGGTACGCGACTGCGTGACCTTCCTGGTATTACAATCCTTCGCACCATCAACCCAGTTAGTCGCGGTGACTTGAGCCGGCGGCTGAGGCGTACACTCGCGATGCTCGCCATCATTCATGTCACGCTGGCGCGTCTCAGTCTTCTGCGAAGCCTTGCTCGTGTCGAGCACCCACTGACGTGAGCTTGAGTCCCACCTGTGCGGTGTCGTCGTCACAGTACGCGACTGCGTGACCTTACGGGTATTACAGTCCTTCGCACCATCAACCCAATTAGTTGTCGTCACCTGCGGATTCGGCTGCGGCGTACACGCGCGATGCTCACCGTCATTCATATCCCGCTGGCGCGACTCGGTCTTCTGCGAAGCCTTGGAAGTGTCAGGCACCCACTTACGCGAGGAAGAATCCCACCGATACGGAGTCGTCGTCACCGTCCGCGACTGCGACACTCTCCTGGTGTTGCAATCCTTGTCCCCATCAACCCAATTCGTCGCCGTGACCTGGGCCGGCGGCTGAGGCGTACATTGCCGATGCTCGCCGTCATTCATATCCCGCTGGCGCGTCTCAGTCTTCTTGCTCGCCTTCGCAGTATCAAGGACCCACTTGCGCGAGGAAGAATCCCACCGATGCGGGGTTGTGGTCACGGTACGCGACTGCGAAACCTTACGGGTATTACAGTCCTTCGCACCATCAACCCAATCCGTTGCCGTCACTTGAGCCGGCGGCTGCGCAGGCTTTTCTTTCACGGTTAAGATTGAGGGGACAAACTTTAATGAGTAGGTAGAAAGTGCCGAACGCTTCAGCCGCAGCCCTCCCTGGCTGATTGGATATTCACCCGGACCCATACCATTTGAATATGTTGTTTCAAGTTCACCTTCTAGTTGGTCACCAAGTCCTGACGGCGAAATTTCATAGGTCAAGTTTGGCGATTTGTCACCTGTATAAATAGTGATCGGATCGGCTTTCACCGTAATTTCTCTAATGTCCATAGGACGGAGAAGATAAGTGGCCTTATCTTGATATCGCCCACAATTAGAATTACCCGCGAAAAATACCCTAACCCTGTCTCCGGGTATATCCCAGCTAAGACGTTCGAAATTCTCCTCTTTTACGATTTCATAGGAAATGCTTGGGTCAAATTCGGCGATCGAATAGAGCGACCTTAAATGACAAAATTGCTCCCCTTTCAGCCGTAGTGTCGTACGACTGAAAGTATGGAAAATATGCTCAGCAGTCCTTCTCCTATCCATAATCGTCCCATTCTGGGGGAACGTCCAGTTAGTTATATCGATGAATGTAGCGTTGAGCGCGCCAAAAAACATCCACTGATAGTCGGCCTTCCGGCTCACATTCCAGCGAGAGACATCCGGATTAGCGCCCGAGCCGGTAAACATTCGCGTAAAATCATGACAGTTCCCAACATCCCAGTTGGAAACGTCCGGATTTGCCCTGGGAGTATCCATGAACATTTCCCGCATATTGGACACTTGGCTCGTGTCTATTCCGTTAGAAGGGAGATCAATTTCCGCATTAACACAGTCTTTAAATAAGGCAGTAGCCCGCCCTGAAAATATTATTTTTTGACCACTATTCGGAGTAAAAACTATTTTCTCCGGCTCAGTTTCTCCACCCGTGCCACAGTGCCGTTTTTTGAGCGGCATCCACTGATCGCGGTCGAGTTCGCCATGGCCGGCGACAGTGAGTGTTTTTGTGGCGGCATCCCAGGTGGCGGTGAGGTTAGGGCCGACGGGGATTCCTGCTGCGCGCTCCGTTGCGCGCGTTTCTCCCCCGTCGGAAGTGTCGGGTGACGCGAGGCTAGGAGCGGCTACCCCCCCCCCGCTAAAACAGCAAGCGCGGCAATAACGGCAGCCGCTCGTTTGATCAGCTTCACTACTAACCCCTCACCAATTGATACCGTTACAGGCAAACATCCCACACCCGTCGCGAAACCATTTTCACGTTCAATAAGGAATAGGAATGAGTACGACTGCATAGTCGCTTTCTTGATTTACCTTAGCTAATTTCTACAGTTTTCACCACGGGTGACGTTCAGGATAATTCCAGCCCAAGCAGTGCGGTAGTCAGACTTTTCCGCTTATTTATGCGGTAATAGGTAGCTACTTGTGACTAAAGTCTCGAGCGGAAACGTCTTTTGTAACCAAAATTCAACCGAGCTGAAACAAGCCCACTATAGCTTGATTAATGCCGAATACGCCGTCGATTTATACATAAAAATTAGTTTTCTATACACCCCGGCAGGGACTATTTCTATTTATTATTTTCACTGTCGCGAAAATGGGAAACCTACATTACCCTGTAAAAATGCTATTTTTTAGCTTTTCTGCGTCTAGATTGCAAGACTGCACGTAGCTCCATGAAGGTATATCCAGAATTCAACGGCACCGCGACCGTTGGCAGCGGGGTTACGTCCGATGCCAACGAGTCTTACTCCCCGCGCGATTCGGCTACCCGCGTGATCCGCTAGAGCACCGGCTACCGCCCGGCTTCGCTATGGCCTTCCATACGGGCCATGGCGATGTCCTCCGATTCGGTCACCTGGTCCACCCGCACCCGGTCGATGCGCCGCCCGTCCAGGGATTGCACGGTGAGCTCCACCGCGCCCAGCCGAGTGGAATCCCCTACCTGCGGCATGCGCCCCAGCTGGGCGATGATATAGCCGGCCAGGGTATCAAAAGGCCCCTCGGGTAGCTCCACGCCGAGCATTTTGAGCACTTCGGGGCGGGTAGACAGCCCGTCCATATCCCGCACTCCCCCGTGCACCTGCACCTTGGGGACCTCGCGGTCGTATTCATCGCGGATCTCGCCCACGAATTCTTCCATTACGTCCTCAATGGTGACGATGCCGTCCGTACCCCCGTATTCATCCACCACAATGGCCAGGTGCGCGTGGGCTTTCCGCAGATCCGAGAGGGCTTCCAGCACATCCTTACCCGTCGGGAAGAACGTCACCGGGCGCACCAAATCGCTCACCCGTTGAGCCGTGGGAGCGGGAGCGAGCATATCGCGAATGTGCAGGAAGCCGATCACGTCGTCGTCGTTCCCACCGCGGCGCACCGGATAACGCGAGTGCTCCAGGGCCGTAACGAGAGGCCGTGCTTCGTCTAGGGAAAGTTCCGCGTCTAGGAATTCCACTTCGGTGCGCGGCGTCATGACCTCCTGGACGGTGCGGTCTGAAACGGACAGCATCGAGACGACCATATCGCGTTCCTCGGTGCCAATCGTTTCCTGGCTGGCCACAAAAGCGCGCAGCTCCGCCACTCCCATTTCTTCGCGCTGCTCTTTCGGGTCGCGGCGCAGCAGCCGCAGCACCCCGTTCACGCTCACGCCCAGGAACCAGATGACCGGCCGCAGCACCGCGGTAATAAAAGCGAGGGGCCGGGCGGCCAGCGTGGAGATCGTTTCCGCCGATTGCAGGGCGATGCGCTTGGGCACCAGCTCCCCGAACACAATGGAGATATAGGAAATCACGAGCGTGGTGAGCACAAAAGCCAAGGTGGTGGCCCCGTTTTCCGACATCCCCCACGCTCTGAACGTGGGCGCGATCTCCGGGGCGATGGAAGCGGCACCGAAGGAGGCGGAGAAGAACCCGGCCAGGGTCACGCCCACCTGAACAGCGGAAAGAAACTGGTTGGAATCCGAGGTCAGGCGCTGGATAGTTTTCCCGGAGGCGGAATTTTCCGCCATTTCGTCGATCTGCGTTTGCCGCAGGGACACCAGCGCGATTTCCGAAGCGGCGAAAAACGCGCCGATCAGAGTGAAAACAACAACCCAGATAATGTTCATAGCTAAGGGACTCACTCCACCAGTATGGACGAGCCCGCGCCCACCAACCCCACCGCGTCTCAGAAACAAGCGGCAAGCGAACACGGGAAGGTTGTGGTGGTACGACGGCGCAGCGCCTGCGTGGTGGCGTGCCGGGGAGCTGCGGCGTCGTTCTTAAATAACGGGGGGCGTGAGGGCGAAACGCGCCAGGAAAAAGAGCGCGGCGGCCAGGAGGAGGAGGGTGGCGGCGTCGGTGATGCGCGAGCGCACCGAGGGGACGTAGCCGGTGGGCAGCGTCAGGCGGGCCACCGCGAGGATCACGAAACTACCCGCGAGCGCGAGGATGGCCACGCGCGGGTCGGCGAGGAAGGCGAGGGCCACGATGATGCCGATCCAGGCCGCGCAGGCCCAGTAGACCAGCGGGTGGGAAAAGTGCGCATTCACGTGAGCAAGTATAGCCCGCCGCTACATGGTGAAGAGGTGGAAGAAGGCGCCGATAAAGCGGATGTCTTCGACCGTATGCGTTTTGAGATTGACGGTGAGAAGCAGGGCCACGATCCCCCAGGCCACCGTCAGGCTCACCCAGGCCCAGCGCTGTATCCGGTAGCGGCCTGTGCCGCGCGGCAGGGCGTGGCGGCGGGTGTGCAGCGCGTGCCGGGGCACATAGCGGGGGCGGCGCACCAGGGCCCGCCCGCGCACAATACTCCCCGCGGCCAACAGCGCAAAGACCAGGTAGGCGCCGGCGACGGTCGTTTTTTGGGTCATCCAGCCACGGGTGGCCACCACGCTTTTCGCTCCGCCCGCCCGATCACCATTCCACCAGTCCAGCGCCCCGGGAAGCTGTTTCTTCCAGGTGTCCCAGGAATGCCCGCCGTTCGGGTCGAGGTGCACGGTGGTTTTCAGGCGCGGGTTCTTGACCTCCTCCAGGCCGCGCGCCAGCTCCACCGGGTCGTTATCAGTGCGGGTGCCGGTGAAGTACATGGATTGCGGCCAGCTCGCCTTTTTCATGAGGTTGGTGACGGTGAATTGTTCGCGCAGGCCGGGGGCTTGGGTCAGGCCGATCACCGGCACGTTGTACCCGGAAAAGGAAATCACCGAGGCGAAGGTTTGCGGGTTGTACAGGCCGAGCACCGGCGCGCACCAGCCCCCGTAGGACGCCCCGGCAATAGCCCAATCGCGCCGATCCGCCGAGACCGAGAAATTCTTGCGCACCATCTGCACGATATCGCGATTCACCCAGGTTCCCACCGCGGGCCGCCCGGATAGATCCACGCAATCGGGCTGCTGGTTATCCACATTGAGGGAGGGGACCACGACGATCGTATCCGGCGCGCTCGCCGGCATCGTATGCTCCAAATCCAGCACACCCGGAATTTTCTCCGTCTGCGAGGGGAAGCCCTGGATCATGACGATCACACGGTAGGTGCGCTCCGGGGAATAATCCGGGGGCAGATACACCCAGACGGGCAGTTCCAGGCCGGATTCGGGGCCGCGGAAGACGGTTCCCACCACCCCGTGCCCGGCCGGGGTGAAATCAGCTTTCCACTCTTTGCCCTCCGGCATGGGGATCTCACCGGATTGCCCGGCGTACTTGGGTAGCTCGCTCGTCACCGCGGTCACGGAAGCCTTGCCGCCGCTTTTCGTGAAAATGGTTTTGACATCGCTCCACGTGCTTGCGTACTGCAAGTTGAGGTTCATGCCCACCCCAATAGCGACGACGCCGCAGACGGCTGCCACCACCATGGCGAGCACCGGAATCGCGGTAGCCAGGCGGCGGGTACGCGGGATGGTGCGCACCCCCAACGCCAGGAAAGCCAGCGAGCAGAGGCCGGCAGCCAGGAGCGCCCCGTGCGTATTGGGTTGAAGCATAGGCAAAATTTTAGGCCGCCCGGGCGCCTCCGCGCGCCGTTATTTCACTCTATGCCCAGCTCTCCTGTTATTTTTCCTCACTTTTCCCACGCTCTTCCCAGTCAGCGGCGGCCGGCTGAGAAGATGCTGGTTCCGCAGCGGTAGCCGCGGTGGGAACCGAGTGCAGGGTGGTGGACGGCGCGGCTGGCGCAGTGGCAGCCGGTGCCGTCGGCGCGGCTGGCGCCGTGGCAGCCGTGGGCGCGGTGGCGCTGGCATCCGCGGTGAGTGCGCTCTCCCCGCCCGGCGCTGCGGCGGTCTCCGGCGCGGCCTGCTCCACCGCCGCATCGCCGCCAGGCGCCACGGTGGTGGCGGAAGCGGCCGCTGCGGAGTGGGCGGCGTCGTCGTTCTGCTGTGCGGCGGGGCGCAGGGCGCGCCGTACCCGATAACGTTCCCACAAGGCACGCACCCACATCCAGAAGTCGCGCGCGCCGTAGCCGAGCGCGAAAGGCAGCAGCACCGTGAGAGCCACGCAGCCGGTGAGGAGCGGGGCGCGGGTGCCCACCTCGAGCATGCGGCCCGGGCCGATCCCGCCGGTGGCGAATTGCCCGGCCAGGGCCACGAGCACCAGGAGTTCCAGGGCGCCCACCGCAGCGCTCACCCAGTCGCGCGGGCGCAGCGAGCGGATCACGCCCCAGGCCAGGCCCGTGAGGATGGGGATGATGAGGAGCCAGGCGGGGCGCAGGGCCGGGTCGGGCAGCAGGCCGAAAACGGGAAGGCCGGGGATGGGGGCGAAACTGCCACCCAGGGCCGAAAAGACCGCGCCGCTGCCCACCGTGAAACCGGCGCCGGTTACGTAGGCCAGTGCCCACACCAAAAGCGCGGGGGCGAAAAGCAGCTGGGTGAGGGTGAAGAGAATCGTGCCGGTGAGGTCGGTGAGGTAGGCGGCGTGCAGGGCCTGGGCGCGCCCGAAGCCGAGCACCACCGCGGCAAGAACCAGGAGGAGGCTCAGGGCGGCCAGGGTGGCGGCCAGCGGTGCGATGAGGCGCCAGCCGCGTTCGAGGATCGCCACCCCGGGCCAGGCCGGGCGTTCCAGCCAGGCGCATTGGCTGGCCGCGAAGCTGAGCACCGCCCCGCCCACGAGGGCGTGGAGCAGAGATGATTGCGGGAGGGAAAGCAGGCAGATCACGCCGGCGCTGCCCGCTCCGCTCAGGGTGGCGATGGCTACGTCCCACCAATCCTCCACCACGATGGCGCGCAGGAAGCGCACCGTGAGCCAGGCGATGAGGGCGGTCAGGAGCAGCGGCATGAGGCCGATATGCCCGCCCGCGCTCACCAGCGGCGTGCCGAGGGCGAGCAGCCACAGGGAGCCGCCCAGGCGTGCCGCTCCCTGCCACGTCACGTCCCCGAGCAGCGGGGAGGCCGCGGTGAGGGTGTATCCGAGCAGGCAGATGAGCACCACCGTGATCCAGGTGAGGACCACGGGCTGGATAACGGCCAGGGCGAGCGCCACGCGGCGCGAATACGTTAACATCCCTTCCATGGTGGCGCGCGATGGGTGCCGGGCCGCGGAAGAGGGCCCGGCGTGTTGCTCACCGCACCATTTTCGCGCGGCCGGTGCGCGCTCACGGCGGGGCTTTCGCTCCGCTACGCGCACACCGGCGCCTCACGTTACGGCGCTTAGCCGAGCGCGCCCTTGAGCTCGCTCACCCGGCCGGCGATATCCGCGGCGATCTCCTCCGCATCCTTTCCGGCCGCCGCAAGTTCGTGAATCCGGGAAACCAGGGCCGATCCCACGATTACCCCGTCGGAGAGGGCCCCCATACGGGCGGCCTGCTCCGGGGAAGAAATCCCAAAGCCAATCGCGCAGGGAATATCCGTGACCGAGCGGATTTTCTCCACGATGGCCCCCACATCGGTGGTGATATTCGAGCGCATGCCCGTCACGCCCATGGAGGACACCACGTAGAGGAAACCGCGCGCGGCCCGCGCAATCGCTTCGATCCGATCCTCGGAGGTAGGCGCGATGAGCGAAATAAGGTCAACGTTATGCGCAGCCAAAGCCCCCTCGAATTCGCCCTTCTCTTCGAAAGGCACATCGGGGAGGATCACGCCGGAGACCCCAACTTCCGCGCAGCGGCGCGCGAAGCGCTCCGGGCCGTAGGAGAAGACCACATTGGCGTAGGTCATGATGACGAAGGGGCACTCCAGATCCGGGCGCACCTGGCCGATCATCTCAAAAATCTTGTCCGTTGTGGCTCCCCCGCGCAGCGCCCGCTCCGAGGATGCCTGGATGACCGGGCCCTCGGCGGTCGGATCAGAGAAAGGCACGCCGAATTCAATAAGATCTGCACCGGCCCGGCCGGCCGCGCGGATGATGTGCGCCGTCGTACCTAAATCTGGATCCCCGCAGGTGAAGAACGGAATAAAAGCTTTGCCGCGAGAAAAAGCCCGGGCGATGGGTACCTGTTTAGTCATGAATATCTTCTCCCCGGTAGCGCGCGATGGCCGCAACGTCCTTATCCCCGCGGCCCGAGAGCGTGACGATAATGATCTTGCCCGGCATATCCGGGGCGATCTTCATGGCGTGCGCGAGGGCGTGCGCCGATTCAATCGCGGGAATAATCCCCTCGGTGCGCGAAAGGTATTCGAACGCATCCACGGCCTCCGCATCGGTAACCGGTACGTATTCCGCGCGCCCGATATCGTGCCAGTAGGCGTGCTCGGGGCCGATGCCCGGGTAGTCCAGGCCGGCCGAGATGGAGTACACCGGGGCGATCTGCCCAAATTCATCCTGGCAGAAATAGGATTTCATGCCGTGGAAAATACCTTCGGTGCCGGTGGCGATGGTCGCGGCGGTATCCGGGGTATCCACGCCCCGCCCGGCCGCTTCCGCGCCGATGAGACGCACGCCCGCGTCATTCACGAAGTTATAGAAGGAACCGGCCGCGTTCGAGCCGCCGCCCACGCAGGCGATGACCGCATCGGGCAAGCGCCCCTCAGCTTCCAGGATCTGGGCGCGGGCCTCGCGGGAAATAACCGCTTGGAAATCACGCACGATCGTGGGGAAGGGATGCGGGCCCATAACCGAGCCGAGGCAGTAGTGGGTATCGCTCACGCGCCCGGTCCATTCGCGGAAGGCTTCGCTGGCGGCGTCTTTGAGGGTGCCGGTCCCGGATTTCACCGCGACCACATCCGCGCCCAGCAGCCGCATCCGGTATACGTTGAGGGCCTGGCGGCGGGTATCTTCCTCCCCCATGAACACCACGCATTCCATATTGAAAAGCGCGGCGGCGGTGGCGGTGGCGACCCCGTGCTGGCCGGCCCCGGTTTCCGCGATGAGGCGGGTTTTGCCCATTTTCTTGGCGAGCAGCGCCTGGCCGAGCACGTTATTGATTTTGTGGGCGCCGGTGTGGTTGAGGTCCTCGCGTTTGAGGTAGATTTTCGCGCCGCCCAGATCGCGCGTCATCCGCTCCGCGTAGTAGAGGAGGGAGGGCCGGCCCGCGTAATTATTGAAAAGATCGGTGAGTTCGGCGTTAAAGTCCGGGTCGTCGCGGTAGTGCCGGTAGGCGGCGTCCAGCTCTTCGATGGCCGGCATGAGAGTTTCCGGGATGAACTGCCCGCCGTGGATGCCGAAACGGCCCGGGCGCTCGGGCGCGCCGGTTTCCAGCGTGGAGGTTCCCGAGGTGGAGCTTTCCATCGTGTGTCCTTCGGTCATGGTTACTCTTTCTCCTGTGCGGGGGCGACGACGCGCGCCGCGGCCTGGCGCCACTGGGCCAGTACTCCTACTTTATCGGCGCTGCGCATGAGGGCTTCGCCCACGAGCACCGCGTCGGCACCGCCGGCCGCGAGCGCTTCCACGTCCGCGGCCCCGCGCACCCCCGATTCGGCGACGACGAGCGCCGTACTCTCGATACGGGCCCGCAACTGGCCCGCGGTGGTCAGATCAACCGAAAAATCTTTGAGATTGCGGTTGTTGATTCCGATGATGCGGGCGCCGGCCGCCTGGGCGGAATCAATTTCCGCGGCGTCGTGGGTTTCCACCAGGGCGGATAGCCCGAGGGAATGCGCCAGCTGGAGGTACTCGCGCAGGGTTGCGGTATCCAGGAGCGCGCAGATGAGCAGCACCGCGCTGGCCCCCAGCGTTTTCGCCTGGTAGATCTGGTAGGAATCCACCACGAAATCTTTGCGCAGGCAGGGGGTAGCAACCGTGCGGGTGATTTCCTCCAGGTAGCTATCCGAGCCGAGGAACCACTGCGGTTCGGTGAGCACGGACATGGCTTCCGCCCCGGCCGCTTCGTAGGAGCGGGCAATATCGAGGTAGGGGAAATCTTCGGCGATGATGCCCTTGGAAGGCGAGGCTTTTTTCACTTCGCAGATGAAGCCGAGCCCGGGGCCGCGCAGGGCGGCCTCGAAGGGGAAGCTGGCCGGATCGCTCCCGGGTTGGCTCCCAGCGGCGGGTGCGGGCGCGGCGGCAGCGGGCGCGGAAGCTGCGAGCCCTTCGGCGAGTTCGCGCATGCGGGCCGCGGGGATCTGTTCTTTATCGCGGGCCACCCGCTTCCGGGTGGCGGCGGCGATCTGCTCCAAAATATTAGGCACGCGAAGCCTCCACGAATTCGTCAATCTTGCGGTAGGCGCTGCCGCCGTCAATGAGGTCGCCGGCCATATCCACGCCCGCGGCAATGGAGCGGGCCTTGCCGGCGATATAGAGCCCGGCACCGGCATTGAGCTGGACCACGTCACGCTTGGGGCCGGTGATCTTCCCGGAGAGGATATCGCGGGTGATCTGGGCGTTTTCTTCCGGGGTGCCGCCGAGCATATCGGCCGGGGTGGCCCGGTTGAAGCCGAACACATCCGGGGACATTTCGAAGGTGCGGTATTCACCGTTACGTACTTCGCAGACCGTGGTGGGGGCGGAGAGGGAAATCTCATCGAGCTTATCCTGGCCGTAAACCACCAGACCGTGGTGGACGCCCAGGTCATTGAGGACGCGGGCGAGCGGCTCCACGAGGTATTCATCGTAAACACCGAGAACCTGGTATTCGGGGTGGATCGGGTTGGTCAGCGGCCCGAGGATATTGAAGACGGTGCGGAAGCCGAGCTCCTTGCGGATCGCCCCCACGTTCTTCATGGACTTGTGGTAGAGCTGGGCGAACATGAAGCACATGCCCACCTCATCGAGGAGGCGCCGGCAGGTATCCGGATCCTGGTTGATATTCACCCCGAGGGCTTCCAGGCAGTCAGCGGTACCGGAAAGCGAGGAGGCGGCGCGGTTACCGTGCTTGGAGACCTTGACTCCCCCGGCGGCCAGCACGAACATCGAGGTCGTGGAAATATTGAAGGAGTGGGCGTTATCCCCGCCGGTTCCCACGATTTCCAGGGTGGGGAAAGGAACCTCGAAGTAATCAGCGTGCTCGCGCATCGCGGTGGCGCAGCCGGAAATCTCATCGGTGGTTTCTGCCCGCGCGTTCTTGGTGGACAGCGCGGCGAGGAACGCGGCCGTCTGGGTGGGGGTGCTTTCCCCGCCCATGATCTCATTCATAACGGTATAGGCCTCGTCATAGGTGAGATCCTGCTTGGACACAACTTTAATAATGGCTTCTTTAATCATGACAACTCCGTACGTTGGGAAAGTTTGTGTGGACTGCGGTGCTGAGCGGGCCGCGCTAGGTGTGCTGCGCTAGGCAGGCTGCGCTGAGCTGAGCGCAGCGCGCCATCGCCCCCGGGCGGCTTTCCACCAGCGGCAGCGCAGCTGGGCGCGGGTGGAGGCAGCCATGGCCGCCGCCGCGGCGGCAGTAGCCGGCGTTGCGGAAGGCGCCATGATGGAGACAGTGAGTGTGGTGGAGTGCCGGCGATGCGTGGATAGGGCATCGGGGACATAGTGCTCAGGTGAATGCGGTAGGTCCCGTTGCACGGGATTCTCCTCTCAGGTGGTTGGGGCGGCGTGGTTGCGCCGCAGGGGCACGCTTCTTAGGCGCGCCACCATCGCCAGGCCGCACCGGCCTGACCCTGTACCTTGAGATCCTGCTGCATAGCTGTGAGCTTAGCCCACCCCGGGTGGCGCCCCCGCCCCGGTCCATCATGCGGACAGGTCAGGGCGGTAGCCAGCTAGCGGCGTCGTCGTACTACCAGAAGTGAGCGAGAGTGCCGCAACTACCAGGCACGCAATTATTATTATTGACTTTTCACCCAGCAATTCCCGGGATTTTTCGCGACGTTTCGCAGATTTGCCCTAGTGCTTTATGCGTGCATCGGTTAACATATTCAGGTCCCGAGTAAAGAAACCCATACCTTACATGCTTTCGTGATTGAAGAAGGACACCATGAAACATTCTGTTAAGTTGGCCGCGATTGCCGCGGCCGGGGCTTTGGCACTCACATCCCTGACCGGCTGCGCCACCGAAAACAAGGGCGCATCCGAATCGCCGGCCACCGACTCCTCAAAGGCCGCGGGCCTGTCGGTGGTGGCAACTACCGGTTACCTCGAAGATGTTATTCGCAACGTCGCTCCCGAGGCTAACGTAACCACCTTGGTCAAGCCCGGCGGTGATCCTCACACCCAGGAACTGACCACCCAGGACACCCAGGCCATCGAAAAGGCCGATCTTGTGGTGTGGACCTCCCACGATATGGAACACAAGATGATGGGCCAGCTCGAGAAGCTCGGCGACCGCCAGATCGCCGCCGCGGAAGCAATCCCGGAAGATAAGCTCCTCCCCTGGGAAGAAGACGGCAAGATCGAAGGCCACGACCCGCACGTGTGGAACTCCCCGGAAAACTGGCAGTACGTGGTGACGGCCACCGCCACCAAGCTCGGTGAGATCGACGCCGCGAACGCGGACCTCTACAAGGCCAACGCGGAAGAATACAACAAGAAGATCGCCAAGGCCGCCGATGAAGCCAAGGCCAAGTTCGATAAGATCCCGAAGGAAAACCGCGTGCTCATCACCGGGCATGACGCCTTCAACTACCTGGGCGCTTCTTTCGGTATTGAAATTCACGCCACCGATTTCGTTTCCTCCGAATCGGAAATGTCCGCGGTGGAGCTCAACGAGCTCGCCACCCTCATTGCCGAGCGCAAGGTTCCGGTGATCTTCCAGGACAACCTCAAGAACCCCGAAGTCATTAAGCACCTCCAGGACGCGGTGCGCGAAAAGGGCTGGCACGTTGAGGTCTCCGATAACGAGCTCTTCGCCGATACCCTCAGCTCCGAAGCCCCCACGAATACCTACCTGGGCGCTTTCAGCTACAACGTTGATTCCATCGTCAGCGCGCTGTCGCAGAAATAGGTGATATCTATGGGATCCGCTACCACGCTGGCCTGTCAGATTGACCACCTGAGCGTCGCCTACCAGGATACGATCGCGGTGAGCGATGTTTCGCTCCGCGTCAGTCCGGGCCAGGTGGTGGCGCTTCTCGGCCCGAACGGCGCGGGGAAATCCACCGTCATGAAGGCGGCCCTGCGCCTCGTTCCGGCCCTCGCCGGGGACGTCACCTTCTTCGGTGAACCGCTCCCCCGGGTGCGTTCACGCATTGCTTACGTGCCGCAAACCGCCACCGTGGATTGGGATTTCCCGACCACGGTGGGCGACGTCGTACTCATGGGTACGTACGCCCAGCTGGGCTGGCTGCGCCGCCCGGGCGCGCGCCAGCGCGAAGCTGCCGCCGCGGCCATGGAGCGCCTGGGAATTTCCAATCTTGCCCACCGCCATATCAACGAGCTGTCCGGCGGCCAGCAGCAGCGCACCTTCGTGGCGCGCGCCCTGGCCCAGCACGCCGAGCTCTACCTCATGGACGAACCTTTCGCGGGTATCGATATCACCTCTCAGCAGGCGATTATGACGCTGCTGCGCGAGCTGGTTGATGAGGGGAAAACCGTGATGATCGTGCATCACGATTTGCAGACGGTCCCCGATTTCTGCGATAGCGTGGTGCTGCTCTCCGGCGGCAAACTGGTGGCGAGCGGAAGCGTGGAGGAGGCTTTCACCGCGGATAATATCGCGCGGGCCTACGGCCTTTCCATCGCCCTCGAACGCAAGTGAGGGCGCGGCGCAATGATTGATTTTATTTCCCCGCTGGAACTGTGGGGAACCTATATTTTCCGCACCATGCTCATCGGAACCACCCTCATCGGGGTGTTTTCCGGGATCGCCGGCTGCCTGCTTTACCTGCGCCGCCAGTCCCTGGTATCCGACGTTATCGGGCACAGCTCCATCCTCGGTGTGGTTGCAGCCTTCACGGTCGCCACCCTGCTGGGCATGGATGGGCGCTCGATGGTGGTCCTCGTGCTGGGGGCGAGCGCGGCGGCGATGTGCGCCGTCGTTCTCACCAATATCATCGTGGCGCATTCGAAAGTGAAGGCGGATGCCGCCATGGCCATCTGCCTCTCGCTGTTTTACGGCGGCGGGATGGTATGCCTGCGGCTCCTCACCCATTCCCACCTGCCCAATCGCGGCGGAATCGACAGCTACATGTTCGGCAACGCGGCGAATGTGCGCGCCGGAGATCTGGTGACCATCGCGGTATTCGGGCTGCTCACCGTCGCGGTAATCCTCGCTTTCTTCAAAGAAATCAAATTGGTGACTTTCGATCCGGTGACGGCACAATTGCAGGGCTTCAGCCCGCGCGTGCTCACGCCGCTCATGCTGGTACTCGTCACCATCGCTATCGTTATTGGAATTAAGGGCGTGGGGCTTATTCTCATGGTCGCTTTTGCGATTATGCCGGCCGCGGCCGCGCGCCAGTGGACGCACCGCATGTCCTCCATGATGGTGCTCGCCGGGATTTTCGGCGGGGTTGCGGGCGCGGCGGGCGCGTACCTGTCCGTCTGCCTGGGCAAAGTTCCCACCGGCCCGATCGTGGTGCTCCACCTCTTTGTTATTTTCGCGTTCTCGCTGCTGGCCGCGCCGCGCCGCTCCATCGTGGTGGTGGCCCTGCGCCAGCGCCGCTTGCGCGGTGATCTTGCCACGCGGGCGCTGGCTTCCGCGGAGGTTCCGGTTCCTGCGGGTGCGCAAGGATCGGCGACGACGCCGGCGCCTGCGGCGCCGGATACTCTGGCAGCCGGGGGTACTTCGGAGAGGAGCGGGCAATGAGTTTCATTGTGGCAGTTATGTTGCTCGCGGTGGTGACCGCGGTGACCTGCGCGCTTCCGGGGGTGTTCCTGGTGTTGCGCGGGCAGTCCATGCTGGTGGATGCGATGTCGCACGCGGTGCTCCCCGGAATTGTGGTGGGCACGATTCTTTCCGGGTCTACGCATTCCCCGGTCATGGTGGTGTGCGCGGCGCTCATGGGTTTGGTGGTGGTGCTGGGTGCCCAGCAGCTGGATCGCACCCGGTTGCTGACCGGGGATGCCAGCCAGGGCGTGATTTTCCCGGTGCTTTTCGCCCTGGGTATTTTGCTGCTTTCGACCACGCTTTCCCATATCCACATTTGCCAGGACACCGTGCTCACCGGGGATCTGAATCTCATGGCTTTGAGCCCGGAACATATCATCATCGGCGGTTACGATATTGGCCCGCGCACCATGTGGCAGCTGCTCGCGGTGTGCGCGCTCAACGCGATTTTCATCGCGGTGTTTTTCCGGGTTCTCAAAACCGATACCTTCGACGGTGATTTCGCTGCGACTATCGGCTTCCCGGTGCGGGCGGTGGAATTGGGGCTCATGATGCTGGTGTCGCTGACCGTGGTGGCGGCTTTCAATGCCGCGGGCGCGATCCTGGTTATTGCCCTTATGGTGGTGCCGGCGGCCACGGCGATTCTTTTCGCCCGCTCGCTGCGCCACCTCCTGGTTCTCACTCTCCTGATTGCGGTGGCCGAGGCGCTCCTCGGCTTCGTGTTGGCCCTGTATCTGGATTTGGCGACCTCGGCGATGATGGCTTTCACCGACGGGGTGGTGTTCCTGAGCGCGCTGGCCGGGTACAAGCTGAGCGGGCGCGCGGCGGCACGCAGCCACCGGCGCACCCTGAGCGTGCCGGCCGCTGCCGCGGGAGCTACTACTTCTCCACTTTCGTCAGCGGAGCGAAGCGCAGCATCAAGCGTTTCGTGACCGAGCCGAAAGCGACCTTCGCGGTGGTGGACTTTCCTCGGCCTTCGAAGCCGAGGATGGTCCCCCGCCCGAAGGAGCGGTGCTCCACGGTGTCACCCACCGCAAAGCCCTTGGTATCCGCTGCCGTATCGGCCGCGCCCGCCGTTCCTGGGGCACCGCTCGAACCGCCGGCCGCAGAGCCGCCCGAACCGCCGGCCACTGTATGCGCACTACCGGCGGAATCAGCGCGAGAGGCCGAGTTCGAGGTGGCGGGCACCCCGAGTTTCCCGGGTTTGAATGTACCTGAACCGATGATGGGCCCGGCGTCGTCGTCAAAGAAAGAAGGCGCGCGCCGCTCGCGGCGCCCCCACCCGTAACCGGAACCAATGCCGGAACCTATACCACCACCGCGCACGAGATCCTGGGAGGATTGTTCCCGGCGCCAGTCAATAAGTTCGGGCGGGATTTCTTCAATGAAACGCGAGGGCGGGAATTCCTGGGGCGCCCCCCACGACGAGCGCGCTGCCGCGCGCGAAATATAGAGGCGTTCGCGCGCGCGGGTGAAAGCCACATAAGCAAGACGGCGTTCTTCGGCGAGTTCGCGCCGGTCATCCAGGGAACGCATATGCGGGAAGGTGCCGTCTTCCAGGCCGGTGACGAAAACAACCGGGAATTCCAGACCTTTGGCGGTGTGGACCGTCATGAGAGTGGTTTCCCCTTCGGATTCACTCCCTTCGGGAAGCCGATCCGTATCCGAGACCAGGGAAATCTGGTCCAGCCACTCCCCCAACCCGGCATCCGGATTCTGGGCGGAAAACTCCACCGCGACCGCGTGTAATTCGGCCAGGTTTTCCACCCGGCTGAGATCCTGCGGGTCTTTGGATTCCTGTAGCACAGCCAGGTACCCGGATTCATCCATGAGGTAATCGAGGATATCCGCGGGTTTGCCGCCCGCGGCGGCATCCTGACGCGCGGTTTCGAGGATGCGCGCCAGATCGGCGACGGCGCTGCGGGCCCGAGCCGTCAGCCCCGCAACTTCGCCGCGCTCCGGGTTCGGGGTAGCCACATCGGCCACCGCGGCACCGAAGGAAATATTCCAGCGTTGGGCGTGGGTGGCCAGGTGGCCCTGCGCGGTATCCCCCACCCCGCGTTTTGGTTCATTGATGATGCGGCGCAGCGAAACGGTATCATCCGGATTTGCTACCGCGTGCAGGTACGCGAGGGCATCCTTAATTTCTTTGCGCTCATAGAAGCGGGTACCGCCGATGACCCGGTAGGGAATCCCGGAGCGCACGAACATTTCTTCCAGGGCCCGCGCCTGGGAATTGGTGCGGTAAAACACCGCCACATCCCCGTAACGCACCCCGTTATTATCCCGGAGCCGGTCAATTTCCGTGACAACGAAATGGGCTTCGTCGCTTTCCGAATCAGCCACGTAGCCGGTGATCTTTTCCCCGCTCCCCGAGTCTGTCCACAGCTTTTTCGGCCGGCGCCCTTCATTATGAGAGATGACGGCATTGGCGGCAGAGAGAATATTTTGGGTGGAGCGATAGTTTTGCTCCAGGACCACGCTGGTGGCATCCGCGAAGTCCTTCTCAAAATCCTCAATATTGCGGATGGTGGCGCCGCGGAAGGCGTAAATAGACTGATCGGCATCGCCCACCACGGTGAGCGCGGAGCGTTCCGGGCCCTGCCCGGCCAGGGTGCGCACCAGGACGTATTGGGCGTGGTTGGTGTCCTGATATTCGTCGACCAGGATGTGACGGAAGCGGGTGCGGTAGCGTTCGGCGATCTCCGGGTGGGAGGTGAGCACCTCCACCGTGCGCATAATAAGATCATCGAAATCCAGCGCATTGGCGCGCTCCAGGCGATCCTGGTAGGCGGCATAGGCCTGGGCCAGCACCTGGCCGTCCCGATCAGTTGCGGCCGCGGCCTGCGCGGCCGGGGTAACCAGTTCATCTTTGAGATTGGAGACCTGGCGGCTAAGCATTTTGGGCGGGTAGGCCCGGATATCGATGTTTTCCTCCCGGCACACCATGGTCATGAGGCGTTGGGAATCCGCCGCATCGTAAATGGTGAAGGTGGATCGCATCCCGAGCGCGCGGTGTTCGGCCCGCAGAATTCGCACGCAGGCGGAGTGGAAGGTGGAGATCCACATGCCGCGGGCCAGGCCGCCGAGCATCCCCTCCAGGCGTTCGCGCATTTCCCGCGCCGCCTTATTGGTGAAGGTGATGGCGAGGATATTGGCCGGGTGGGCCTGCCCGGTGGCGATGAGGTAGGCGATACGCGAGGTGAGCACCCGGGTTTTACCCGAGCCGGCCCCGGCAACTACGAGCAGTGGGCCGCCGCTGTGAATCACGGCTTCGCGCTGGGCGCTATTGAGGCCGGTGAGAATACGCGCCGCTGCGCCGCTGGTCACGTTAGCCCCGCTAGTGCCACTACCTGTGGCCCCGGGTGCCGGTGCAGCTTGACCGGTCAGCACACCCGCGGCCTCCGCCCCGCCCTGACCTGTAGGCGCGCTTGCAGCGGCCTGAGCCTGCGTGGGCACACCCGGGCGCCGCCCCACGGTAGCCCCGGCTTGCTGGGCGGCCGCCACGCGTTCCCGCAGCCGCGCGATTGTTGCTTTGTACGATTCCTCCATAGCCCTTCTAGGGTACGACACCACCCCGACACAAAAAACGCCCCCGAGCTTCGCGTTGCTCTCACTCCGGCAATCCGGGCACCGGCCGATGGCATGCGGCACCTACCTGCCCGGCCGGCCCCGCGCCAACGAAGCTGCGGCGTCGTACCAGCTAAGCTGCGCCGTCGTACCTATCGCGCCGGATGGACGCGCACCGCATGGTCGTTCGTGAAGGCGCGCAAACCCCAGGCTCCCTCCTCGCGGCCGTAACCGGAACGATTAATCCCACCAAAAGGCCAGGTGGGCGCCGATTCACGGTGCTTATTGATAATGGTCATCCCGGCCGCCAAGCGCGCCGCGAACCGCTGCGCCTTCTCCAGATCCTGGCTCCACACCGAGGACTGCAAACCGTAGGCGGTGCTATTGGCCAGCTCGAGGGCTGCTTCCTCATCCGCCGCCCGGTAGAGCGCCACCACCGGCCCGAATAATTCATTGCGAGCGATATCGTGGTCCGCGGGAATATCGGTGAGCAAGGCCGGGGTCATAAAGGCGCCCGGCCGGTCAATTTTGTGACCTCCGTAATGGCGGTGTGCTCCAGCGGCGACGGCGCTCGCCACCCGCCGCACCACTTCATCACGTGCCGCAATCGAGGACAGCGGCCCCATATCAGTGGCCGGGTCATCATAGGGACCCACCACTATGCTCGCGATCTCCGCGCGGGCCGCCGCGAGGAATTCCTCGAAAACGCTATCCAGCACGATAATGCGCTTATTCGAGGTGCAGACCTGCCCGGCATTGAAAACACGCGTGCGCACCGCCGCGCGGGCCACTGGCGCGATATCGGCGGCGTCCAGCACCACCATGGCATCATTGCCGCCCAGCTCCAGGAGGGAACGTTTCGTGTATTTCCCGGCCAGCCCCGCGACCGAGGATCCCGCCCGCTCCGAGCCGGTCAGGGATACGCCTTTGACGCGCGGGTCCGCGAGGATTTTCTCCGTATCCGCGATATCCAGGTAGATATTCTGGTACACGCCATCCGGCAGGCCGGCCTCGCGCAGCAGCGCCTCGAAAGCAGCCGAGGAGCGCGGGCAGATCTCCGCTTGTTTCATGAGAATGGTATTGCCGACCATGAGTTGGGGCAGCGCGAAGCGGGCGATCTGGGAATAGGGGAAGTTCCAGGGCATGATGCCCAGCAGCACGCCCAGCGGCTGGTGGAGCACGTAGGTGGGGATGCCGTCGCCAGCATCCAGCGCGGTGGGTTCCAGGTAGCGCGGGGCGTTATCCGCGAACCAGTGGGCGTGCTGGCTGACGACGGCGAGCTCAGCGGCGCCATCGCGCAGGGGTTTGCCCATTTCCCGCCCGATAATATCGGCGAGCTCCGCCGAGCGCTCCGTGATGAGCTCCCCGAAGCGGTGCAGGACCGCGGCGCGGGTGGCCATCGGGGTATCGCGCCAGCTGGTGAAGGCATCCCAGGACGCACTGATCACGCCCGGAATCGCAGCGGCGGGCAGGGAGGGAAAGCGTTCTTCCACCTCGCCGGTATTGGGGTTATGCACGCGGTAGTGAGTCATAAGCCTAGCTTACTGTGTTGTGGCCCACTGTGCCGGGCAAACCCGGCTATCATGGGGACATTAGTCCTAAATACGAGAAAGGAGTGGTGAACGTGGGAGATTTCTTCACCGGGGAAAGTGCCCCGGGAATGATTGATTGGGCGTCGATGCCCACCTACAACACCATTATGGCCATCGCGGCCGGAGTGGGCCTGATCTTGGTTGGCCGGCTGCTGGCGCATTTGCGTAGCGCGGTTCCAGCGGGAGTTGCGGGAGCTGGCGATTCCGCGGGCGTAGCTGGCGCTACGGGCGCTGGCGCCGCACATGCCGCAGGCACGGACGCCGATAAGGCCGTGAGTCTGGATGGCTACACGCTGGGCTTCTTCGTGACCGGCCTCATCCAGACGCTCACCGGCCTGCACATGTGCCTCACCTGGCCGCTGGCCGCCGGGGGCTTCCCCTTCGACAACATTATTTTTGGGGAAACCTGCCTCGGCTTCGGCGTGCTCCTACTCGCGGCGAGTTTCATCCTGTGGAAGCGCGGGGATCGCATCCTCGCATCCAGCTCGCCTTTCCGCACGTTCGCGCGGATTGCCCGCCCGGTCTCCATTTTTGCGCTGGCGATGGGCTTGGCGCTGCTGGCGATTATGTGCGCCGGGATGGTCTACCAGTTCTTCGCCGCCCCTCCCCAGGAGCCGATTTCCGGGTCCTTCGCTGCCTACCCCTGGCTCGAGTCGATTGCTCTCTCCGCGGTCTTTGGCCTGGCCGGTGTGGGTGCGATTCTTTTCTTCGCCGCGGTGCGCCCGGATGCCAGCGGGCAGGTGCGCGGCGGCGTGGTGAGCGCCGCCTACTGGTGCCTGGTCATCAGCGGGGTCATCTTCATGCTCTTCGGTGCCATGAACTTCTATACCCATATCGGGCTCGTAGTCAATACCATGTAGCACCGCCACGCCGGCGCGTGGCCCGGTGAAGCTGCGGCCCCCGTGGCCGCAGCGGCGTCGTCGTACCTCCCGTTTTGGTACGACGACGCAGCGCCGTTCCATCATTGCACCACGCAAGCACGCACACAAAAGGGGTAAATAGACAGAAATGGTTGCTAATACTCCGACTTTCCTTTGCTATATCAACGAAAAGTCGGCCTTATTGAGGTCGAGCACCTCAATAAGCTTACTTCCTTGACATGCGTTACGTGACATGCCTTGACGGAAAATTCGTTCCGTCCGGGCTGCCACCCGCCACAGCCACGGGGCGGGCAGAGGTATCAGAGTGCGCATTCTGGGCCGTGTAGGCGCCATAGTGCGCGTTAGAGACACGAAATCTGGTGCAGACGGTGCTCTCCCTCGCACTTTGTCTGCGCACCCGGTTCGTACGGATCCGAACCGGATCCAAGCCAACGACACACCGTCATTAGCAACTATTTTTGTCTATTAACCCCACAAAAGGGCCGCATCCCTTTCGGGACGCGGCCCTTGGCGTCATCCGTAGCGTTTAGAAAGCCGGGGTGTTGAGCCCCAAGCGCCGGAAGTGCTCCCGCGCTTCTTCCACGGCTTGTGGTGACGGCGGTACGACGTCTTCCAGTTGGTAGTCATAGCCAAGTGAATGCCACTTGTCTCGCCCCATCTGGTGGAACGGTAGAACTTCAACGCGGCTCACCGCGTTCTTCCACCGTGCAACGATCTTCGCAACGTTCTCCACGTTCTCCGGATCGTCTGTCAGCCCGGGCACGAGTACGAAACGTACCCAGATTTCCTTGCCCGCGGCAGCCAATCGATCACCAAAATCAATGGTCGGTTGCAGTTCGCGGCCGGTCGTGCGCTTATATACTTCCTCGGATCCCGATTTCACGTCGAGCAACACCATGTCGATGTAATTCATCATTTCGTCGTCGACGTTACGGCCGAGATAACCGGAGGTATCGATACACGTATGGATTCCCATTTCTTTGGCGCCGCGAAGCACGGTCTTGAGGAAGGCGGGTTGCATTAAGCATTCGCCACCCGAGATCGTGATTCCGCCACCCGTCGACTTGAACATGCGACGGTAGCGCTTCCAGCGCCGCAGCAATTCATCGGAATCCACCGGCTGACCGTCCTTCATGATGAAGGTGTCAGGGTTATGACAGTACAGGCACCGCAGGGGGCACCCTGCCATGAAGACTGTCATTCGGGTCCCGGGCCCGTCCACCGCGGTCACAAGTTCCCACGAGTGGACGGAACCGAGGGTTCCCTCGCGCATCTTGCGAAGCCGTTCTTTACGCTCGATGTCGTCAAGGACATCGATGCCTCCCAGACCGGCCCCCTGCAACCGACCGGTCGGCGCTTCGAAATCTTGAAGGCCGACCGGTGCTAGTCGCAACTCAGCAGACAATGGTTATGCCGAGTGATGGAAGGTACGCGACAGAACGTCGAGCTGCTGTTCGCGGGTCAGCTTCACGAAGTTCACGGCGTAGCCGGAAACGCGAACGGTCAGGTTCGGGTACTTCTCGGGGTGATCAATCGCGTCCTCGAGGGTGGAGCGATCCAGCACGTTGATATTGGCGTGGTACAGACCCTGCACCCCACCGTTATCTTCGCGAGCAGCCTTCATCGACTCGAGACGCTCTTCGTAGGTCTTAGCCATTTTTTACCTTCTTTTCTTTGTTGGGGGTTGAATCTTAGAGTTTTAGTCTTCTTCAGCCATGAAGCCGGCATCCATAATTCCGACCAGGTTCTTGACCTGCTCATCCTTATTGCGGCCGAGGCCAGCCGGCGTAATGGTATTCGTCAAGGAAATACCATCGAGGGCATCCTTGTAATCCAGCTTACCAACGGACATCATGGAGGCCACCATACCGTGGGTATCCATGCCGTTCTCCGGGTTCGCGCCCGGGGAGAACGGGGTGCCAGCCTTGTGGCCGGACGGGAAGGAACCCGTGGCCTTGCCGTACACCACGTTGGAGGTAATGGTCAGCACCGACTGGGTCGGGATGGCATCGCGGTACATCGGGATCGCCTTGATCTTCGCCATGATGGTGTGAACCACGGTTGCCGCGATGTCATCAGCGCGGTCATCATCATTACCGTAGATCGGGAAGGTGCCTTCCGTCTTGTAATCGACAACGAGGCCGGTTTCGTCGCGAACCGGGTAGACCTTCGCGTACTTGATCGCGGAAAGCGAGTCCGCCACGATGGACAGGCCGGCAATACCGCAACCCATGGTGCGGATGATCTCCGAATCGTGGAGAGCCATCTCCACCGCTTCGTAAGCGTAGCGATCATGGCAGTAGTGGATGATGTTGAGAGCTTCAACGTAGGTGCCGACCACCCAGTCGAGCATCTCTTCGTACTTCTGCCAGACTTCGTCGAAGTCGAGCGGGCCGTCGCCTTCGAGCGGGGTGAACAGACCCGGTTCAGTCACCTGCTTGCCGGTCATTTCATCGCGGCCGCCGTTAATGGCGTAGAGCAGGGCCTTAGCGGCGTTCACGCGAGCCCCGAAGAACTGCATCTGCTTGCCCACCCGCATCGGGGAAACGCAGCACGCGATGGCGGCGTCGTCGCCCCACTGGTTACGAATCTGTTCGTCAGATTCGTACTGGATGGACGAGGTTTCGATGGAAATGGCCGCGCAGAATTCCTTGTACCCTTCCGGAAGTGCCGGATCCCAGAAAATGGTGATATTCGGTTCCGGAGCCGGACCCAGGTTACGCAGGGTCTGAAGCAGGCGGAAGGAAGTCTTGGTGACGAGGGTACGCCCGTCATCACCGAAGCCGGCATCCGACCAGGTGGCCCAGTAGGGATCACCGGAGAAGATCTGATCGTAATCGATGGTGCGCAGGAAGCGGACGATACGCAGCTTCATGACGAGGTTGTCAATCATTTCCTGCGCGTCGGTTTCCGTAATGGTTCCGGCGGCCAGATCGCGCTCGAAGTAGATATCGAGGAAGGCGGAGAGGCGGCCGATGGACATGGCCGCGCCGTCCTGGCTCTTCACGGAAGCGAGGTAGCCGAAGTACAGCCACTGCACGGCTTCACGCGAGTTCTTCGCCGGGCCGGAAATATCGAAGCCGTAGATTTCACCGAGGGTC
Organism: Actinotignum saccati; assembly: GCF_051265055.1. Lineage (NCBI taxonomy): Bacteria > Bacillati > Actinomycetota > Actinomycetes > Actinomycetales > Actinomycetaceae > Actinotignum > Actinotignum saccati. The sequence continues at coordinate 24,702 of NZ_JBOZCC010000004.1, forward strand.
TTGAGCTTCTTCAGAGCCTTGATCTGCTCGGCGTGTTCCTCACGGAAACGAGCCCAGTGCTCGGAGAAGGGCTGATCGGCCACGGAATCCTTCATGGCCTGCTTCTCTTCGATGAGCTTATCCACACCGTAGAGGGCCACGCGGCGGTAGTCACCAATAATGCGGCCACGGCCGTAGGCATCCGGAAGACCGGTAATAATATGCGAGGAACGGGCCGCGCGAATACGCGGGGTGTAAATATCGAAGACCGCGTCATTGTGGGTCTTGCGGTAGCGGGTGAAGATCTTCTTGATCTCCGGGTTGACTTCCTTGCCCGCTTCCTTGATGGCGGTTTCCACCATGCGCCAGCCGCCATTGGGCATCATCGCGCGCTTGAGCGGAACATCCGTCTGCAGGCCGACGACGACGTCGTCATCTTCGGAAATGTAGCCGGCGGGGAAAGCGTCAATATCGGCCGGGGTGTCGGTGTCGACGTCGTACACGCGACGGCGGCGCTCCTCGGAGAGGTAATTTTCCTCAAGAGACTCCCACAGCCGGGTGGTCTTCTCCGTCGGGCCGGCCAGGAACGAAGCATCCCCTTCGTAGGGGGTGTAGTTCTTCTGGATGAAGTCACGAACGTCAATAGCTTCATTCCAGGTGCCGGACGTGAAACCCGCCCAGGCTTCCTCTGTTGGGGTATCGGTAGCAGTGCGCTCCATGTGCGTCTAACTCTCCTTGTGTCGTGTCAGTACCCGTTATTATCCAAGCATAAAGCAATTTACAAGCGGAACAGATGTTCCGTAAGAAATTGCCGCACGCTTGCGTCCGCACCGTATCCACACCTTCGCGTGAATCGCTACGGCACCGAGGTAACAAGTCCTGATTCTTTTACCTGTTGTCCGTATCAATCGGTCAGGCACAAGCGACTCTCGATTGTATTGTCCGGCACGGGCGGCGGGCGTATATCACTCGCTGTCCGCGCCTACATTTATCCTAACGCGCTTGCGCGAAAAAACATTCCCAGACACGTGAGATGAGCGGCGCACATTCCCGCGACGCCCCCGGCGGGCGCGCCGACACGCGACTTCACGTCGTTCCCCCTCTCACATGTGTGAGGAATCACTTTTTAACTGCGAGCGTTACTCCCATTCAATTGTTGCCGGCGGCTTGGAGGTGACGTCCAGAACCACGCGATTAACTTCCGCAACGGAGTTCGTAATGCGGTTGGAAATATGGGCGAGCACATCGTAGGGAACCCGAGCCCAATCGGCCGTCATCGCGTCCTCGGAAGAAACCGGGCGCAGCACGATGGGATGCCCGTAGGTGCGGTGGTCACCCTGCACGCCCACGGAATGCACTTCAGCCAGCAGCACCACCGGGCACTGCCAAATTTCGGCGTCCAGCCCGGCCGCGGTGAGTTCTTCACGGGCAATAGCATCGGCTTCGCGCAGGATACGCAGGTTATCTTCGGTGACTTCACCGATCACGCGGATCGCCAGGCCCGGCCCCGGGAAGGGCTGGCGGGCCACGATTTTCTCCGGCACGCCCAGTTCGCGCCCGATAGCACGCACCTCATCCTTGAAGAGGCTGCGCAGGGGTTCGATGAGCTCGAAATTCATATCTTCGGGCAGGCCGCCTACATTGTGGTGGCTCTTAATATTGGAGGCGCCTTCTCCCCCGCCGGATTCCACCACGTCCGGGTAGAGCGTACCCTGCACGAGGAATTTCACATCTTCCCCGCCGCCGAGCTTATCGACCAGCTGGCGCTGCGCGCTTTCGAAGGAGCGGATAAATTCGCGCCCGATAATCTTGCGCTTCGTTTCCGGATCGCGCACGCCGGCCAGCGCGGAAAGGAAACGCTGGGATTCATCAATGGTGAAGATGCGAATGCCGGTGCTTTCCGCGTAATCGCGTTCCACCTGCTCACGTTCGCCGGCGCGCAGCAGCCCGTGATCAATAAAGAAGCAGGTGAGCTGGTCACCAATAGCTTTGTGCACAAGCGCCGCGGCAACGGAGGAATCCACCCCGCCCGAGAGCGCGCAGATCACCTGCGCGGAGCCGACCCGTTCGCGAATCTGAGCCACTTGCTCATCAATAATGGAGGACGGAGTCCAGTTCGGGCTGATTCCCGCGCCTTCGTAGAGGAAGTTTTCCAGGGCGGCCTGGCCACGCTGGGAATGGAGCACTTCCGGGTGCCATTGCACGCCGAAGAGCCGGCGCTTGCGGTCTTCAAAAGCGGCCACCGGGGTTTCATCGGTGGCGGCGGTGACGGTGAAGCCTTCCGGGGCTTCGCTCACGGCATCCCCGTGGCTCATCCACACGATTTGCTTATCTTCCAGACCGGCGAAAAGGCAGGAATCGCCGGCGGTGCGGGCTTCGGTGCGCCCGTATTCGCGGGTTCCAGTGCGCCCCACGCGCCCGCCCAGGGCCTGGGCCATGGCTTGGAAGCCGTAGCAGATACCGAGGATAGGCACCCCGGCCTCAAAAATGTCCTTATCGATTGCGGGCGCGCCTTCCGCGTACACGGATGCCGGGCCGCCGGAAAGAATAATGGCCGCGGGCTTTTTCGCCAGCATATCCGCGGCGGACATGGTGTGCGGAACAATTTCTGAATAAACGTGTGCTTCACGAACGCGCCGCGCAATGAGCTGAGCGTACTGCGCACCAAAATCGACAACAAGAACCGGGGAATTATCGCTGGTATTCACGCTGTTCATTCTAGTGATTAAAACGCGCCGGCGCCTACTGGGAGCCGGCCCGCGCCCGGAAGGTTTCTAGGACCTTCGTCACCGGATAGGAACGACGACGCCCACCCGCCCGCGTGGACCTGAGCTGGGCATGCACATCAGCTCGCAAGATGTGAGATTATTTGAAGGGATATCCCGGCGTGGATACGCCTATTTTTTCAAGGGTCCTCACGGGCCGGAAGGATAAGAAAGTGACCTACAGCGTATATTTCACCGCGGTAGAAGGCAATGCGGGCACCCAGGCGGTGGCCAGCGCCTACGTTGATGTACTCACCTCCACTTACAAGAACGTCGGGGTGTTCCGGGCGTTCACCAACGGAAATATCGAAAATGACTCCGCCTTCCTTCAGCTGCTCGACCAGGTTGGCCGCGGCGAGGATCGCGATATTGCTTGGGGTTCGAGCCGGCAGGCCTACGTGGCTGATGAAGACGAGGCCATGACCCAGCTGGTGAACCGCTACACCGATTACGCCCAGAATTTCGATGCGGTGCTCATCCTGGGCATTCTGGATGGGGATCCCATTAATCCCGGGATGCTTTCGCGTACCGGCCGCACCATCGCCAACCTGGGAACCACCGGCATTGTTGCCGTATCGGCAGCGCAGCGCAGCGCCGCGCAGGTGGAAGTTGTTGCCCAGCTTTCCGCGAAGGAAATCACGGATCGGTACGGCACCCTGAGCGCCCTCATTGTTATTGACGCTGATGAGAGCGTCCCCGCCACCATGCGTGACCTGGGCATTCCTACTATTTATCTACCCGATGGCGAGGCGCGTTCCTTCACCGATAAGGATCGGGCCACCCTCATTGCCGCGATGGAAGAAGAATCCTCGGTTATTACCCCGCTGTCCTTCCAGGCTTCCCTGGCGGCCCGGGCCCGCAAGGCAAAGAAGCGCATTGTCATGCCGGAAGCCGAAGATGATCGCATTCTGCTGGCCACCTCCCAGATTCTTGCCCGCGATATCGCGGATATTACCCTGGTTGGGGAAAAAGATGAGGTCCTCGCTCGCGCCGCTGAGCTCGGGGTGGATGTCTCCGGTGCGGAAATTATTTCGATTGATGATCCGGAGCGCGTGCGCCGCTACGCGGAGAAGTTCGCCGAGTTGCGCGCTAAGAAGGGCGTGACGTACGAGCAGGCCGTGGAAAAGATGAAGGATCCTTCCTACTACGGCACCATGATGGTCTACATGGGCGATGCTGACGGCATGGTTTCGGGTGCGAACCACACCACCGCGAATACCATTGTTCCCTCCTTCCAGACCATCAAGATGAAGCCCGGCACGAAGACGGTTTCCGGTGCCTTCCTCATGCTCATGGATGATCGCGTCTACGTGTACGCCGATTGCGCGGTCAATACCAATCCCACCCCGGAAGAGCTGGCCGGTATCGCCATTGATTCGGCCCGCACCGCCCAGCAATTCGGTATTGAGCCGCGCGTGGCCATGCTTTCCTACTCTTCGGGTACCTCCGGGAAGGGCCCGGATGTGGATGCGGTGCGCGAAGCCACGGAGCTCGCGAAGAGCCTGGCACCCGAGGGCGTGCTCATTGACGGCCCGCTCCAGTATGACGCTTCGGTGGATGCCGCGGCCGCGAAGAAGAAGCTGCCGGATTCCCCGGTGGCCGGCCGCGCCACGGTTTTCGTTTTCCCGAACTTGAATGCCGGCAATATCGGCTACAAGGCTGTGCAGCGTTCTTCGGGCGCGGTGGCCGTGGGCCCGGTGCTCCAGGGCCTGAATAAACCGGTGAATGATCTTTCCCGCGGCGCGCTCGTGGAGGATATCGTCAATACCGTGGCGATTACCGCGATCCAGGCGCAGGAATAACCAGCAGCAACCGGAAATAACCTGCAATTCGCAGGAATCCGCAGGCATGAGCCGGAACAACCCGTATCCGGCATTACACTGAAGTTATAGGGGTGGGCCTCCACCCGGTCACAGACACAAGGAGATCATTTTGTCCGTTCTCGTAATTAATTCCGGCTCCTCCTCGATCAAGTACAAGGTCGTGGACCCCGAATCGGGTGAGGAACTCGCCTCGGGCCTCGTGGAGCAGATCGGTCTGCCCTCCGGCCACGTCAAGCACGAACACGGCGAGGACGTGCGCGAATGGGAAGGCCCCATTCCCAACCACGAAGTCGGTATGGAGAAGGTGCTCGAGTTCTTCGACGCCGCCGGCCCGTCCCTGCATGATGGCTCCATTCGCGCCGTCGGGCATCGCGTGGTCCAGGGTGGTAAGTACTTCGATGGCCCGGCTCTTATTACCGATGCGGTGCGCCAGAAGATCGAAGAGCTCCAGCCGCTCGGCCCGCTGCACAACCCGCCGGCCCTGGAGGGCATCAAGGTGGCGCAGCGCCTGCTGCCAAATGTCCCGCACGTGGCTGTTTTCGATACTGCGTTCTTCCAGAGCCTTCCGGAAGAGGCAGCGCGTTACGGCCTCAACCGCGAGATTGCCGATAAGTATGAGATCCGCCGTTACGGCGCGCACGGTACCTCGCACCAGTATGTTTCTGGCGAGGTAGCGAAGATCCTGGGCCGCGATGATCTCAAGCAGATCGTGCTGCATATCGGTAACGGCGCCTCGGTATCCGCGGTGGATTCGGGCCGCGCGGTGGAGACCTCCATGGGCCTGACCCCGCTGGAGGGCCTCGTTATGGGTGGGCGCACCGGCGATATTGATCCGGCTGCCGTCTTCCACCTGGCTCGCCAGGCGAAGATGTCCATTGATGAGATCGATAAGCTCTTCAACCGCCAGTCCGGTATGGCCGGTCTGACCGGCTCTTCCGATCTGCGCGATGTGCACGCCATGGTGGAGAAGGGTGATGAGAACGCGAAGGAAGCGGTGGATATTTACGTTCATCGCATCGTCAAGTACATCGGCTCCTACACCGCGATTCTTGGCGGCCTGGATGCCCTGACCTTCACCGCCGGTGTGGGTGAGAATGACGATATCATCCGCAAGGAAGTCCTGGACCGCCTGGCTCCCTTCGGTGTCAAGTACGACGCCGAGAAGAACGCCACGCGCTCGAAGAACGCGCGGGAGATCTCCACGGAGGATTCCACGGTGCATGTGCTCGTGGTTCCCACCAATGAGGAGCTAGCTATCGCCCAGCAGGCTATGACGCTCGTCTAAGCACGGCGCCCGTTATTTTCGGGTACGACGACGCAGTTGGGGGGAGTAACCGTTCCGGTTACTCCCCCCCACTTATTTGGCTGTGTGGCAATTTAGGAGTGATTGCTAGCCGAGGCTGGCACCCATATCCGGGGCTGAGGTTGGCGCCCATTCCGGAGCCGGGGCCATTAATTCGCTACCGGTTTTCGGGGGCCGAGGCTGCGACTCGCTTCCGGATGAGGGTAATGAGCTCGGGAAGCACCGTGTAGAGGTCTCCGACGATTCCGTAATCGCAGAATTCGAACATTTCCGCTTCGGGATCATTATTGATCACCACGATGACTCCGGAATCCGTGACTCCCGCGGTGTGATGCGGCTGGCCGGAAATACCGATGGCGATATACAAATCCGGGGCGATAACCGTGCCCGAGAGCCCCACGTAGGAATCACGCGGGAGCCAGGCATCCCCTTCGGCCAGCGGGCGGGTTGCGCCTTCCGCGGCATCGAGCACCTCGGCAAGTTCGTGGAAAAGCCGCAGGTCTTCCTTGGCGGCGAAACCGCGGCCGGCACCGACCACCCGGGTGGCGGTGGCCAAGCGCCGCTCGGACACATCTTCCGATTCGGCTGCCGTGATCCGCGCCGGCGCTATCGCGCCGGCCGGAGCCGCCACCTCAGATACCGGGGTGCTGCCAGCACCCGCCGCATCACCAAAGCCCGAAGCAACACCAGCACCCGCTGCAGCACCAGCACAAGCCGCCGTACCGGGCAGCGAACCGATCACGCCCACGAAGGTCACTCCCGCGCGCGCGTAGGTTTCCAGGGAGATAGCCCCGAAACGCCCACTGACCACGTGCTCGGCGCTGACTTCGCGCACATCGGTGAGGATGGGCCAGCCGCGCCGGCCGGCGATCTCCCCGCCCAGCGCGCGTTCGCTCGGCTCATTAGGAACCAGCACAATATCCCCGGGCTGGGCATCCACGAGCTCCGTGAGCGCCGCGCTCAGGGCCTCGGCCGGCACATCGCTCGGGTGCGTAATAATCTGCACGCTGGTGGCATCCGGGAACGCGGGCAGCTGCACGCTGTCCCCAGCTTCACCCTCGGGAACGAGGGCGATCACATGGACCGCGTCGTAGCGGCGCAGGGCCGGAAGGAAAGGCGAAATAGCAGCGCCGGAGCTAATAATCCACACCGCCTGCTCGGGAACCGAACCGGTGGCGGAAGAAGCTTCCGCGCCCGAAGTACCAGCGGCGTGAGGGGTGGCGTCGTCGCCAGAAATGCCCGTGGAACCGGCGTTCGGCAGTAAACCACGCCGGTCCAAAATGCCGACGAGTTCAGCCACGGCGCCGGGGCCGTCGAGGATTTGGTGGAGGCGGCGCTGGACGGGCGGAACCGCGCGCGCGATGGGGTCGAGGGTGCGCCCTTCCATATCGCCGAGGTCGGCGGCGGTGAGGAGCTGGGCGGGTTTCTTGGCGGCGTCGAGGATATCTTTCATGGCCGGGACTTTGACGGCGGCGGCGTCGGACGTGACCGCGATGACGACCGGGCCGGCCACGCGCACCTCGCGCCGCTGCCCGCCGGTGTGCTGGGTGAGGAGGAGGTCCTCCCCTTCGGTGCGAATGGCGGAAACATCCTGGAAAGAGGGCCAGCCCAGCGCCCCGGCGATCACGCCGGAGACCATTTTCGAGCCTTCGTCGGTGGAACCCGGGCCGGTGATAAGCGCGGTGATGGTGCCGTCGCGCTGCACCACCCGCGCCAGAGCTTCGCCCACCGCGGTGGAATTCCAGCTGGTGGTGGCATCATCACTCACCACGAGCAGGCGATCCGGGCCTTTGGACAGCGCGTTTTTGCGCAGCGCCGGGGTGCCGATGGAGTCGGGGCCCAGGGTGATGCCCACAACCTCGGTGCCCAGGGAGTCGCCGAGTTCCCGCGCTGCCCGCATGGCAACGGCGTCGTCGTCGCTAATGGAGAGGCGCGCGCCGCTCCAATCCACCACACCGGAATCCAGCACGTGCGCTGAACGTGGATCGCCGGCAATTTTGTAGGCAACCGCAATGGTCATAAGTGTCCCCTGACGTAGGCGTTAGGCTTGCACATAATCTTAGCTCTCTCGCGGCGCGGTGGGCTGCGCATCCTCATCGGGCAGGCGCGAGCCGAGCGCTTCGGAGAGCACCTGCGGGGCGGCGGCGCTGCGGCCGGCGAAGAAGAGCGCCACGATAATCATGGCCAGGCCGGTCCAGAGGTTGAGGTTGATGCCCGCGGCTTTGGCCAGGTCCTCCTCGGTCACGAAGAAGAGGCCGTAGCCGGCCAGCATCGTGCCGAAAACCCCGAACATGATGGCGATCCAGGTGCGCAGGTCGAAAAGCGAGAGCCGCCCGAGGCGCGCCTCGGGGAGGTGCGGCGCGGGCGCCGGCGCCGAAGCAGACTCGCCGCTAGCCGCACCCGCATGGCCCGATTGCACGGGCGCCGAAGCTGGCGCGGCGCTCCGCCGCGCTGCGTCGTCGTTCATAGACTCGTATCCCTTCATTTACAGCACCACATTGAGGACCGTGCACACCGCGAGCACCGCGATACCCAACGGCACCGGTTCTTCCCACCAGTGGAGTTTTTCGCCGGTCAGGGCGCGTTCACGGGCTTCGGCCACCCGGGCTTCGTGCAGTTTCGGGGCCGGCCGGGCGCCCTTAATATCCATCTTGACGCGCCCCCACACCAGGCCGTCGAGTTCCTCGATGGGCTTGGGGCGCGTGACCTTCGTAACGAGCACCGACACAATGAAATCAGCAATAAAAGCGACACCCGAAGCCGTGAAGGAAGCCGCCTGGGAAGAATTGAAGTCCAGTAGCCCGTTCGCGTAGCCCAACTGGATAAACCCGGCTCCGGCCGCGCCGGCCACCAGGCCCCACAACCCGGCCTGCGGGCTCATGCGCGCCCAGAACATTCCCATAATGAAGGTGGCGAAAAGCGGGGCGTTGAAAATGGACTGCAACATCTGGGTGTAGTCCTGAATATTGGAGAATTCCGCCGCGATAAAGGCCGCCCCGATGGCGATAAGCACCCCGATAATCGTCAGGCGCCGCCCGATTTTAATGTAGTAGGTGTCCTTGCGGCCCGGGCGCACGTACGTTTCCCAAATATCGTAGGTCACCACGGTATTGAAAGAGGAAACATTCGCCGCCATCCCGGCCATAAAGGCCGCGATCAGCCCGGCTAGCGCCATGCCCAGCAGGCCGTGCGGGAGCACCTCCCCCATAAGCGCCGGGAAGGCTTCGTTATGCGTGATTTCGCCCGTGTGCAGCTGCGGGATAAGAACCGCGGCGATCAGCCCGGGCACAATAATAATGAGCGGCAAGAACATCTTCGGGATCGCCGCAAGAATCGGGGTCAGGCGCGCGGACCGCATATCTTTAGCGGACAGCGCACGCTGCACCTCGGTGAAATTCGTGGTCCAGTACCCGAAGGAATTCACGAAGCCCATCCCCAGCAGCAGCGCGATCCAATTCCCGTACGGGTTCGTGGTGTTCCCGAGTCCGGTTCCGCCCCACACATCCAGGCCGTTCGGGCCGAGCACCTGGGTTTCGTTGAGGGCGCTGACCAGCCCGGCCGGCCCGCCCACCCGCGCCAGCCCGGCGATGGTGAGCGGGGTCAGCACCGCAACGATGAGGAGGAATTGCAGCACCTCGTTGTACATGGTGGCGGTGAGCCCGCCCATGACCGTATACACCAGCACCACGCCAGCCGCGATAATAATCGAGGCCCACAGCGGCACCCCGATGAGCACATTAATGAGGAGCGCCAGGGCGAAAAGATTGATGCCGGCCACCAGGATGGTTGCCACCGAGAAAATCACCGATTGGTAGAGGTGGGTGGGCCGGTCGAAACGCAAACGCAGGTATTCGGGAACCGAACGCACCCGCGAGCCGTAATAGAAGGGCATCATAATGAGCCCGAGGAAAATCATGGCCGGCACCGCGCCGATCCAGTAGTAATGCACCGTGGGCAGGCCGTATTGGGAGCCGGAGGCCGCCATCCCGATGAGTTCTACCGCCCCGATATTCGCGGAGAGGAAAGCCAGCGCGCAGATCCACGCCGGCAGCGAACGCCCGGAGAGGAAAAAATCCTCCGAGGTAGTGACTTTGCGCCGGGTGACCACGCCGATGACGAGGACCAGCACCAGGTAGAGCACCACGAAGCTGTAGTCGAAAGCGCTCGCGTCGAGCCGCAAATCCATGTTTTAGCCCTCAATTTCGGCCAGGGATACCACTCGGTGCTCGCGTTGCGATAACCGGACGGCTTCCGCGATGCGCAGGGAGGCGACGGCGTCGTCCACCGTGGCGGGAATCTCCCCGCGGCCCGCAACCACCTCCAAAAACGCCTCGATTTCACGTTCGTAGCAGGCGGCGAAACGGGCGATGAAATCCACCCAGGCGGACTCCTCCGGATAGGAAACCCCATCCTCGAGGGAGCGCACGGGCAGTTTGCTATCGAAGCCGACCGCGAGGGTCTGCTCGGTGCCGTGCAGCTCCATGCGTACGTCGTAGCCGTGGCCGTTGAAACGCGAGGATTGCGCGGTGGCGAGCACATCGCCTTCCAGGCGCAGCACCGCCGCTGTTTCGCACACATCTCCGAAATCACGGAAATCGGCCAGGCCCAGATCGGTGCCGAACGCCATGACCTCGGTGACTTCGCGCCCGGTGACCCAGCGCAGCATATCGAAATCGTGGATGAGGCAGTCGATGTAAATACCGCCCGAGGCCGCCAGGAATTCGCGGGCAGCCGGGGCCTGATCCATGGTTCCCATGCTCAGGCGGCGCAGCTGGCCCAGGCTTTTTTCGCGCACCGCCGCGCGGGCCCGGGTGTAGGCGGTATCGAAGCGCCGCTGGAAGCCAACCTGGATGCGGGCTCCATGCTTGCGGGCGGCCTCGCGCACTTTCAGGGTCGAAGCCAGCGAGGTGGATACCGGCTTCTCGGTGAACATGGGAATGCCCAGCTCCATGCCGCGCAGCAGCTGTTCGGCGTGCACATCCGTGGGGCTGGTGAGAACGAGGGCGTCCAGGGTGGTGTCCGTGAGGGTGGCTTCCACGCTGGCTTCACTGATGCGGGCGCGAGTTGCAGCCTCACCTTCCAGTTCGGAAACGACGGCGGCACTGCGCTCAGGTTTCGGTTCGGCAATAACAAGTTCATCAACACGGTGGGCGAGAATGCGCGCGTGCATCAACCCGGCGCGGCCCGCTCCCAGTAAACCAATTTTCAACAGGGATTCCTTCCAAACGTGTCATTAGCCTAGATCAATTCCCCCGAGCCGTGCGAGATGTGAGTCACACCTCATAGCACTTGCAGCAGAGTCAGTTCTGTGGTTCATTAGTTATGTAACTAACCAAGGAGGGAAGGCGTGATGGAGTTCAGTTCAGCGGTGCCGATCTATGTGCAGCTGGCCGAGGATCTGCGTCGTCGTATTCTCTCCGGCGAACTCGGGCCCGGAGAAAAGGTCATGTCTACCACCGAATACGCCGCCACCTACCGCATTAATCCCGCCACCGCGAACAAAGCTTTTTCCCTCCTCGTGGAGGAAGGAATCCTGGAAAAGCGCCGCGGGATCGGCATGTTCGTGACCGCGGGCGCACAGGCAGCCCTGCGCGAACGCGGGCGCGCCACCTACCTGAGTGACACCCTCGCCCCGGCACTCGCCGCGGGCCGGGCGCTCGGGCTCAGCCGCGCGGAAATATCCGCACTCGTCTCGACCTATTGGGAGGAGAACCAATGATTAGCATCGAGAACCTGAGTTTCAGCTACCGGCGCGGGGCTCGCGCCCTCGATGATCTCAGCGTGGAGATCGGCCACGACACCATCACCGGCCTTTTCGGCCGCAACGGCTCGGGCAAATCCACGCTCGGGATGCTCATCGCCGGGCTCCTCCCGATTCGGCGCACCCGCGGGCGCGCCGCGGGAAGCATTTTTATTGACGGGCATCCGGTGGATGAAAACCCGGAGGTCATGCCGGGGGTGGCCTATATTCCGGCCCGCGTGGAGGTGATTTCCGGTTCGCCGCTCGCCATGACGATGGATTTGTGGCGCATGGCCCGCCCCACCTGGGATGAGGATTTCGCCCGGGAGCTCTTCGAGCTTTTCGAGCTGGATCCCACCCGCGTAATTGACGGGCTGTCCGTAGGCCAGCGCTCCACATTTTCCGCGATTCTGGGCCTGGCATCGCGCTGCCCCATCACCATTTTCGATGAGGTGCACCTGGGGATGGACGCGGTGATGCGCGAGCTGTTCTACCGGGTTTTGCTCAGCGATTTCGCCGAGCATCCCCGCACCATCATCCTCTCCTCCCACCTGCTCGAGGAGGTGGAGAACCTGGTGGATACCGTGGTGTTCCTGCACCGCGGGAAACTGCTGGAAGCCGGGGACGCCGATGAGGTTCGCGCGCGCCATTCCACGGATAGCCTCGCGTCCCTCACCGATGTTTTAGTTACGACGACGCTCTCCCCCGCCCAGCGCGCCCGTCTGGCACAACCGCTGGGCGCGCAGGCGCCCCGGGCCGGAAGCGCGTTAGCCCGTGCGGCGGCTGCCACCGGGGAAGCTACCCAGGAAGCCACCGCGGAAGCATCCACCCGCACTCAGATTGGAGTCGATCATGATTAAGCTGTATCGCCGCATCAATTCTGCTATTGATCTCACAGCCCGGCGGGTGATTGGATACCGCGGTCTCTTCTCCTATTTCTACCGGAGCTTCTGGTTGCTCACGGTGTGCGCGCTGGTCGTCATGAGCGCCTTGGCCTTGGCTACCAATAATCTCCCGCATATGGCCATTGAAGGAATTGATCATGGCTTCCTTAACTGGATCGTGCTTGCCTGGGTCTGCCTGGGAGTGGGAATGGTTCTGGTAGCTATGCTCTCCACGATTGCCATGCGAGCTCACCTACAAGCAGGGACCACGCGGCGGCAATTCTTCAACGCCCTGGCCCGGGCTGCCATGCGGATGAGCGCTGAATACCTGGTGGTCACCGCAGTACTCCTCCTTATCACGCTGGCCTTTATACCCAGTTCGAATGGCTCCAGGCTTCTCGATGGTGCTACGAACGGTAACGCGATGGAATCGGGCAGCGTGTGGTTCACACTCATTCCCATGTGGCCCGGCCTTCTCGCATTTTTCTTCACTACCGTGCTCCTCACCACCTTCTTCCTGCGCTGGTCGCTGAGCACAGTGCTGCGGGCCGCTGCCGTGGTCATCGCCTTCTTCGCCGGACTCTCCCTGGTGGGCTACCTCCTTGGTATCACCGGGCTGGCCGGATTTATCTACCGGCTCTGGATTCCCCATTGGGAAAGCTTCTACGCCTGGGCCGCCCGCACCGGCACGGATTTCGCGCATTGGGTTGGGCGAGTCGGAGATTCCACCGGTCTCTCGGAATTCTTCACCGCTAATAGGGCCTTTATGGCGATGATTGGTTTCATTCTGATTTTCGGCACCTGCGCGGTGATCGCCTGGGCACTGGCGCGGCGGTCCACCGGGCGCTTGCATCTGCTGCGGCTCTAACTGGGAGCGGGACCGTGCTGCGGGGCGCGCGGTGGCGCGCCCCGCAGCGCCGTCGTCGTTCCTACCTAGGAGCAGCGCGCACGCGCGCCGTAGACTATGCACATGATTATTGGCGTTCCCACAGAATTGAAGAATAACGAATACCGGGTCGCGCTCACCCCGGCCGGTGCGCGCGAACTGGCCGCGGCCGGGCATACCGTCCTGGTGCAGGCCGGGGCCGGGGCAGCCTCCGGATGCGCCGACGCCGCCTACGCCGCCGCCGGGGCCCGTATCTGCCCGGACGCGGCCGAGGTGTGGGGCGCCGATGCGGTTCTCAAAGTCAAGGAACCCGAAGCGGAAGAATACGGGTATTTGCGCGAGGACCTGGTGCTTTTCACCTATTTGCACCTGGCTTCCCAGCCGAAACTGGCCCGCGCGCTCCTGGATGCCGGCACTACCGCCATCGCCTATGAAACCGTGCGGGAACGGAAAGCGCTGCCGCTGCTCGCGCCCATGAGCCGGGTGGCCGGGAAACTCGCCCCCATCGTGGGCTCGCATTACCTCCTCGACGCGCAGGGCGGGGCCGGGATTCTCGTTGGCGGAGTGGCCGGGACCCGCAAAGGCAAAGTCACCGTGATCGGCGCGGGCATTGCCGGGGAATCCGCCGCGGTGATGGCCGCCGGCATGGGCGCGAACGTGACGATTCTGGATATTAATATTGAGCGGCTCGCCCAGCTGGAAATGCGCCACGCCGGGATGCTCACCACCCTCGCCTCCACCGCGCAGACCATCGAGGAGCAGGTGGCGGATGCCGATTTGGTGATCGGCACGGTGCTGGTGCCGGGTTCGTCCACCCCCAAGCTGGTGACCTCCGCGATGGTGGAGGGTATGCGCCCGGGCAGCGTGCTTGTTGATATTGCTATTGACCAGGGCGGATGCTTCGAGGATTCCCATCCCACCACCCACGATGAGCCCACGTTCACCGTGGACGGCAAGATTTTCTATTGCGTGGCGAATATGCCCGGTGCGGTTCCGCGCACCTCCACGGAAGCTTTGACGACGGCGACACTCCCCTACGTGGTGCGCCTGGCCGCCCAGGGGTGGCGCGCGGCCGCCAGTGCGGATCGGGGTTTCGCTAGCGGCGTGAATATTAGCGGCGGGAAAATTACCCACCGCGGGGTTTTTGATTCGCTGAGCGGGGCGCTGGGGCTGCCCGAATCTGAGTTTGACGATTCCTACGTGTCGAAGGCAATGGCAGACTAGACCCATGAGCGATTTCTCCTCGATCTACAGTCACGGTTACGTGCGCGTGGCCGCCTGCTCCCCGGAAGTGGTGGTGGCCGATCCGCAGCGCAACGCCCAGGCCATTATTGCGGCCGCCCGGGTGGTGAGCGCGCGGGGTGCGGTGCTGGCCGTGTTCCCGGAGCTGAGCCTCACCGGGTATTCCGCGGAGGATCTGTTCCTCCAGGATGCGCTGCTGCGCGCCACCCTGGAAGCCCTGGAAACCGTGCGGGCGGCCAGCGCGGAATTCGACGCGGCCCTCATTGTGGGGGCGCCGCTGCACTGGCGCAACCGCCTCTATAATTGCGCGGTTGTGCTCCACCACGGGAATGTGCTGGGCGTGGTGCCCAAGTCCTATATCCCCAACTACCGGGAGTTTTACGAAAAGCGGCATTTCGCTTCCGGGGCGGGGCTGCGCAATGCGGATATCGAGCTGCCCGGGGTGCGCACGGATGCGCCGTGGAGCACCGGGCTTAGCGAGGAGCAGCGGGCCGAATTCGCCCACACCGAAGAAGCCTGGGCCTATACCCTGGGGCGGGATACCGTTCCCTTCGGGCCGGATCTGATTTTCTCCGCTAGTGATATTCCCGGTTTTGATTTCCACGTGGAGATCTGTGAGGACATGTGGGTTCCTATCCCGCCCTCGGCGCGCGCGGCCCTGGCCGGGGCGCAGGTGCTCGTCAATCTATCCGGTTCCCCGGTTACGGTGGGCCGTGAAGATGACCGCGATCTGCTGATCCGCGGGGCTTCGGCGCGCTGCGCGGCGGCCTATATCTACGCGGCGAATGGCGAATGGGAATCCTCCACGGATCTGGCCTGGGATGGCCAAACCGTCATTTACGAATGCGGGGAGAAAATCGCGGCCGGGCAGCGTTTTTCGGCCGGCCACAGCGCCACCCTGGGTGATATTGACTTGGATCGTATCCGCCAGGAACGCCAGCGCAACGGCTCCTTTAATGACAATGCGCTCACCCAGGGCACCGAGCGCGATGCGTATACCAACCCGGGCACGGATTCTTTCCGCACCATTCATTTCACCGCCGGCATTCCGGATATGAGCGCGCTTGGTACCGCGGAGCAGCGCCTGCACCGCGAAGTGGTGCGATTCCCCTTCATGGGCGGCAGCGAACGCAATCCGGATCGCGATTGCTTCGAAGCTTTCTCCATCCAGGTGTACGCGCTCATTACCCGGCTGCGGGCCACCGGCTCCGCCAAGGTGATTATCGGGGTATCCGGCGGGCTCGATTCCACGCACGCCCTGCTGGTGGCCTGCCGGGCCATGGATCTTCTGGAGCGCCCGCGCACGGATATCCTTGCCTATACTCTGCCCGGTTTCGCCACCTCCCAGCACACCAAGAACAATGCCTATGCGCTATGCGAAGCCCTGGGTGTTCCGCTGGAGGAGATTGATATTCGCCCGGCGGCCCGGCAAATGCTGGCCGATATGGGCCATCCCTTCGCGGCTGGCGAGCCGGTTTATGATCTCACTTTTGAGAATGTGCAGGCCGGGCTGCGCACTGATTACCTGTTCCGGCTGGCCGGTTTCCACGGCGGTATTGTGCTGGGCACCGGGGATCTTTCGGAGCTTGCCCTCGGGTGGTGCACCTTCGGGGTGGGTGACCATATGAGTCACTACAACGTGAATGCCGGGATGCCGAAAACCTTTATGCAGCATGTGCTGCGGTGGATGGCTCGCCAGGACTTCCTAGCCGGCGCGGCGGCGCAATCTCTTATCGATATTCTCCATACGGAGATTTCCCCGGAGCTGGTTCCCGCGGATGCCGGCGGGGCCTTGCAATCCACCCAGGAAAAAATCGGCCCCTACGAACTCCAGGATTTCACCCTGTACTTCGCCTTGCGCTACGGCTTCCTGCCCTCGAAAATTGCTTTCCTGGCCCGGGAAGCCTGGGGGGATGCTTCCCGCGGCTTCTGGCCGGAAGGCATTGAGGGGGATGCCCGCCACGCCTATAGCCTGGCGGAGATCAAGACGTGGATGGAGCTGTTCTACCGCCGGTTCTTCTCCCAGCAATTCAAACGTTCCACTCTCCCCAACGGCCCGAAGATCCTTTCGGGTGGCTCGCTTTCCCCGCGCGGGGATTGGCGTATGCCTTCCGATGCCACCAGCCGGGTGTGGCTGGCCGATCTGGAGAATATCCCCGATATCCCCACGGAGGACGCATGATTTCCCTGCAAGAAAATGTGACCGAGGATTTCCTGGCGGCCTGCCAGCGCCTCATCCCCCAGCTCTCCTCAAGCAGCGCGCCGCTTTCGCGCGGTGCTGCGGAGGAATTGCTCGCCCAGCCCGGGGTGTACCAATTGGTGTACCGGGTGGAGGAAGGTGCCCCGATCCTCGGGATGCTCACCCTCGTCACCTTCCAGATTCCCACCGGCACGCGGGCCTGGATTGAAGACGTAGTGGTCGACGACGCCGCCCGCGGCCACGGCGCCGGCCAGCAACTCGTGGAAGCCGCCCTGGCGCACGCTGCCCAGCTCGGCGTGAAATCGGTGGATTTGACTTCGCGGCCCAGCCGGGAAGCCGCCAACCGGCTCTACCGGCGCTGCGGTTTCGAAGCGCGTGATACCAACGTGTATCGGTATCACGCGCAGTAAAGGCGGAGCACAGGCGCGCGCGGCCGCGTGGTGAGTAGCGCCATTGCTGCGAGAAGCGCGCCTAGCGCCGGGTGACCACCAGCTGGGCGCGCTGGAATTCCTTGCAATCTGAGTAGCCATTAGCGGCCATGGCGTGGCGCAGTGCCCCCATAATATTGGTATGCCCGCGGGCGCTCGAGGTGGGCCCCACCAGGATTTCTTCCAGCGTGCCGGCGGTTCCCACATAGACACGTTCCCCGCGCGGGAGGCGCGGGTGGCGGGCTTCCGGACCCCAGTGCCAGCCGCGCCCGGGTGCTTCGCTGGCCCGCGCCAGGATAGTTCCGAGCATCACGCCGTCCGCCCCGCAGGCCAGGGCTTTAATGAGATCCCCGGAGCTGCCCACCGAGCCGTCCGCGATCACATGGACGTAGCGCCCGCCCGATTCATCGAGGTAGTCCCGGCGGGCGGCCGCGATATCGGCTATCGTCGTCGCCATCGGGGCAGCGATCCCCACGGTACGTAACGTCGCAGAAGCGGCCCCTCCCCCGTAACCGGCCAGCACCCCGGCCGCGCCGGTACGCATGAGGTGCAGCGCGCTCTGGTAGGTGACCGCGCCACCCACCAGCACCGGAATATCAAGATCGTAAATAAGGCCGCGCAGGTTGAGCGGTTCGCGGGTGGTGGACACATGCTCGGCGCTCACCGTGGTGCCGCGGATGACCAGGAGGTCCAGGCCGGCATCGGCGGCAGGCGGCACAATTTCTTTGGCGTGGCCCGGCGAACAGGCCCCGGCTACGGTGATCCCGGCGGCCCGCAGTTGCGCCACCCGGTAGCGCACCAAGCCGGTATCGATGGAGCGCTCGGCGTAGATCTGCTGGAGGCGCGCGGTAGCGGATTCGGGCGGCAGCGCGGCAATTTCTTCGTACAGCGGGGTGGGATCCTCGTAGCGGGTCCACAGGCCCTCAAGGTCCGCCACGCCCAATCCCCCGGCCCGCCCCAGGCGGATCATCATATCCGGGGAAGCCACCGAATCCATGGGGGCGCTGAGCACCGGAATATCGAGGTGGTAGGCGTCCAGCTGCCAGGCAGTGGAGACTTCGCGAACGTCCCGGGTGCGCCGGGTGGGCACGATGGCGACGTCGTCCAGGGTATAGGTCATCCGCGCGCGTTTGCCGCGCCCAATCTCGATTTCGCTCACGCCCTCCACTTTACCGGCAAAGAAAGGCGAGCGGCCGGGCCGCGGTGCACATCCGCGCGGTTAAGACAGCGAAGCGCGGGGCCGCAGCCCCGATTCACCCGGCTCCTGCGTTGCACTCCACCGCATCACGCACTTACCGCGTTACGCCGCTACCGCGTTTCCGCACCCAGCGCGCGGGCGAGGAAACGCGGCGCGAACGTCTTTTCGTAGGTGCCCACAAATTCTTCCACCTGCCCGTTGAGCCAGCGCTTGAAAGCGAGAATATTGGCATCGGCCGCGTCCTCGGAAAAGTCCCCGGAAATCCCGAACGTATTGTAGGTATCCAGGCCCTCATCGCAGGCGTATTTGAACATGGCGCGCTCAACCGGATAATCCCGCGCGTAGGCGGATAGCGTTTTATCCATCCCGCCGAGCAGCAAAATCAGTTCGGAACCGACCCGGAATCCGAGCGCCGCGTTGAAGGGAATCTCCGCGTCGCCGCGCTCGGCCAGAGTTTCGCGTGCCATCTCTTCCTGGCCGTCGAGCACCTCCAGGCGCTGGGCTGCCTGCTCAAGTTCGCGCTCCCGCGCTTTCGTTTCTTTACGCCCGCGTAGTACCTCGATCCGCTCGTGTACTTCCGCGCGTTCGGCCGCGATCTGGTCGAGGTAGCGGCGCGGGGACACATAGGCCACCGCGAGCAGCGCGCGTTCGGGACCCATGTCCGCCATGAGATCGCGGTAGAAACGCACCGCGGAAGCCGAAAGCGCGGGCATGCCGTCGGTGCGATCCCGGGTGCTCGCGTAGAGCTGCACGAATACATCGAAATCTTCGGGCCCGAGGAAACGGGTCTGCACCCCGTAGCGGTTTTCGTTATTGAAACGACGACGCAGCCCCTTGGCAAGAGTTGCTTTGGCTTCTTCGAAGTTCATCCCGGAGATCGTCTTGGTGTAAATCCAACGCAGCTGGATATCGGCGCGCTCCCCGAATTCATAAGGAAGGTGGCGCCAACCATCGCGTTCCAGGGCCTCGGACACCGCGCCGGCCACCGGATTGTCCTTGAGCGGCGTAATATCCGTGTACCAGCGCCGCGCCAGAATCGGGTTAATCCGGGCGGTGAGCAGGCGCGGCTGGGAAGCGAAATGCCGGTTGAGCCCGCTGAAGAAAGCGGAAACAACCTCGCTGCGGCTCCAATCCAGGGTGGGCCCGTAGGCGAGGGAAGCCCGGGCGAAGATCTTCTTCCAGGGCTGGTACATGACGAGGCCGGCCCCGCAAATCGCGCCGGCGGCATCACGCACGCCCACGTATTCCACCCGGTAGCCTTCGGCTGCCCGGACTCGCCCGTAGCTCACCGTTTGGGAAATGAAACACCGTTGCGTGGTCATGTAGTCGTTATAGTCATTCTCGGATAACACCGCGAACTGCATTGTGTTCCTTCCTGCCGGGCAGCTCAGAGCTGATTCGCCACCTGCCTATTAGAGTAACTTAAGCTGAAACAGCCCTGGAAATGCGGGGCGGAAAGCTTCCTCAGTTCGGTGCGAATAATCCGTCTTAGCTAAATGTCACCAATCCGGCTCGGAAGGCCAGGACGATGGCCGCCGAGCGGTCGCGAGCGCCCGTCTTGCGCAGTATTGCGTTGATGTGGCTTTTGAGAGTACCTTCCGAAATACAGAGTTGCCCCCGAATTTCTAGGTTAGTTAAACCGCTACCGATGAGGGTCAAGACTTCTAGTTCCCGTGCGGTCAAATTCTGTAATTCAGGTACCTCACCAGGTGACCGGCCCCTTTCGTGGAGGTAACCCTGTACTACGTGGTCCAGAACCTGGCGGTCGAGCACTCTGTTTCCCACCGATACCTGGCGGATTGTCGAGATAATCGTCTCGGATTCGCTATCTTTGAGAAGGTACCCGTCAGCGCCCAGGCTCAAGGCCTTTCGCAGATACAGGTCATCCTGATACATGGTCAGCATGACAATGCGCCCAGGGAAGCCATTCCGTTTCAGCTCCTTGAGTACGTCCAGTCCGTCCATCAGAGGCATGCGAATATCCAGCAGCAGAACGTCAATATCCGTCTCACGCACCATACGACAGGCTTCCACGCCGTCTCCGGCGCTGCCCACCACGCGAAAGTCCTCCTGCTGCTCGAGGAGAACCGCGAGACTTTCCCGAAGTAGTCCCTGATCATCTGCAATCGCAATCCGAATCATCATGTGCTACCTCCTCATACATACCGGGTATTACCGTTCTCACTCGGGGTACATGCATAGTTTCCACCCGGCGCCCACTGGCCCGGCGCCCACGACATAGCCGCATTCGGCGGCGCGTTGCCGAAGGTGATCCAAGCCAATACCGGAGCCCATGATGGGCTGCCAGTCCGGTGCCGGTCCCTGATCTACTAGTTCGAGGCTCACGCCTGTGCCTTTTTCTTCAATCTGGAAGGTGACGGTGGTGGGTCCGGCATGGCGGGCGGTATTCGCTAGTCCTTCCCTGCAGGTTGCGATGAAGAGCTTGCGCAGTTGCGGATTTAGCCTTTGGATAGTTGCGAGTACTTCGGCAGTGCCCCTGAGTTCCATACCGTGCCGTTGCGCTGCCGCAAAAATTTGTTCTAGATCCGGCATCCCGGGAGGGCTAATATCGCGGCCCTGCAATCGGTCAAGAACAGTACGCATCTGAGCGATAGTTTGTTTATTAGAGTCCCGAATATCGCTCAACGCTGCCAGTGCTACCGGATCAGTCACTTCTTCGAGAGCCCGGGTGAGTCGCAAGTGCTGTAATCCCAAGCCGTCGGAAACTATATCGTGCAGCTCCGCGGCGAGGGCTAAGCGATCTCCCGATAGGATTTTTTCAGTTTCCGCCTGTGCTTGTAACTCACTATTGCGTTTTCTTTGCACAAGCCACTGCCAATACCACCACCCCAGCAGCGCCCCGCAGAGCGCAAATATCGCTAGACGCCACCAGATTTCGTATTTTTCCGGGACTGCCACAAAGACCATAAGTCCCAGAACAAGCAGTGGTAGCACCGCCCTGCCCAGCACTCCCCAGCGGTTTTCCTTCTTCTGCGCCGTGTGACCGGCGGTCACGCGAATGGACGCGGGACGCGATGGAGAGGTGGTAGCGCACATAGCGCATATGCTACCCGTGCAGCGCTCCCATTCCATCGGCCCGCGGGCTGATTTTTCCCTCGGAACCCAGGCTGAGCTAGGGCCGCGAGTATCGAACACGAGGCCGATGTGTTCCGCATGATGAGTCGCCAGCATAGAAGCATGACAACACTTCCCATAGAAACCAAGGATTTATCCAAAATTTATCGTGGTCAAAGTGCGCTCCATAATCTAACGCTGAGTTTCCCTCCCGGCCAGATCGTGGGTTTAGCTGGCCATAACGGTTGCGGAAAATCCACACTCATACGTCTCTTAGTTGGCCTGGAACCACCCACCCATGGACAAGCTCTCATCTTTGGGCATCCCTACCGACGACTGGACTACCCGCTTCGCTACGTGGGAACCCTCCTGGGTGGTTCGGGGGCAACTCGCTCGCGTACTGTGCGCCAGCATCTGGCATGGATCGCAGCGACCCATCACTTCGCGAGCCAGCGCATTGACGAGGTACTGCATACGGTTGGTTTGGATCACGTGGCCACTCGAAAAGCCGGAAAGCTCTCTCTGGGCATGAATCAACGTCTCGGTTTAGCGGCCGCGCTTCTCGGCGACCCTCCTGTGCTGCTACTAGACGAACCTTCCAATGGTCTTGACCCGCAAGGAATCGAGTTACTGGCGCAGCTGATTGTAATGTGGCGGCGTGAGGGAAAAACGGTTGTGCTCTCCAGTCATCTGTTGGATTTCCTTGCCGATACCTGTGATCGTCTGGTGGTCCTGGAACAGGGCAGCGTGGTGTACGACGGCGCAGCCACGTTGGCTCACGGCAACCTGCCATTCGGCCGATGGCCGTCCCACCCGAATACAACCGAAAAAGCTACCGGAGCCGCGAACCACGAAGGAGACACAGATGCTTAGGTCATTTTCGCGGTTAGTGCGCGCACAATGGGTACTCTGGTGGACCTCACGATCTGTCCGAATCGCATTTTTGGCATGTTTCCTGCCTGCAGCATTGTTCTTATTCGTACAGTACAGCGACGGGAAACTCTGGCACGCCGATTATTCTCTATTCTTGCAGGCGCTCCTTATGCTCTCCCTTGCCCCCATTATTTCCGGGGTGGGATCCATCTCCGAAAACTTGGTTCCCCTGGAGCCCCACCACGCTTCCACCCGAACTCTCATCGCGGTAGCGGTGCCACGTCGTTTCGCCTGGGCGGCTGCTCATCTACTGGTAGGTTTCTTCTTTGTCGTCATGTACCTCAGCCTTGCCCTGTTTGTCGGCTTTGGCGTGGGTGCCTTCCAGTGGAGCAGCTTCAATGTACAAGCGTTATGTGGTCTCCTCATCTACTGGAGTGTACTGTGCTGGTTAGCCTCCTTCCTCACCTCGGTATTCCAATCCGGGACGATCCCTCTTCTCTTCCTCCTGCTCAATCAGTCAGTTGTTCCACTGTCGTTCCTTTTATCTCGGGTAACGCCCCTCGCCCGTTGGAGTCCGGACCTGGCCGCTTACGGCCTGATTTTGCAGGGTGATATGCTCACCAATTCGGCTATGTCACCAGAACTTGCTGCGGATGTAGCCGCGCATTGGAGCACAAATATCTTCGTTCTGCTCGCGTGGATGATTGTCATTACACTCGGGTTTTTCTGGTCCGAACGCCGTAAGGCCGCGGCATGATTAGCTCTTTGCGTGCCCGCGATAGGGCGATCTGGCACCTGCGCGGTGCGCTCATTCAGGTGGCTTCGCAGGTACGAATCGGTGTCGTTCTCGGGCTGTGTGTCGTTGCCGGGAACATGATGACCGCCCTGCAACTACTCCCCCGCGCCGGCGAACTTCCCGCTGGTTGTGCAGGTTTATCTACCGCTATCGCGGTCAGCATTGTTTTTGCGCAGCCCATTGCGGCTGTCCTACCGTGCGTGTTGCTAAATTTCGATGATCAACCGCGTTACCGCGATATCACTACCTTGGTTCTCCCCGCCACACCACTGACCCTGCTCGCCCGAGCCATATGCAGTGGCGTGACTGTGTGTTTGTGGGGATTGGGTCAGGCCATTGGCGCCGTGGTGATGTACAGATTTCTGGCACCGCGCGGTATAGATGCCTCAACTCTAAGTGCCGCAGAGTATCGCGAGCTGTTGTTAGCCTCGCTACCTTCGGTAGGTGCGGTACTCGTGTATCTTGCCACCCTGTGCATATTCTGCGTGAGTATCTGCCTTATTTTCCGATCCCGATATTCCAGCG
This sequence comes from Actinotignum saccati, assembly GCF_051265055.1. NCBI lineage: Bacteria > Bacillati > Actinomycetota > Actinomycetes > Actinomycetales > Actinomycetaceae > Actinotignum > Actinotignum saccati. The sequence goes on from NZ_JBOZCC010000004.1 coordinate 48,419, forward strand.
TGGCCGTTCTGCTCACGATTGTGGCGATTATCGCTCCTCTTGTCCAGACCCTCCTTCCCGAGGTAGGAAAGTACCTTCCCGGAATTGCCGGTATCAGTATCCTCAAGGGTGACGATTCCGGGAATATGCTTCCACCCGGAACCGGGCTTCTCGTACTGCTCTTCTCCAGCTTGCTGCTCATCGGTGTCGCCGCGTTGAAACATTGGATACCCTTACGCCGCGGACGTAGCCGCAGATAGAAACAGGTACGTTTTTGTGTCGTAGGGGCGGATTAGACTACGAAGCACCAGCACAGAAGCGCGGCGCGGGCCGCGGAAAGGATGGGAACCGTGTGGACCACGCTGCCGCTTATCGGCTTTGATACAGAAACAACCGGGGTGGATCCCCGGCGTGATCGCCTCGTCACTTGTTCGCTCGTGCGGGTGGATAGTGAGGGAACCTCGCGGCGGTATTGGCTGGCGGATCCCGGGGTGGATATTCCGGAAGCGGCCAGCCAGGTGCATGGCATTACTACGGAGCAGGCCCGCACGGAGGGCCGCCCCATCGCGGAAGTGCTCGGTGAGATCGCGGATATTTTGGGTGCGCAACTCGCGGCGGGCCAGCCGGTGGTGGCTTTTAATGCCTCTTATGATTTCACCCTGCTCGAAAGTGAGCTGGCCCGCCACGGGATGCCCACCCTCAGCCAGCGTTTGGGTGGTGAGATTTTCCCGGTTATTGATCCCTATCTATTGGATCGCGGGGTGGATCGCTACCGGAAGGGGAAGCGGCGCTTGGAAAACCTCGTTATGCACTACGGGGTATTCCAGGATGATTCTTTCCACAATGCGGAAGCCGATGTGGTGGCCACGCTGCGGGTACTCGGGGCCATGTTGGAGAGATTCCCCCAGCTGCGGGAAAAGGAACTGCGGGAAATCGTGGATATTCAGATCGCAGCAGAACGCGAATTCCAAGAGTTTTTGCGCAAAGTAGGCCGCTCGGATGGTCCCAAGGAAGGCTGGCCCGTTCCGCGCGCATAGTGCTCACTGGTCGCGTTGCTGGTCCGGCTGGGCGAACCCAGCCGGAGCCCGCATAGTCCAGCCGCTCATGATCGTGCTACGCGCATCAACTCGGCCACGCGGGAGCCGGGCTGCGGCGTCGTACTTTGCGGTACATACGAAAGGCCGGGAACGCACTCTTACGTTCCCGGCCCTCGCCACCACCCCGGCCCTACCGCTCACGGCAGCGAGCTAAAGGAGGTTATGAATAGGAATATTTAGGACTTGAGCCCGGAGTAATTCGGGGCTTCCACGGTCATTTCCACGTCGTGGGGATGCGATTCCTTGAGGCCGGCGCCGGTCATGCGGACCATGCGGCCCTTTTCCTTGAGCTCGGCGATGGTGGAGGCACCCGAGTAGAACATGGTCTGGCCCAGGCCGCCCACCAGTTCGTAGAGCACGGAGGCCAGCGGGCCGCGGAAGGGAATCTGGCCTTCGATGCCTTCCGGAATGAGCTTGGCATCGGAGGTGACATCGGCCTGGAAGTAGCGGTCCTTGGAGTAGGACTTCTTGCCGCGCGAGCTCATCGCGCCCAGGGAGCCCATTCCGCGGAAGTGCTTGTACTGCTTGCCGTTCACGAAAATGACTTCGCCGGGGGTTTCCACGCAGCCAGCCAGGAGTGAACCGAGCATCACGGTATCGGCACCGGCCACGATGGCCTTGCCGATATCACCGGACCAGTGCAGGCCGCCGTCCGCGATCAGCGGGATACCGGCCGGCTTGCAGGCGCGCGCCGCATCCACGATAGCGGTTACCTGCGGTACGCCAACGCCGGCCACCACGCGGGTGGTGCAGATGGACCCGGGGCCCACCCCGACCTTGACCGCGTCCACCCCGGCATCGATGAGTGCCTGGGCGCCGGAGCGGGTGGCGATATTGCCGCCAATGATTTCCACGCCGTCAAAACCGGAATCGGCACGCAGGCGGCGAATCATATCGAGGGCGAGCTTCGCTTCCCCGTTCGCGGAGTCAATCACGAGCACGTCCACACCGGCATCAGCAAGCATCCCGGCCCGCTCCCAGGAGTCGGTCAAGTACCCAACGCCCGCACCCACGAGGAGGCGGCCCTGGGAATCCTTGGAAGCATTGGGGTACTGCTGGGTTTTGACGAAATCCTTGACAGTGATAAGGCCGGTGAGGCGCCCATCTTCATCAATAAGGGGCAGTTTTTCGATTCGGTGGCTCTTGAGGAGTGCCCGGGCATCCGCGCGGGACACGCCCGTGGGCGCGGTCACCAGCGGCATGCGGGTCATAACATCCTCAACCCGGGTGGTGGCGTACTCATCTTCCGGAACGAAACGCAAATCACGGTTGGTAATAATGCCGAGCAGGTGCTTCTGCTCATCCACAACGGGAAGGCCAGAGACCCGATACTGCCCGCACAGGGCATCGAGCTGGGCGATCGTGGCATTCGGGGCGACGGTCACCGGGTCGGTGATCATACCGGATTCGGAACGTTTGACCTCGCGAACCTGCTGGGCCTGATCTTCCGGGGAGAGATTGCGGTGAATAATCCCAATACCGCCCTGGCGTGCCATCGCAACAGCCATATCGCGCTCCGTGACCGTATCCATGGCCGCGGAAGCCATGGGGGTTTTCAGCACAATATTGCGGGTCAGGTGGGAAGAGGTATCGACTTCGGAAGGAATAACATCAGTTGGTTGCGGAACAAGCAACACATCGTCATAGGTTAGAGCAAGAGGAGCAAAATCGTTCACGAAATCCATTTTCCCATGTTATCGCGCCAAGCTGATAACTCCAATGTGGCCGGCACGCGAAAATCAACACAGCTCGCGCGCGCATACCCAACCGGCAGGCACATATACACAAGCCCAGCTCACAGGCCCGTGATTAGCAAGTCACCCGTGCGCAACTAGCCCGCACGCCGCGCGGCTCACTCATGAGCACGGCAGCATGCGGGCTAGCGATGCACAACAGCACTACCGGCAAGAAATGCCCAGCAGCACCGCGGCGGAGTTCCTTAGCGAACCCTCCGCAGAATCCTTAGCGGACCCGGTGGACGGCCGGGGTATCGACGCCGTCGCCATTCCAGTCACCCAGGAGGTGCGTATCGGTGTGCTTCCCGAAGGAGTACACCGCGCTGGCCGGCCCGGAGCTCAAGGAGCCGGCAACGTAGTAGGCGTTACCGCGGACCACCACGATGGTGTCCTTCCCGTCCCCATCGGTATCACCGGCGAGGGCGATATCCGAAGCACGGCCGAAGGAGAAGGTGGCACCGGCAGCCCCGCCCAGGGAGTCCTGCACGAAGAAGGTATTGCCGCGCTGGACCGCTACTTCGTCACGGCCATCGCCGTTGAAATCGCCGGCCAGGTAGGTATCCCCGTGGCGCCCGAAGGTGAAGACGTGGTCCGCCGCGCCGCCGCGCAGGGAATCCACCGCGTAAATGGTGTTTCCGCGCACCACGGCCACGGTGTCCTTACCGTCCCCGTTCCAGTCGCCGACGAGCACCCGGTCACCGGCCTTCCCGAAAGCAAAGACCTCGGTGGCATTCCCGGCAAAGCCGTTGGTCAGGAGGAACTGGTTACCGCGCACGACGCCGAGGCTATCCACGCCGTCGCCATCCCAATCCCCGTAAATGAAGCTTTCGCCAGCGCGCCCGTAGCCGGCATCAATGCTGCCAGCACCCGAGTTCCAGGTATTGGTGGCGATGAAGCGGTTACCCGCCGGAGTGCCCGGCTTCGCGGGTTGTTCCGGGGTGGGGTTCGGGGTTCCGGGCTCCGTGGGTTCCGGTTTGCCCGGTTGCCCCGGTTCCGGCTTGCCCGGTTCCGTCGGCTCCGGCTTGCCCGGCTCCTCGCCCGCGCCCGGATCCGGCGTCACCGCGGCGGGAGCAACGGCCACCTGGAAGGACAGATCGGTGGGCCCGGCCACCACCCGCAGCACGGAATCCGCGGGGGCATCGGCAGGCACCGTAACCTTTACGGTGGCACGGCCGGTGTTATCCAGCGAGGGCGTCACGGTGGTATCCAGCGCGCCGCTGCCCACTTCCACCCCGTTGAGGTACACGGTGACTTTCTCACCCTTGGGCTCGGTGGAGGTGTGAGCCAGCGAGGAGAAGCTCAGCTCCGCGCTTTCCCCGGCCTTGAGAGCATCTTCCCCGGTGATACCCACCGAGGTCTGGTTATAACGCACCTGGTAGCCGGGGTTGGCCTTGAGGAAAGCGTTGAATACATCGTTATCGATCAGCCCGGTATCGGCGTAATTGCTACCCTCGCCGAGCACCGTGAAACCGTCACCACCGGCCAGGATGAACTGGTTGGAGGCCACGGTATAGACCTTCTGCCCCGCCCGATCCAGTTTCTCACCGTTGATGTACACGGCCTTGACGCGCTGGCCCGGGGTGGCATCCGCGGCGGCGTCGAAAACGTAATGCATATTGTAGGAAAGCCCGAGGCGCAGCATCGGCCGCGAGGCGCCTTCCTTGTCATTCCACTGCTGTTCGAGCATGGTGTAGATCTGCGCTTCGGTCAGGTCCACGGTGGCGTATGAATTCCCGAAAGGCTGCACGGTGTAGGACTCTTCCAGAGTGACGATGCCGTCCCCGTTGGGGTCCAGATCCGCGCGAATACCGCCCGGGTTAATAATCCCGAAATCGGCCTTCTTTTCCATGCCCTGGGAGTACTGGTAGAACGCTTCGGCGATCATATTGCCGGCCGAGGATTCGGTTCCGCGATTCGCCCCGGTATCGGTGCCGTTATTGGTGCCGCGATTCGCGATTCCCTTAATGGTCCCGATCTGCTGAGCACCCAGTTCCTTCGCCTTCGTTTCGGCAGCCTGGTACATCGCCTCAATATCGGCGGACTTGGGGGCCTGGGCATTCTTGTAGTCAATAGCAACGTTGGCGGCGGTAGCGCTCACGAGCTTCTTAGCTGCGGCGTCGTACACAAAAGTGTAACGGCCGTACGTGCGCCCGTATTCGCCCACTTCCAGAACCGGTGCGCCCGAAGGCGTGGTCACGCTATCCACGGTGAGGTGCGTATGACCTGCGACGACGGCGTCCACATCGCTTCCGAGCGTTGCCGCTACCGCATTATTGGCGTGCATGAGGGCGACGACGATATCCGCCTCGCCGTTGCTTTCGTCCCCATCCTTGAGCAGGGCAGCCTGCGCATCCACGGCCTTGACGGGATCCTTAATATCCAGGCCGGTAATCGCGGTGGGAGACACCAGGGTATTGAGCTCGTCGGTCACGCCGGAAACGAAAGCCACCCGTACCCCGCCCACGGTTTTTAAGGCGTAGGGGGTGATCTTTTCGGTATCGATCCCGCCCACGCTCGCCAGGGTCCACGGGAATTCGGAGGCCGGCACGATGCGGTTCTCGAAATCCTTGACGCCCTGGTCGAATTCGTGATTGCCCGCCCCGGAGAGGTCGAGCTGCATGGCGTTGAGAATATCGAGGGTGGGCTGGTCGTTCGCGATGGAGGATACGTAAGCCGAGCCGCCCACCAGATCCCCGTTCCCCACGAAAATGGTATTCGGATTGGCCTTGCGCAGCTCATCAATCTGGTAATCGAGGGCAGCCGCATTCTCGATATGGCCGTGGAAATCGGAGATCGCCGCGATATCGATAGTGACGTGGTCGGCTGGCGCGGCCTGGGCCGGCGTGGTGAGCACGCCCGCGCCCAGCACCGCAACCGCACCGAAAGCGGTCATGCGCCGCAGGGAAAATATGGTCATGGTGTTCCTTCATCCGAGGGAAATAGGACACCGTCACCATAGGAAGCCCGGGTAAACACCCGGCTAATTGAACGTGACTGGAAAGTGAGCGCGGGGTGGCGCGATTATTCGACTGTCACGGATTTAGCCAGGTTGCGCGGTTTATCAACGTCGTAGCCGCGCACCGCCGCCATCTCCGAAGCGAAAATCTGCAAGGGGATCACGGTGACGAGCGGCATCATGAGGGTGGGCGTGCCGCGGGGTGCCCAGAATACCGAGGTGGCGAAATCGCGAACGGCGTCGTCGCCCTCCTCCGCAACCACAATGGTGCGTGCCCCGCGCGAACGGACCTCTTGCAGATTCGACAGCGTTTTCGCGTGCAGCTCGGGGCGGCGCGGGGTCGGGACGATCACGAAAATTGGCAGGTTCTCGGTCACGAGCGCGATGGGACCGTGTTTGAGTTCCCCGGCGGCGAAACCTTCGGCGTGCACGTAGGCGATTTCTTTGAGTTTGAGGGCGCCTTCCAGGGCGATGGGGAAACCGACGTGCCGGCCGAGGAAAAGCACCGAGTTTTCGCCCTTGAGTTCGCGGGCCAGGGCGCGGATTTGCGGTTCTTGGGCGAGCATTTTTTCCATGCGCGCCGGCATTTTTTCGAGTTCGTCGAGGTAGCCGGTGATTTCGTCGCGGAATTTATTGCCGCGGATTTGAGCCAGGTAGAGCCCGAGCAGGTAGGACGCGGTGATCTGGGCCACGAAGGCCTTCGTGGAAGCCACCGCGATTTCGGGGCCGGCGTGGGTGTAGAGCACCGCGTCGGATTCGCGTGCGATGGTCGAGCCGTAGGTATTGACAATGGCGAGGACTTTCGAGCCCTGTTCACGCGCGTGGCGCACCGCCATAATCGTGTCCATCGTTTCCCCGGATTGCGAAATGGCGACGACGAGCGTCTTCTCCCCCACCACCGGGTCGCGGTAGCGGAATTCGGAGGCGAGTTCCACCTCCACCGGGATGCGGCACCAATGCTCGATGGCGTAACGCGCGACCTGCCCGGCGTAGGACGCGGTGCCGGCGGCGATCACGATAATTTTATCGATGGTGCGCAGCACCGCTTCGCTGATGCGCATTTCGTCGAGTTGGAGAGAGTCATTGACCACGCGCCCGCGCAGGGTATCGGCGACGGCGCGCGGCTGCTCGTGGATCTCTTTGTCCATAAAGGTGGCGTATCCGCCTTTGACAGCTGCCGAAGCGTCCCAATCCACCGTGAATTCCTTGCCCGCGCGCGGCGAACCGTCGAAGCCGAGGAGCCGCACGGTATCCGCGCTGATTTCCACCACGGTATCCTGCGGGACCTCCAGGGCGCGCTGGGTTTCGGAGATGAAAGCGGCCACGTCGCTACCCAGGTAGTTCTCCCCCTCACCCAGGCCTATGACCAGCGGGGAGTTCCGCCGGGCCGCCACCACGGTATCGGGGTGATCGCGGTCAATCGCGACGAGCGTGAAGGAGCCGTCGATAATATTCGCGGTGGCGAGCATGGCGCGGAAAAGGGCGGAGCCGGAGCCGGGCTCCGCGGTGGTGGCGGTGCTGGCTGCGGTGCCGGTGGCGGCGTCGTCGGAACCAGACTCCGCAACGCTCGCATCAACCGCATCAACCGCGGCGAGCTGCTGGGCGAGGATATGCGCCGCGATTTCCGAATCGGTATCGGAGATGGGCGTAATTCCCGCGGCCGCAAGGCCCTCCGCGAGTTCGCGGTAGTTTTCGATAATGCCGTTGTGGACGATAGCAACTCGGCCATCAAAAGAAACATGAGGGTGGGCATTGGTATCCGAGGGCGAACCGTGGGTGGCCCAACGAGTGTGACCGATGGCCACCTGCGCCGGCGGCAGCGGGGTGTCCTGCAGCGCCTGGCGCAGGTTATCGAGGCGCCCGGCGCGCTTGACCGCGCGCAAACCCTCCGGCCCGGCCACCGCCACCCCGGCCGAGTCATAGCCGCGGTATTCCAGGCGAGCTAGGCCTTCGAGCACCACCTGCAATCCGCGTTGCGTGGTGCCGGTCAAGGCGCCGGTGGTGGCTTCGGTCAGGGCGCTGGTGCCTGCCGTTTCAGCGCCGTTCGTTCTTCCCTGTTCTGCTCGCGAGCGCGGGCCCGCGTACCCAACAATTCCGCACATGGAAGTTAAAGTACTGCGCCGGCGGCTCCGAGAAAAGAGTCAACACCCGCACAGCGCGCACATTTGCGCAGGTCAGACAAATTTCGCTCACGGCGCCCGGGGTCTTTTCGAACGACGACGCAGCTACGTGCCGTCCCCGCCACCACACGACCCGAATGTATTTCACCTCACAAAAAGTTGTCAGACTTTAGGACCAAAAGGCACTTACTCCCGCCCGGCCACGCTCCTAATATGTTCAGAACAAGAACCGGTGATCTTGTATACGAGCACGGCAACCCCCGGCCTGGGTTGCAGCGGAAGCAATGTCGCGGAAGCTCCGTGCTCAGAACTGTCAAATTCATCGAAAGCGAATAGTGGTGAAACGTTTATACCGATTTATATCTGTTGCCGGTGCCTTACTCCTTACCTTGCCGGGCGGCGGTACCCTCATCGCCCACGCATCACAGGCAGCTACCCCCATTCATAAGTACACCTTCGATACGGATCTCGCGGATTCCGCGGGGCAACGCAATCCCGATCAGGCACAAGCGCCGCTGGTGAATGGCGTGTCCGGCACTGCCTTGCGAGTGGAGAATGGCCACGGCCTCAGCTTTTCCCAGCCGATATCGATTTCTGAGAAGGATCCGTGGTCGGTGAGCTATTGGGTGCGCTCGGATGCGGAACCCCGCGAACGTACCTCCGTGCTCATGGATAACAAGAAGGATTTTTCTTTTGATCTGAAATTAGCTGCGGGCCGCCAGGCTGGATTCCATGTTGGTAAGGGCCGCGGGGATGTGCTGACCTTCAAATACGATTTTGCCGGTGATACCTGGTATCACGTTGCGTGGACGCAATCGAAAACCGCTGGGATGACGATGTACGTCAATGGCCAGGCTGTTGATAAGAATTCCTGGACGAAAAATCATCGCGTGCTCATCCCCGCGGATGTTATTGGTGGAACTGGTTTCACCGGAGCCATTGACGAACTGGCCGTCTACAACTCTGAACTGAGCGCGGCTGAGGTGAAGGCTCTCTACGATAAGGAACGGCCGCAGGATTCCGCGCAAGGCAATCCGGACCAGGGAAAGCCGACTCCCGGCCAGCCCGGTCAGCCCGGCCAAGATGTCCCCGACAAGGGCGAACCCGGCAAAAACGAACCCGCCCAGCTCCAGCTCCCCCTGCGCAATACGATCCCGGAATACAAGCTCGATGATGCCGATATCAGCACGGTGATGCGCCAGCCGGGTGGGAATCGCCAGTATTTGGGGCAGCCCGATCTGGTGCAGACGAAAACCGGGCGGATGATTTCCGCGTTCCCGGCCGGGCACGGCAAGGGCCCGCTGGTCATGATGATCTCGGATGATCAGGGTAAAACGTGGACGGAAAAGACCGATACCCCGAAGTCGTGGACCGGTTCGCAGGAGACTCCTACCCTGTATTCCCTCATCCAGGAGGATGGCTCGGAGCGGCTCATGCTCATCACCGCTAATCCGGGGTGGGGTGTTGATAATGCCGGCCATCGTTACGGGTGGAATACCTCGTATTCGGATGACAATGGCGAAACGTGGAGCGAGTACACCAATTTCCATCCGGTGCGTCAGCATGATGGGAAGGATAATGCTGCGATTGTTGCTATGGCTTCCCTGGTGCAATTGCGCGACGGCACCGGCCAGCCAATCCAAAAATGGATGGGCGTCTATCACGATTACGATTTCGTCAATTACAAGACCTATCTCACTTTCGAGGACGGCGTGGAGAAGTGGTCTGATCCGGTTCCCTACCTGGCCGAACACCGCGATATTGAAAAGTCCCATCAAATGTGTGAGATCGGGATGTTCCGTTCTCCGGACGGCAAGCAGATTGTTGGTTTGGCGCGCAGCCAGTCCCACGCGCATCTGCCCACGATGATCGTGTCCAAGGATGAAGGCAAGACCTGGTCGAAACCGGTGGAGCTTCCCGGTTCCCTTGCCGGCGAGCGGCATAAGCCGGCCTATGATCCCGTCTCCGGCCGGGTGGTGGTTCCGATGCGGGAAATCCGCTATGACCTCAATGGCAATGGCCGCCACGATGGTGCCAGTGATTGGAAGGCCGGGAACTGGGTGGCCTGGGTCGGCACCTTCGATGATTTAATGCACCAGCGCCCCGGCCAGTATCGCATCCTGCTGGAGCGCGATTGGTCGAATAACCGTTACGGCGGGGATACCGGATATACGGGCATCACCGCGTTGCCCGATGGCACGTTCATCATGCACTCGTACGGCCACTGGGATAAGGACTTCTCACGTTCCTGGAAGGGAACGTCCGGGCGCGGGTACGATGTGCGCACCGATCTTGCGTATATCAAGCAAGCGAAATTTACCCTGGCCGGCCTTGAGCAATCGGCAGGTATTGCGCAGCAAGATCCGAAACCTACTCCTTCAGTAACGACGACGCCCACCGAGAAACCGGCCCCTTCGGCACAGCCCGTGCCCTCGGCCACTCCCACTCCCCCGGTGAAGCCGGGTAACACTGGCAATACGTTCTACCTATCCAATGATTGGGACTCCGCAGCAACCCAGCCGGCTTTCTCCTACGGGCGAGCCGCTGATCAGGTGTTGATCGGTGACTGGGATGGTGACGGTAAGGAAACCTTGGCAGTGCGCCGCGGTAACCAGATCTTCATTCAGAACAGCCTCACCGGAGGCGTGGCCGATGAAGTCATCTCGTTCGGGCGCACCGATGACACCATCGTGGTCGGCGACTGGGATGGCGACGGGAAGGACACCTTCGCGGTCCGCCGCGGCAACCAGGTATTCGTCCTCAACTCGATCCGTTCCGGCGATGCCGACCAGGCATTCAGCTTCGGCCGCGACGGCGATGTATTGCTCTCCGGCGATTTCGACGGGGATGGCAAGTCCAGCTTCGCGGTCCAACGGGGGAATGTGTTCTTCGTGAATAACACCCTCACGGGCGGCAAGGCGGAAACCTCCTTCTCCTACGGCAAGACCGGTGACCAAATCTTCGTTGGTGACTGGGACGGCGACGGTAAGGACACCTTCGCGGTCCGCCGCGGTAACCAGGTGTTTGTGGCGAACTCGCTCAAGAGCGGGAACGCCGATATCACCTTGCATTACGGCCGGTCTGGTGACCAGATGCTGGTTGGTGACTGGGACGGGGATGGTATTGATACCCCCATCGTCCGCCGCTAACACAGCACTGTTAGCAACCCGCTAACAACTAGCGCGCCTCGCGCGGGATGCCGGCCTATTGGCCAGCATCCCGCCCCGGGCAAGCGAAAGGGGAGGCCCCGGATTTTCCGGGAGCCTCCCCTTCCATCAAATTTAACTAGGAAACGAGACGATCAGCGATCAGTCCAAGTAGGCCCGAAAACCGCGATAAAAACACGAGAAAAACCTTCCGTAAGCAGCTACGGCGGTCAGGATTTCCCGTGAATAACCGACACAAATTCTCTATATTATCTGCGATAATATAGTTATGCAAAGAAGCAGTGTAAATAGCGTCGTAAACACCCCGTTCAACATCAGAAAAGGGGATAAAGATGTTGAATTCAAGGAAGACGGGAGCATTCTGATATCGACTCAGAATCTTCTAAAAAGAAAAAATCGAGAGCGACGGGGTTCGAATATAAACAACGAAATCCGGGCTGAACTGACGAGCATGGGCTGGGAAATGTTCCCACCAATCGAACTAGCGGACTACTACGGGGATGTGCAACTATCACCTAGGCCAAACGCCGCAAACAGGGATACATCTTCCATTCAGGGCAGTGTCCTATCCCTTCTAAAAGCCGACGAACCCGACGATCTTGACTACTTAACTTACGGCATGACTCCGAACGAGGCGTTAGATCGGATGCAAAATACAGGGCGAAGCAAAATGCCTTTGTTCTTCAGCGAATCCGATAAAGCTTCAATAATTGGCTCAGTAACGGTATCCGACCTGGCCCGCGGCATTACCGCTGGCCAAAGTAAGCTGGTTGAAATGGCGCAGACCCAGGTGCCTATCTTCCCAACAGAAAGAAAACTCTCCGACTGCATCCCTTCAATTCTTCAACATGGATTCATATACGGATCCGACACTAATGGACGAATCGTCCAAATATATACCCTTGCCGATCTGGCAAAACACCTTCACTCCACAACTGAAATGTTCCTACGAGTACAAGAAATAGAGAATCTAATTCGGAGAATTCTAGGTCAAGTTGATGAGGACATCCTCAGAAAAGCCGTATCCGAAACAAAAAGCCTCACCGACATTAAAAAGGCTGATGATAGCGGCCCCCTGTTCAACGACGAAGACATAAACTATGGGCAATCCAGTGAGTCTGAGCAATATATAGAAAGGTTAACGTTTGCCGGTTACATGAAGTGCTTTAGCTCTAAAGAGGTTTGGAAACAGTGCCTTTCGATAGATGGGCTGGACAAGGATCGTTGCCTAACGGCCCTAAACGATGCCCGATTAGCTCGGAACAAAGTCATGCACATTAGCAGCGATGAAATTATAGAAATGCTCACACCTTCATTTGAGTGTTTAGCCACCTGGCTCCGCAAAGCGGCACCTAAGAACCAGCCGAACTAATTATTCTACCGTTTTTCGAGTAGCGTCCGCATTTACCAGAAGGTAAAACCAAAGGGACAAACCCCAGTAGCACACTACTTGCGCAGACTCCACCGTTTCCACACAGGCACTGTCAGCCCGGACGCGCCGATCACTACCCGCGCAGAGGATCACTACTAGCCGAATACACGGTTTCGCCGGTGACGGAGTCGGTGATCAGGGTGGGAAAATCTCGATAATCGAGAGTAAGAGAAGCGTTGTAGCGCCGTGGCCCATCATGAACGATCTCAATGATGTCCATAGCTACTTGGAGAAACTCATCGTAGAGTGGATCCTCCGGTTCGATATCGAGTTCTCCTCCGTTCTCGCTCTCATATGCAGTGGCTAAGAGGCAGCGGTAACGTTCGCCTTCTTCGTAGTGAATATCGAGTAAATTATCCGGGCGGGCATCCGCGTAATGGATGAGCGTCCACACCTGGAATTCTTCCTCCGGATGCAAGTATTGGAATGCCATCTCACCGTCCGCTCTTTAACCTTGCCGTGAGGCTATGAAACTATGCACCGGACCCACCTCAAACATATTCACCGGCATCGGCCACCGCATAGCTTTCCGCGGTAGCCGGGGCGCCGAGCCCGCGGAAGCGATCCAGCAGAAGGCTGATCTTCTCGATAACACGCTGTTTGCGGGCAATGCGGCTGTTCTTACCCGCCCCGAAGAGCGATTCGGCCGGCAAGATGATTTCAATATCCGCACCCGAGGCCACCAAACGCCCGCGCCGGAAGACCATATCAATGAAAGTATCCGTTTGCGGCTGTTTGAGGTTTTCCTCCCGCACCAGCTGTTCAATTTCGACAGCCTTTTGTTCAGCTAGATACTGTTCCCATTCTTGGTCAATCTCACCGGTCACGGAGACCGACTCGATAAACCGCTCAATAAGGTCAAGCTTGTTCTGCAGGCTCGGGCTGGATTTCACCACCCGCCGGATTTCTTCGCGAATCTCGGCTCGCGATCCAGCTTCGTGCTGTGCCCGGTAGCGTTCCACCAGCATGAGGATGTAATCAACGTTGACCTCAACGTGCTTCATGAGCTCAATCTCGAAAGTGAGATCGTCATTGATGCGCTCAACATCGCCTTCGCTTTGTTTGCGCCGGGCCCGGTATAGCTCAAGGTATGTGGATTGGTAGTCCTGCAGATCGCGCTGGGAAAGCGGGTCCTGTCCCTCGAATTCATCGAAAGCGGTGAGGATATTGCGCAGGCGCAGCAGCTCTCCGAATACCTGAATGAACGCGTTTTGCTGGCTTTCGCTGGCGATAACCGCGCCGGGTTCCCAGGTCCGCAGGGCGTCGATCTTCGTTACGTACGTGGAGAAGTAATCAGCGAAAGGCTTGAGCACGGTGATGCCTTGCGCTTCTTTGTTCCCGAACAGCGCGATGGCATCGTTTGTTTCCTTTTCGAGGTTCCGGAAGGAAACGATATTCCCGTAGGTTTTCACGGAGTTGAGGATCCGGTTGGTCCGCGAGAACGCCTGGAGCAACCCGTGGTGATGCATATGCTTATCCACCCACAGGGTATTGAGGGTTTTCGCATCGAATCCGGTGAGGAACATATTGACCACGATGAGCATATCCAGCTCCCGCGTCTTCATCTTCTTGGATACGTCCTCGTAGTAGTTGCCGAAGTTGTTTGCCGAGGTATCGAAATTCGATCCGAACATGGTGTTGTAATCGGCGATGGCTCCCTCAAGGAATTCGCGATCCGGCAACGAAAGCGCCTCAGCGTTGAAGTCTTCTTCGGGAAGTAGGCCATCGCCGCTGTACTCATCTGAGTTCGCCGCGTAGGTGAAGATCGTGGCGATTTTCAGGCGCCGCTCCACCGGCAGGTTCTCTTGTTGCCGAGCAAATTCCGTGTAGTAGAGTTTTGCGGCGTTGACGGAGGCGGTTGCGAAAATAGAGTTGAAGCCGGAGAGGCGCTTGCCTTTGAGGGAGTAGTGCTCGTTCCTTTTTGTTTTCTGATCGAAGTGCTCAAGGATATAAGCCACAACCTGGCTGATTCGGCGTGGGTCCAGGAGGGCTGCCTCGGTGGCGATGGCTGCTACTTCCTCATCCTCCACGCCTTCGCGGGCCCGCACGGTGTTGACGTAGTCAATACGGAAGGGCAGCACATTGGCGTCTGTGATCGCGTCCGAAATGGTGTAGGAGTGGAGGCGATCGCCAAAGACTTGCGCCGTCGTACGAATCGCGAGCGAGGAGCCGCTTGCCTTGTTTTCGTTGAAAATCGGGGTGCCGGTGAAACCGAAGAGGTGGTAGTTCCGGAAGGCTTTCGTGATCGCCTTGTGCATATCCCCGAATTGGCTGCGGTGGCATTCGTCGAAGATGATGACGATATGGCTGTTGTAGACATCGTGAGTCTTGGTTGCACGCACGAAGTTGGAGAGCTTCTGGATCGTGGTGATGACGATGCGGGCAGCCGGGTTGGATAGCTGCCGGGCCAGCTCGGCGGTGGAACGGTTGGAATTGACCGCGCCTTTTTGGAACGTCTCGTATTCCTTCTTGGTTTGGTCGTCCAGATCTTTTCGGTCGACGACGAAAAGAACCTTATCCACTCCCTCGATTCGGGTTGCGAGCTGGGCGGTCTTGAAGCTGGTGAGGGTTTTACCCGAGCCGGTAGTGTGCCAAATATAGCCGCCGGCTTCGATGCTTCCGAGTTTTTTGTAATTGGTGGCGATCCGGATGCGGTTGATAATGCGCTCGGCGGCCACGATTTGGTAGGGCCGCAGCACCATGAGGTTCTTCTCGGAGGTGAAGACGCAGAATCGCGAAATGATGTTGAGCAGGGTGCGTTTGGAGAGGAACGTCTTCGCGAAATCCATGAGGTCGGTGATGTGGCGGTTACGCGCGTCTGTCCACCAGGAGGTGAACTCGAAACTCGCGGCGCTCGCCTTCTTATGCCCGGAATTCTGGCCTTTCACGTGCTCGAAACGCGTGGTATTGGAGTAGTACTTCGTGTAGGTGCCGTTGGAAATCACGAAAAGTTGGACGTATTGGAACAGCCCACTGCCCGCCCAGAAGCTATCGCGCTGGTAGCGGTTGATCTGGTTGAAAGCTTCGCGCAGTTCCACGCCGCGCCGCTTGAGTTCAATATGTACGAGCGGCAGGCCGTTCACCAGGATGGTCACGTCGTAGCGGTTATGATGCCGGCCTTCCACCTCGTACTGGTTGATGACCTGCATATGGTTGCGGTGAATATTTTCCTTGTCGAAAAGGTGGATATTCTTCTGGCTGCCGTCTGTGCGGACTAGTACCAACGCCGCGGGATTCGCCTGAATAATCGCGGTTTTTTCCAGGATCCCTTCGGCTTTATTGGCAAGCTGCATGCTGTAGAAACGCGCCCACTCCTCGGCGTCGAAGCGGATGCCGTTGAGGGCCTCAAGCTGCGCGCGCAGATTGTTTTCGAGGTCTGCTTCTTCTTTGATGGGCAGGTACTCGTATTCTTGCCGCTGGAGTTGCGCGATGAGTTCTTTTTCTAGCGCTGCTTCGGATTGATACCCTGCGGCTTGACGCGTGGGCGGGTCATATGTGGCGACGACGGTCGCATCGTCGCTGGCGGCAATCGGAAGATAACTGGTCATTTGGCTTCCTCGAAACTCAGGAGCCGGTCACGGTAGTACTCATACTGCTTGCGCCGAGCCTCAATCTCCGCGGGCAGACCCGAGGAAATATCGTTGACGAGGGCATCGAACTTATCGAGAATAGCCACGATGCGTTCCTGTTCGGCGAGTGGGGGTACTGGAACACGAAAATCGAAAAACTTCCTCGTGTCCAACGAATCCACAGACCCACCCGCCTTATGACATTTCAGTAGGATTTCCCCGGCGTAATTCTGCAAAAGATAGAGAGCATATCTTGGTGCGATCTTCTTGCTCGTTGTCAGTGCTTTCATATCCTGGTTGACTGTTGCCTCGGTCGCCAAAATACCAACCGGCAGGGTGTGCTTCAGTATGCCAGACCTTGCAACTACCAGAATCGTGTTCTCACCATACTTGGTAAGTCCCCGCGCAGTTACCGCTTCTTCCGATATTTGATCCTGTGATTCTTCCAGAAGAGTCTGCTTCATGTCTTTGGGTGAAAACCAAGGAATAGGACCGTTCCAATAAGCCTCAACACTCTTACTGGGTGTTCCGCCGCCACCCCACTCACCAAGTTCCTTCAGGGCAATCATTCGAGTGGATTCAGCATTACGGACCTTATAAAATATGGAGCTACGATAATGCCCATATTGCATACGTCGGGCTTCCAGCTCCGCTTCCAGCTCCGCTTCCATTTTAGTGAATGTATCTAAGATTCGCACTATTTCGTCTTGAACTTCACACGGTGGAACGGGGATCTTAATTTTGCTCAGAGCTTGCGGTGATACTCTCCGAACTTTGGTCCCCGTAATGTACTTTCGCTTTGCCTCATGAAAATACGTTGAACCCAAAAAATATGATACGTATCGCGCGTTGAGATTCGATGAAAACCTACACGCGTCCCCACTAAACACGAGTGGTTCGTCACCAACCCACGCCACTGCTTTACACAGATCCTCGTCGTTCTCACTTGTAGTAGCAATGAGTACGTCCCCGGGATACGCGCGCTTGAATTTCCGAGAATCCTCAGACGATACAAAACTAAGAGTTTCGCTCGCAGCCACTCCATAATGGGTGTAAATCTGGCCGTAATGAATCGCGGGAACACCCCTCGATTGGAGCTGATTCTTCTGTAAACCGCTGCCCCGTTCAAATGTGCCAACAGAACCCATAGGAAGATACTCCACCCCGTTCGGGCAGTACTTCTGGATCAATTCGTCAATACGATTCACTTGGCACCCTCCAGATCCGCGACAATCGCGTCGATAGCGGCGCGCAACTCAGCTTGGCGGGCCACGATCCCCTCGATCTCCTTATTGAGCGCGTGGATATCTATCTTTTCCCGGGTATCCTCGGGCTCCACATAACTGGAAACCGACAGATTGTAATCAGCGTCCGCGATCTCGCTCATCGGAACAAGCTGCGCGAAATGCTCCTGATTCTCCCGCTTCGCATAGGCATCCAGAATCTGCTCGCGGTAAGCCTCCGTGATCTGATTCTTCGTGCCAGACCGCTCGAACAATTGAGAAGCATCAATGAACAGAACGTTCGAATCCTTCTTGGCCTTCTTAAGCACCAGCACACACGTACCGATGGAAGTGCCGTAGAACAGGTCCACCGGCAGCTGGATCACGGCATCAACATAGTTGCCATCCACCAAATATTTGCGGATCTTCTGCTCCGCCCCGCCGCGGTAGAGCACCCCGGGGAACTGAACAATAGCAGCCGTGCCATCTTCTGCCAGCCAGGAAAGAATATGCATGGTGAAAGCCAGATCAGCCTTCCCCTTCGGGGCAAGCACACCCGCCGGGGAAAAGCGCTCGTCGTTCATTAACGTGGGCGAATCCGAGCCGATCCACTTCGTGGAGTAGGGAGGATTGGAAACAATCGCCTCGAAGGGCTCATCATCCCAATGTGCCGGTGCGGTGAGCGTATCCCCCAGCGCGATATTGAACTTCGAGAAGTTCACGCCGTGCAAAAACATATTGATCCGGCACAGGTTATAGGTGGTGAGGTTGATTTCCTGACCGTAAAAACCTTCCTCCACGTTATCCCGGCCCAGCACCTTAGCGAATTTAAGGAGCAGCGAACCAGAACCGCAGGCCGGATCATACACGCGCGACACCCGTCGCTTACCTAGGACGGTGATGCGGGCGATCAGTTCCGAAACGTCTTGCGGGGTGAAGAATTCCCCTCCCGATTTCCCGGCCGACGACGCATACATCGTCATGAGGTACTCGTAGGCATCACCGAACGTATCGATATCGGCATCCTGGTAATTGCCGAACTCAAGGTCGCCGATAGCATCAAGCAATTTCACGAGCTTGTCATTACGCTGCTCGATGGTGTTACCCAGCCGCGGGCTGTTGACGTTGATGTCCTCGAAAAGGCCCTTCATATCATCTTCGGATTCGCTACCCGTGGCCGAAGCTTCGATGCTTGAGAAGACCTTGGCAAGAGTTTCATTCAGATTAGGATCACGCGGGGCAACCTTGCGGATGTTCTGGAACAGTTCAGAAGGCGCAATGAAAAATCCGAGGGTCTGGACAAGGTAGGCGCGGGCCTGCTCTGCGTCGTCGTCAGAAAGCTGCGCGTAATCGAAACCGGTCTCGCCCGCTTCCGCCTGGATCTTATTCACCCAGTTCGTGATGTGCTCGGAAATGAAACGGTAGAAGAGCATGCCCAGCACGTAGGCTTTGAAATCCCAGCCATCCACGCTTCCGCGCAGATCGTTGGCAACTCGCCAAATTGTCCGATGCAAATTCGCCCGCTGAGCCGCAGCTGCCACAAGAACCTCCTTGTTATGTTCCACCGCAACTTTACCGGAGTTTCGCGGGGGCCGAGGCTACGACTCAGGTAAAACGTGGTGGGGCCGGCCCAAACGAGCCAGCCCCACCACGTACTACGTTGCCGCCGAATCGCGGCGCTACTAGTTGCCGCAAAAACGGCGCTGCCTAGATGATGTTACTTTTCCACCACGGCGAGCACGTCACGCGCGGAGAGGATAATGAATTCATCCCCGCCGTAGTTGACTTCGGTGCCACCGTAGCGGGAGTACACCACAACATCCCCCACCTTGACATCCATGGGAACGCGGTTGCCCTTGTCATCAATACGGCCCGGGCCCACCGCCAGAACGGTGCCCTCCTGGGGCTTTTCCGAAGCGGTATCGGGAACGATCAGACCGGAAGCGGTGGTCGTTTCTGCTTCAGCTTGACGGATAACAACGCGATCCTCAAGCGGCTTAATGGAGACCGACATGCGGCTCCTCCTTACTTCTCAACTCGTGCACTACAAACGCGCTCAGAACCGGGACCCGCCGTCGCGGGGGCCGGGCCCGCACTAAGCACAAGCCGTAGCATGAACTACGTCCGCTATTAAAGGTAAGCCGCACTTAGCACTCAGTCAAGGTGAGTGCTAAGGATTTGCGAAAAGCGAAGTTTCTCGCACGGCGCGCTCTCGGTTGCAGGGCTCCCGGCATTCACACCTACCGCGTCGCACCCGCACTCGCGCCGTTCCTCGCGCTTAGTTCACCTCATCGGGATGGGAGCTCACCCGCCCGGCTTCCCCGGCATCCAGCACGGCAATCGCCTGCATTTCCGCGGCGCTGAGCTCGAAATCGAAGACGTCGATATTCTCCTCCATACGCGCCCGGTGCGTGGTTTTCGGGAAAACAATATGCCCGCTTTGCAGATGCCAGCGCAACGTGACCTGCGCGGCGGTTTTCCCGTGCGCGCGGGCCGCGGCCGCAATCGGCTCCAGTTCATCAAGCCCGTACTTAGACTGCCCCAGCGGCCCCCACGCCTCGATCTTGATATCGCGCGCGGCGCAATACTGAGAAACTTCGTGTTGCTGGAAACGCGGGTGCAGCTCAACTTGGTTCACGGCCGGTACGACGCCGCCATCAGCCACGATGCGATTGAGATGCGCAGGTTGGAAATTCGATACGCCCACCGAACGGACCAACCCAGCTTCCCGGAAGCTCACCAGGTCCTTCCAGGCCTCCCCGTACAGCCCCTGCTGGGGTGCCGGCCAGTGGATGAGATACAGATCCACGTAATCAAGCCCGAGTTTCTCCAGGGATTGCGCCAGCGCGGCCGGGGCATCGGCCTGCCGGTCATTCCACAGTTTCGTGGTGATAAAAAGTTCCTCGCGCGGGATACCGGAGGCCGCAATCGCGCGCCCCACCTCAGCTTCGTTGCCGTAAATGGCTGCGGTGTCAATATGCCGATAGCCGGTGGCCAGCGCCTCGCTCACCACGCGCTCTGCCTCCTGCGGCTTCACCAGGAAAACGCCGAAGCCGAGCTGCGGGATGGTGTGTCCGTCGTTCAATGTCAATGTCGGAATATTAGCCATATCACATAGTGTGCCAGGCGCGGGCAGCTCGCGCCAGGCACTCCCCCGGGCGCGTTAGGCTCCGCCTCCCCAGACGCGTTAGGCCCCGCCCGCCCGGGCACGCTAGGCTTGGAAGCGTGGAACAGCTCGACGTCGCCCACTGGCTCACCTCCCCCGCCGGGCAAGCCCTCCTCGCCACCATGCCGGCCCATAACGTGGCCGATGCTTTCAAACTCTCCACCGAACTGCGCGAACGCGGCCTCACCCCCGAGCAAAGCTCCGCTCTGCTCACCCAGACCCGCCTGCGCGATGCCGCCCGCGCCAAATTCGGCGAGCGCGCCACCCGCATGTTCTTCACCGACGCCGGCCTCCAGCAATCCACCCGCGCCAGCGTGGCCCGCCAGCACGCCTCGGTCTTCCAACGTGCCGGCGTGCGCGAAGTGCTCGATTTCGGCTGCGGGATCGGGGCGGATTCCCAGGCCTTCACCGACGCCGGCCTGACCGCCCTGGGAGTGGAGCGTGACCCGGTTACCGCTCATTTCGCGCAGGCTAATGCCGGTTGCGCCGTCGTACCAACAGATGGATACACCCTGCTCGGTAGCTATGAGAGCCGCGAGGGGCTGTGGCTCGACCCGGCGCGGCGCGATGCGCGGGGAAAGCGGATTTCGCATCCCGAGCACTGGCAGCCGGCCCTCAGCGATGCCATTGCGCTGGCGCGCGAATTCCGGGTGACCGGAATTAAGCTCGGGCCCGGGATTCGCTGGGCGGATTTGCCCGCCGACGCCTTCGTCGATTGGGTGAGCGTGGACGGGGACCTCGTGGAGGCGGTGGCGTGGTTCGGGACGCGCGATCCGGGGCGCGGCGCCACGATCCTCACCGAAAAGCCCCGGCGCGAGGAGGGCGACGACGGCGCCACTTCCGCCACCAGGAACTTGGTCGGCTACTACCGCACCTGGCGCGGGGATCCGAGCCAGTCCGCCGCTCCCCTGCCGGCCCGGCCCCTGGATGCGTACCTGTACGAACCGGATCCGGCGCTTATGCGCGCGGGCGGCCTTGACCAGGTGTGTAGCGATTTTGATTTGGCTCCGATTTCGCCCGGGCTGGCGTATTTAAGCGGCGACGCCGTCGCCTCCCCGCTCCTCGCCCGTTTCAAAATACTGGATGTGCTCCCGCTGCACGCCAAAACCGTGGCTACCGAGCTGCGCAAACGCGGCGTCGTGCGGGCCGAAATCAAAAAACGCGGAACCGATATTGACCCGGCGCTCTTCCGCAAACAACTCAAGCTGCACAAGAACGCCGGGGACGGCGCCGCCACCGTGATCCTCACCCGGATCCTCGGCGAGCACCGCGCTATCGTCGCCGAACGCGAAGGGTGGTAGGCGCTAGAACGCTACCAGATCGAGGGGCATATTCGTGTCCACCGTAATATCGAGGGACGACGGCGCCCGCCCGCTGACCGCCACGCTGTACCCGAGGGCAGCAATCATGGCGCCATTATCGGTGCAGTAGCGCAGCGCTGGGATACGCACGTTGATCCCGCGTTCGGCTCCGCGCTGAGCAGCCAGTTCCCGCAGCCGGGAATTCGCGGAGAACCCCCCGCCCACCACCAGGGTGTCACAGCCTTTATCTTCGCAGGCCCGCAGGGCTTTATCCGTGAGAGTATCGGTAATAGCTTCGGTGAATCCGGCGGCAATATCGGGAACATTGACTTCTTCGCCGCGTTCCTCCAGGCCCTCAATATAGCGGGCCACCGCGGTTTTCAGGCCGGAGAAGGAGAAATCGTAGCGGTGGCGTGCCTTATTTTTCCCGCCTTCCAGGCCGCGCGGGAAACGAATGGCATCCCGGTTGCCGGTGCGCGAAAGTCGGTCAATATGCGGGCCGCCCGGGTAGGGCAGGCCGAGGAGGCGCCCCACTTTGTCGAAAGCCTCACCTGCGGCATCATCCAGAGTGCCACCCAGCTCCGTCACGTCCCCGGCAATATCGCGCACATGCAGAATCGAGGAATGCCCACCGGAAACCACTAGGCCAATAAAGCTTTCCGGGAAGGGCCCGCTGGCCAGCTGATCCACCGCCAGGTGCCCAATAATATGATTAACGCCGTAGAGCGGAATACCCAGCGCCAATGCCAGGGATTTCGCGGCGGAAACCCCCACGGTGAGTGAACCAATGAGCCCCGGGCCGGCGGTTACCGCAATCGCATCCAGATCGCCCAGGCCCACGCCAGCCTTCTCCAGGGCCGCGTTCAAGGTGGGGACCATTTGCTGGAGGTGAGCACGCGAGGCAATCTCCGGGATAATGCCGCCGTAGCGGGCGTATTCATCCATAGACGTGGCGGTCGCATCGGCCAGCAGCTCGCCGTCGCGTACGATCCCGATCCCCGTTTCATCACACGAGGTTTCGATTCCCAAAACTGTTGTACTCACGCCCGGCAATCTTACTCCTCACTTTTCCCATGTGGGAGTGCGCAGCATCTCCAGCGCGCGCAGGCGATCCACTTTCCCGGAGGCCAGCATGGGGATAGCTGCTTGCACCACCCGGCGTGGCGCGGCGGCCTTCCCCAGCTGCGCGCGCACGTACTCACGGACCTCCGCCGCGCGCTGCGCGAAAGGAAAATCAGCTTCCAGAATTACTCCCACGATCTGCCCCCAGCGTGCATCTGCCACCGGAAGAACTTCCGCGCGCCGCACTCCCGGGAAACTGCACAGCACCTCGCTGACCTGCCGGGCATGCACCTTCACCCCGCCGGAAATGATGACGTCATCGAGCCGCCCGGCGACCTGCACGATCCCATCGGTGACGCTCCCGGCATCATTCGTCACATGCCAGCGCCGGCCGCCACTCGTTATAAAAGCCGCAGATTCCGGTTCGTCCAGATAACCCGCGGCCAGCATCGGCCCGGATAAGTGCAGCCGCCCACCGGGCGCGGCCACCTGCACCCCGGGCAGCGGGATGCCGTTATAGACGCAGCCGCCCGCGGTTTCCGTCATGCCGTAGGTGGTCACCACCGGGAGCCCCAATGCTCGGGCACGGATAATGAGCGACGGCGCAGCCGCCGCCCCGCCCACCAATATGGCACGCAAGTTCCTCAAGGCCGTGGTGCCCACGTGGCCGGATTCCACAATATCGGAGAGCTGGGTGGGAACCACGGAGAGGAAGCCACCCTCCGGCATATCCACCATGCCCGCGCCGCCGTGCTCGCGTAACGATACCCTGGGTGGGAGCACCACCGGATAGCTACCGGCCACGCAGGAGCGTGCCACTACCTGGAACCCAGCCACGTGATGCGCGGGAAGGGCCAGCACCCAGCGGCCCCTACCCCCGAAGAATTCCGCGGTGGCGGCTTCCGAAGCGAGGAAAGCTCGGGCGGAGAGCCCAACCAGATGCCCCCTCCCCGTGGTAGAACCCGAGGTTTGCAAAATAAAATCGATATCCGGCCGCCACCGGATCCGCCCCGCCACCGCCGCCGCATCGACCGCAGCAACCGCCGCATCCGCGGCCGTAGTCGCAGCAACCGCTGCATCCGCCGCTACGCCATCCGAAGAAGCCAACGGCATGAGCGGGCGGTGGCTACCGGGGGATTCCAGCCGCGCCGCTATCGCATCGTATAGCGCGCGTATACCGCTCCGGGAAGGAACAATGAACTCGATATCCTCCGGGCCAAGAACACTGGACATGCGCGAACCTCAACCCGCCTGTTTTAGAAGTAGCGCGGGTAGGGATCCCAATTGGGGCTGCGATGTTCGAGGAACGCATCCCGGCCTTCCTGGGCTTCCGGCGTCATATAGGCCAAACGGGTGGCTTCACCAGCGAATACCTGCTGGCCGGCGATACCGTCGTCGACCATATTAAAAGCAAATTTGAGCATACGGATGCTTTGCGGCGATTTCGTGGCAATAATACGCGCGTACTCGAGAGCGGTTTCTTCCACCTGCGCGTGCGCAACCGCTTCGTTAATAACGCCCCAGGCCGCGGCCTGGTCCGCGCTGTATTCGCGGGCGAGGAAGAAAATCTCGCGAGCGCGCTTGTCACCGGCCTGGCGGGCCAGTAGGGCGCTGCCGTATCCGGCGTCGAAGGAACCTACATTGGCGTCGATCTGCTTGAAGCGGGCGTGTTCGCGGGAAGCAACCGCCAGATCGCAGACCACCATGAGGGAATGCCCGCCACCGGTCACCCACCCGGTGAGCGCCGCGATCACCGGTTTCGGGGTGGTGCGGATAAGGCGCTGGAGTTCGAGCACGTGCATGCGGCTGGCTTGGGCGTGGTCGATCTGGGCGCGGCGTTGAGCCACCCCGGCGCTGGAATCCGCGCCGGCCTTTTCGTACTGGTAGCCATCTGCCCCGCGCACCCGCTGGTCGCCACCCGAGCAGAACGCGTAACCGCCATCGCGCGGGGAGGGGCCGTTCCCGGTGAGGATAATGGCGGCCACATCGGAACTCATGCGCGCGTGGTCGAAAGCCCGATAGAGTTCGTCCACGGTGAGCGGGCGGAAAGCGTTACGCACATCGGGGCGGTCAAAGGCGATGCGCACCACCGGGAGGTCCTCCCCCGCGGGCCGGCCATCCACCTCCCCGCGGGAAATACCACGATGGTAGGTAATATCTTCAAACTCAAAACCGGGGACCGTGCGCCAGCGCGCGGGATCGAACGTATCTGAAACCGAAGGAAGCATACTCATGGGGGACAGTTTAGCCGGCAGGCGCTAGTATGGGGTCTGTTTCACACTCTCGGCGGCGCGGAGCCACGGCCTAGCGGCCCGGACCCGCGCGCCGTCCCGCGTACTTGTCAACGAGGCCATGCTTACTGAATTAGTCAATCCTTTCCCCGAGCTGTCCCGGGTGCTCGCCTATTCGATTCCACTCAAGCGCCGCTTCCGAGGAATTACCGTGCGGGAGGGACTGCTCCTGGAGGGCCCGGCCGGCTGGGGTGAGGCAGCTCCGTTTTGGGATTATGACCCGCGGGAATCAGCCCGGTGGCTGCGCGCCGGAATCGAGGCGGCCACCCGGCCTTTTCCGCGCCCGCTGCGCAGCCATATCCCCGTGAACGTGACGATCCCGGTTACCTCACCTCAAGACGCGGCCCGGTTGGTTCGCGGCGCGGCCGGGTGCACCACCGCGAAAGTGAAAGTTGCCGATCCGCGCTCGACCCTGCGCGAAGATTGCGAGCGGGTGGCCGCAGTGGCGGCGACCCTCGGGCCGGGCGGGAAGGTGCGCGTGGATGCGAACGCGGCCTGGGATACCGATACTGCTATCCGGGCCATCACCGAACTTGATGCGGCGGCGCGCGCGGGCGGGCTGGCCGGGCTGGAATACGTGGAGCAGCCCTGCAAGGAGATCACGGAGCTCGCCCGGGTGCGCGCCCGAGTTGCTCCCAAAATTGCCGCGGATGAATCGATTCGCCGCGCGAGCGACCCGCTGGCGGTGGCCCGCGCGGGAGCTGCCGATATTGCGGTTATTAAAGTGGCGCCCCTGGGAGGAATCCCGCGCGCACTCAATGTTGCTCGCGAGTGTGGATTGGATGTGGTGCTGTCCTCCGCCCTGGAGACTTCGGTGGGGATCGCGGCCGGGCTGGCCGCGGCCGCGGCCCTTGATCACCTCCCCTACGCCTGCGGTTTGGCCACCGTTCAGCTCCTGAGCGCCGATATTGTGAGCAAAGCGAAGCTGCCTCGCGCGGGCATGATCGAATGCGGGAGGGCCGCCGTAGATACCTCGCAGCTCAGCGCGGCACCGGACTTGGCGGCGCGCTGGCAGCGGCGCCTGAGCGAGATGATGGAGTGGTACTCATGAGCATAATGAACGACGACGCAACCGCCGCGCACGCCCGCGATATTATCGGGGCGCTGATCGGTTCCGGAGTGCGCCATATGGTCATCTGCCCCGGTTCGCGCAATGCGCCCCTCACCTACGCGGCAGCGGCAGCGACGCGCGCCGGCCTGATCACCACCCACGTGCGAGTCGATGAGCGCAGCGCTGGCTTCTTCGCCCTCGGGCTGGCCCGCGCTGAGGTGCTCGCCGGAGAGCGCCGCCCGGTTGCTGTGATCACCACGTCCGGCACCGCCGTCGCCAATCTTCACCCGGCTCTCGCGGAAGCCGATGCCACCGGGATCCCCCTCCTCGCGGTGACCGCGGACCGGCCCGCCTATCTGCGCGGCACCGGAGCCAATCAGACCACCCAGCAAGCCGGAATATTCGCCACCGTGGTGCGCGCACAGGTGGATATTCCGGCCTTCGGGGAGGACGGCGCGTTGGTCGCGAACCAGGTGTGGCGCACGGCCGCCCGGGCGCTCGGCGAGGGCGGGCGCCCCGGCCCCGCGCATCTCAATATTTGTTTAGACGGCAATCTTGCCGCGCTGCCCGCTCCCCCGCGGGTATGGGCCGCGCCCCGCCGGATTCCCGCGCCGGCCCCTATGGGTGCGGCCGGCGCGCCCTGGCCGGAAGTTCTGGACCGGGAGCTGGGCACCGTTATTGTGGCCGGGGATGATACCGGCAGCGGGGCGGGCATCGTGGCGCTCGCCACGGCGCTGGGCTGGCCGCTGCTGGCTGAGCCGAGTAGCCCGGCGGCGTACGGGCCCGCGCTCAGCCACTACGTTTACTATCTCCAGCACATGCAGGGTATTGAGCAGGTGCTCCTGTGCGGGCATCCCACTCTCTCGCGTCCCGTCACCCAGCTCCTCAAACGGGCCGATATTAATATTGTGGCGGTGGCTGATCGCAGCGGCTACTATTGCGATCCTTTCGGAACGGTTCGCGCCGTGCTACCGGCGCTGCCGCCCGCACCGGAAACTACGGGTACGATTCCACCGTTGTGGCGCGCAGCGGAGGAACGTAGCGCCACGATGATAAGCCGACGGCGCAGCCTAGCCACGCGCACCCCCGGCGCACCTTTCGATCCCCTGCATATTGCCTGCACTATCTGGGATAGCCACAGCGAGCATCCCGAGAGCGCCCCGCTGCTTTTCGTGGGAGCTTCGTCTTCTATCCGGATCCTCGACCGCGCGGCGCGCACCCCGGCCCGCCCGCTTCGGGTTCTCAGTAATCGCGGGCTGGCGGGGATTGACGGCACCATCAGTTGCGCGCGCGGGCTGGCCACCGCCACCGGAGAGCCAGTGCGGGTGCTGCTGGGCGATCTCACCTTCCTTCACGATATGGGCGGGCTGCTCCGCGGGAGTTACGAACCGGAGGTGGATCTGCAAGTCATTGTTCTCAACGATGCGGGCGGCTCCATTTTCGCCGGCTTGGAGCACGGCGAGCCGCAGCACGCGCAGGATTTCGGGCGTTATTTTGCGACGCCGCAGCGCTGTGACATCGAGTACCTTGCCTACGGAATGGGAGCTGATTATCTGGAGGTGCGCAGCCTTGACCAGCTCGATGACCTCCTGGAGCGCCCGATCCGCGGGGTGTCGGTAGTCGAGGTGCGTACCGATATTCCGGATCTGCGCGCCCGGGATGCGCAGGTGCAAGCGGAGATTAGTGCTGCCCTGGGTGCGTAGCTCACGCGATGCACGAGCGAAGCACCGCATGGGCTGAGCGCCGGGTGAGCTGAGCGCCCCGGCGCGGTACGGGGCTTAGCGGCTTTCCGCTACCGCGCTGAGCATGGGGAGCATTTTCGCTTCGGTTTCCGCGAATTCTGCCGCCGGGATAGATTGCGGCATAATCCCGCCTCCCGCGTACAGGGTGATGAGGTTTCCGGTGATGTGGCCCCCGCGCAACGCGATCCCGAATTCGCCGTTGCCGGCCGCGTCCACCCAGCCGACCGGGCCGGCATACCGCCCGCGGTCCATATGTTCCACATCGGTGAGAATATCGCGGGCCAGGGCGGTGGGCTGGCCGCATACCGCCGCGGTGGGATGTAAAGCGAAGGCCAGGCCCAAGGCGGAATGCTCGCTGCGTCCGCGCACATCGGTTGCCAAATGGCACACGTTCGGGAGCTGGAGCAGCCCCGGTTGCTCGGGAATGTCCAGCGAGCTCGCCACGGGAGTAAGCGAGCTGCGCACCGATGCCACCGCGATCTCATGTTCGCGGCGGTCCTTTTCCGAGGCGAGGAGCGCCTCCCCCTCATCCGCTGTGGCTGTTCCCGCGAGGACCCGGCAGGAAAATTCCCCCGCCCGAGTACCAACCAAGAGTTCGGGGGTGGCGCCCACCAGGCCGCGCACCGCGTATATCCAGCAGCTCGGATAGGAGCGCGCCAGGTGGGCGCACAGCAGGCGCGGATCGAAATCCCGTTGCGCCCGCAGTTTTTTATCTCGGGCCAGCACTACTTTGTCCGCTTGGCCAGCGCGGAGCATATCGCGCACCGTGGCCACCGCCGCGCACCATTCGCTTTCGCTTAGGCTCCCGCCTTCCGAGTGCGTGGCCCCGCAGCCGGGGATGCTCGCTAATGCGGCGCGGCCCGCCGCGCGCACCGCCTCCCCGTCCAGGGAGTCCAAGCGCCGAGCCAGATCTTCACAATCCACCCCGATCACCCAGCTGGCGGCCTTGGTGATCACCAGGAGAGTTTCCGGGATCAGGAGCATCCCGCCCCGGAGAAACCCGAAAGATCCGAAGGCGAGCGGGAGTGCGCAGGGCAGCTCTGCGTCGTCGTACTTGTTCGTATCCGTGTGGCGGTTGTGCCCGGTTCGCTCGCTGTGCCCGGTTCGCCCGGTTCGCTCAGTTCGCTCGCTGTGCCCGGTTCGCCCGGTTCGCTCAGTTCGCTCGCTGTGCCCGGTTCGCGCGGTTCCCCCGCTGTGCTGTGCCGCGCCGCTCAGCTGCGCCCAGCGCGCGGCCGCGCGTTCAAGAGTATCCGGGGCCTCGCTTTCTACCGCCGTGTATTCGCCCCAGCCGAGAAGCGCCAGGTGCGGGCCGACCCACGCGCTGATATTCGGGGAGGGAGCGAGACCGAAAAGCTCCGGGCAGATCGGGAGGGGCTGGCGCAGCCGGTGAACCTCAAATCCTGCAAAATCCGCAACGTCCGCAAAGCCCGCAACGTCCGCCGCATCCGCACAGCCAGCCGCATCCGCATAATCCACAGCATCCGCCCTACCCGTCATATCCGCGCCGCTGCATTCCGCCATCCCGTTTCCTTTCGCTGTCACTACACTGTGCCGGCGGATTCACCCGCGAGCCCGCAAAGGGATAGTTTAGGCCGAAGCGGCGGCTAATGAACAGCGCATAATCGTGGCGTCACGCCCGTGATAGTAGCCCGGGCGCCGCCCCACCGCGGTAAAGCCGCGCGAGGCATAGAGTCCGGTGGCAATCGGGTCGTCCGAGCGGACCTCCAGGAACATGGTTTCTCCGCCCGCGTCACGCGCCAGGGTCATGAGGTCGTCAAGAAGCGCACCGCCCAGGCCCTGCCCGCGCACCGCCTGCGCGACCGCGAGGGTGAGGATTTCGGCTTCCACTCCGAGGCTCACCCCGCCGGCCGCCAGGATGGGCGGGTGGAGATCGTCGAGCGCATTAATGGAAGGAGCGCTTGGTTTAGCAGTGCCGGGCGCGGATGAATTGTTGCCAGACGCGGCAGAATTCGCGGCAGTACTCGGGAATACCGCCGTTGCCGAAGCTGCGCCGCACTCCGCTACTTCCCGCGGGGGCTCCACCGTGTAGAGCAGGTAGGCTTCGCTGCTGGCCCGCAGCGCCTGCTCCCAGGCCCCGCGCGGCCAGGCTTCCCGCGCGCCAAATTGCGCGGCGTCGAAACGCGCCAGGTCACGCGCCCAGGACGGATCAGCTACCACGCGCCGCACCGGCACATCGCGCCAGTGCCGCGGCATCTCACTCCCCATCGCGCGCCTAGCTGCCGAGGTAACCGCTGCCCGCCGGCTGGGCCACACCCTGCGCAATATCGGGGCGGCGCAAATACTGCGGCTCGGTATCGAGCGCCTCGCCCGCCGCCAACTTCGCGCCCGCGCGCGCCACCATGAGCTCCGGTTCGCATTCCACCACGCGCGCCCCGCTCAGTTCCGGATACATATCCCCATGGGATACGACGACGCTGGTATGTTCGCCGCGCAGCGCAGGCACCTCGGCCGGGCGGATAATCCGGGGGCCGTCCGTGACGGTGAGTTCGCCGCGCGCCGCGCTCTGGGCAGCCGGTGCTGCTTCTGCGCTCAGCACATACAGTTCCTTACGCCGGGCATCGATGACCGCGAGCGCGCGGGTAGCTCCCTCGCGCAGCGCACCCAAGGCCCGCACTTCCAGGGAGGAAACGCCGTAGAGGGGCACATCCCAGGCGAAAGCGAGGGTGCGGGCGGTCACCAAGCCGGCACGCAGCCCGGTAAAAGCCCCGGGGCCGGTTCCCGCCACGATGGCATCGGCGCGTTCCACCCCGGCGGCATCCAGGACTGCCTCGACCATCGGGGTGAGAGTTTCAGCGTGGTGGCGCGAATCCGGGGACACCTCGCGGGCCAGAGTGGCGATCTGCCCGGCGGCGCCGTCGTTCCCAAAATGATCCACACGGACCAGGCCCACCACGGACAGGTCGCTGGTATCAATCGTCAAAATATTCATGAAGCATTCTCCTGGTGGTACGAGGCGAGCAGGTCGGCGGCGAGCTGGCGCGAACGCGGGCCGGAAGCGCGCAGGCTGAGGGTGCGGGGCGAATCGACGTACAGGTCGAGCACATCGCTGCCGGCCGCGGCGCCGACGGGCCGTTCGATATCAATATCGAGGCGGTCATTGGTGAGGACCTCGGTTTTGCCTTCGCCCCATTCCACCACGGTGGCGGATTCTTCCAGGGAGGAATCCAGGTCCAGGGCGTCCAGTTCTTCCAGGGAGGTGAGGCGGTAGGCGTCCACGTGGACGAGGTCGGGGCCACCCACGCGCGAGCGGTGCACATTGGCGATCACGAACGTCGGGGAGGTCACGCGCCCGCCCACGTTCATGCCTTCCGCGATTCCGCGGGTCATTGTGGT
Organism: Actinotignum saccati; assembly: GCF_051265055.1. NCBI lineage: Bacteria > Bacillati > Actinomycetota > Actinomycetes > Actinomycetales > Actinomycetaceae > Actinotignum > Actinotignum saccati. The sequence continues at coordinate 79,665 of NZ_JBOZCC010000004.1, forward strand.
TTTTCCGGCGCCCAGCGGCCCGTTGAGCATGATGAGGTCGCCGCCGCGCAGGAGTTTTCCGAGGGCGCAGCCAACGGCGTGCATCGCCTCGGCGTCCTCAATAAGGATCTTCTCAGTCACCGTGCTATTCTACGTCGCTTCGCGGGCGCGGGCGTAGGGCGTGCGGGCCGGGGCGCGGGGCGACGTGCAGGTGCCGGGTTCAGCACGTCGGGGCTGCGGCGGGCCGCTAGTTTTCGCACGCGGTATTTCTTTGCGCGGGTGCCTACTTCACGTACACGCGCGGGACCCGGGCGGCCACCCGGGTAATAATCTCATAAGAAATCGTGCCGCTGGCCAGCGCCCATTGCGCGGCGCTCACTTCCCCGCGGGCCGGGTCGCCGAAGAGCACCACGGGGGTGCCGGCCGGCAGCGGCCCGTCCAGGCGCACCACAAACTGGTCCATGCACACCCGCCCGGTGATGGGCGCGCGCTGAGCGGCCGGCCCCTCCCCGACCGTCACATAGCCCTTATTGGACAGCGCCCGCGGAACCCCATCGGCATATCCGAGCGGTACGACGCCGAGCACGGCCCCGTCCTCAACAACGGCCGTGTGCCCGTAAGAAACGCCGGCGCGGTGGGAAAGCTGGCGGGTGGTGAGGAGTTCGGATTCTAGGCGCATGGCGGGGCGCAAGCCCAGGTCAGAGGCGAGGGTGCGGCGCGGTTCGGGGCTGAGCCCGTAGAGGATAATGCCGGGGCGCACCATATCGTAGCGGGCTCCCGGGTGCCAGAGCACCCCGCTGGAGGCGGAAAGGTGGGCCAGGCGCGGGCTGAGGCCGGCGCGGGCGGCGAGGCGGCGAGCTTCGTCGAAAGCGGCGATTTGGCTGGTGGTGGCATCGCTATCCGGGTCATCCGCGCAGGCCAGGTGGCTCCAGATGCCAACCACTTGAAGGCGCCCAGCCTGTTGGTGTTCGGCTAGGAGTTGTGCGGCCGCGGGGATATCTTCCAGGTTGAAGCCCTCGCGGGTCATGCCGCTATCCACGCTCAGGTGGACCCGGGCGGTGTGGCCGGTAGCTTCCGCGGCCCGCGCTACCGCCTCAATCATCCAGGTGTCCCCCACCGAGAGTTCAATTCCGGCTTTCAGTGCCGGAGCGAGGTCACTATCGGGGGTGTAAATCCAGGAGAACACCGGGGGCAGAGTCGGGTGGCCAGCCAGCGCTTCACCTTCGGTAGGCCGCTCCCCCCATTCCCGGACCAGCGCGAGCGCTTCGGCAAGTTGGGCAACCCCCAGGTAGTCCGCTCCCGCGCGCGCGAATGCGCGCGCAGCGGGAAGCAACCCGTGGCCGTAGGCATCACCTTTGATAACCGCCATGATTTTCTGGCCCGTGAGGTGGGCCCGTACCCGGGTGAGGTTCTGTTCGAGCGCACCCAGGCTGATGGTAGCTCGGGAGGTGAAAACTGCGGGATCAAGGTTAAACATGGTGTTCTTCCTGTTGAGGCGCGGATAGGAGTGCGGGGCGGGACTGGCGAGCTGCGGCGCGCTGGTCGCCTGCGGGCGAGCCGCGCTGCGAGCTGCCGGCCGCGGGCCGCGGCGCGGGCGTGCCTGTATTCTACGCGCCGCTCAGAATCTGGCCGATGACCTCCGGTATGCGCGCGGCGATCTGGGCTGCGCTGATAGGCCGGCCCGGCGCGGGGGCAGGTTCCCCGAGCGCGCCCCGCACCGGCGCGGCGAATGGCGTTCCGGCCGCGAGCGCGGCAGCGCGGGCATGCACGTGCAGGGCAGCGGCCGCAATACGGGCGGCCGCCCCGGGTGCGAGGCAGGCAGTCGCAGCGGGTGCGTCGATTACGGTGGGCCCGCCCGCGCCATCTGCCGGCTCGGTGAGTTCAGTACGCCCCGCAACCTCCGTGTGCTCGGCAACCACGGCATGCTGAGCGAGCATGGCTCCGATGAGCCCGGCCAGCACATCGCCGGCCCCGGCCACGGCGCGCCAGCCAGGCGCTCCGCCCTGGGCGTAGCACGATCCGCTCGGGCTGGCCACCACGTCAACGGATCCCTTGAGCACCACCGTCGCACCCAACCGGGACGCCAGGGCCCGCGCGGCCGCCACCGGGCAGGACTCAATCACCGCGCGGCTAAAAGGCGTGCCATCCCCGTTGCGGAGATCCAATTGCGCGGCGAGCAGGGCGGCTTCCCCGGCGTGCGGGGTGAGCACCACGTGCTCGCCGAACCGCACGCCTTTGCGCGCCGCTATATCGGCGATGGTGGGCAAGGCCCCAGCATCCACAACCACCGGGGAGCCGTCTTTAAGCGCGGCGTGCAGCAGGGCCGGTGCTCCCGGAGGATCGCCCGAACCAACCGCGAGGGCCTGGATGCGCCCCGGGGCCGCCACCACTTCCGGATGCGCGGTGATGACCAGCTCCGCGACCTCATTCTCGCCGAGGTAACGTACCATCCCGGGTCCCGCCGCGAGAGCGGCCGTCGTCGTTAATAAACCCGCACCCGGGTACTGCACCGAACCGGCCACGATCCCCACCACGCCGCGGGTGTATTTGTGGTCGTTGGCGCCGGGCACCCGCCACAGGTCCGCCACATCGGAATCGCCCAGGCGCAGCACGGAAGGTTCGCCCAGGTAGGGGGCGAAGCCGAGTTCCACCACCTCGATGCGCCCCGCGGCCCGGCGGGCCGGGTCGAGCACCAGCCCGGCTTTGGCCGCTCCCATAGTCACGGTGAGGTGGGCGGAGAGGTAGGGGCCAGGGAGGGCGCCGTCGTCCACCCCGATCCCGGAGGGGGTATCCACCGCGACCACGAGCGGTTCCACCGGGCTGGCCAGGCGCTCGGATTCCAGCGCGGCAAGCCACGAAGCCAGCGGTTCGCGCGCCGGCCCGCGCGCACCGATGCCGAGCAGCCCGTCCATCCACACGGCGCTGCGGCGCGCGAGCTCAACCGCCTGCGCCACGCTGGCCTCGCGGATGAGAGTGCCGCCGGCCCGCTCCAAAGCCTGCGCCCCCGCGCGGTGATAGGCGGGCAGCGGAAGCGCCGCCACCACGGTGGCCCCGCGCCGTGCTAAATATGCACCGGCGTAGAGGGCGTCCCCGCCGTTATTACCCGCCCCGGCAAAAATCGCGATGCGGGTCCCGCTCACGCGGATGGAGCGGCGGCGCAGCTCCCAAATAATCGCATTCGCGAGCGCCCGAGCGGCCCGGGCCATGAGCGGCTCGCCGGCCGCCAACAGGGGTTCTTCCGCGGCTCGCACGGTCGCGGCATCATAGGTACGCAACATACTGGTATGGTAACGCGCGCCCGCGCCCGTGGAGCTGGGCCGGCGCGGTCACGAACCGCGAGCAGAGCCGCGCACCTGCGCCGCGATACCCGCGCCCAGCTAGTAGGCTGGCCCCATGGAGTCCAACCGTCACCTCGTCACCTTCACGCACGACGAATGGAGCGCCCTCGCCAAGAACGCGCCCCTCCCCCTCACGCACACGGATGTGCGGCACCTGAAAGCCCTCGGCGACCCGATTGACCTGGCCGAAGCGGATGCTATTTACCGCCCGCTCTCCGCGCTGCTGCAAATGTACGCCCAGGAAATCGGCGATCTGCACCGCAAAACTTCCGATTTTTTGGGTTTGCGCGAACAGCGCACGCCTTTTGTCATCGGTATTGCCGGTTCGGTTGCGGTAGGAAAATCGACGACGGCGCGACTTCTCCAAGAGTTGCTTCGGCGCTGGCCCTACACTCCCCGAGTGGACCTGGTGACCACGGATGGCTTCCTCTACCCCAATGCGGTGCTGGAAGAGCGCGGCCTCATGGACCGCAAGGGTTTCCCGGAATCCTATGATCACGCCGCGCTTCTTGATTTTCTGCGGCGGGTCAAATCCGGGGAGGACCGCGTGGAGGTGCCCCGCTACGATCATGTTATTTACGATATTGTGCCCGGTCAGCACCAGGTGGTGGCCCACCCGGATATTCTCATCCTGGAAGGGCTCAATGTGCTCCAGCCGCCACTGCTGGCAGCCGGCTGGCCGAACAGGAATGCCGGGGACGGCACAGCGGCCGGCGAGCAAGCTGATTCGCGGCCCGGCACCCGGACCGCCGCCCCCGCGCGCGTCACTCCCACAGATGCTGCTTTCTACACCGGGAACCTCACCGCGGTTTCCGATTTCTTCGACGTCTCGATTTACGTGGACGCTTCCCCGGAAGATCTGGAAACCTGGTATCTCTCGCGTATTTTCAAATTGCGCGACGTCGCTTTTAATCTGCCCGGCGCCTATTTCCACCAGTTTGCGGATATGCCAGACGCCGAGCTGCGGGCCCGCTCCCTCGACATCTGGAACGCCATCAACCTGCCCAATCTGCTGGAGAATATTCAGCCCACCCGCGAGCGCGCCGATATTATGCTCTGCAAGGGCGCCGACCACCGGGTCCAGCGCATTCACCTGCGTAAGTTGTAGCCGCCCGGCCCATAGCTAGGCTGTGCCCCGGCCAGCAGCGTAGGCGGGCCGGGGCACAAGGCTACGTGGCGGCGTCGTCGTAAAAAATACTGCGCGGCGCGCACCGTAAGAGTTATAGCGCGAGGTTTGTGGCGACCACGTCCGCGAGTTCGTGGGCCACGGCGTTTGCCTCCTCCTGGGTGGCGGCCTCGACCATGACGCGCACCAGCGGCTCGGTGCCCGAGGGGCGCAGCAGCACCCGGCCGGTCTCCCCTAGGCGTTCCTCGGCCTCGCGGACCGCGCGCTGGACCTGCTCGTTTGTGGAAGCCGCGGCTTTATCCACATTCGGAACATTCACGAGGATTTGCGGAAGGCGGGTGACCACGCTGGCCAGCTCTTTCAGGCTGCGCCCGGATGCCGCGACCTGCTGGGCGAGGAGCAGGCTGGTGAGGGAGCCGTCGCCGGTGGTGGCTTTTTCGAGGGAGATGACGTGGCCGGATTGTTCGCCGCCCAGGCTGTATCCCCCGCGGCGCATTTCTTCGAGGACGTAGCGGTCCCCCACCCCGGTTTGGATCGTGCGCACGCCGTGCTCTTTCATCGCCAGGAGCAGGCCGAGGTTGGACATGACCGTGACGACGAGGGTATCTTTCGCGAGTTTGCCGGCATCCTTGAGGGCGAGGGCGAGGATTGCCATGATTTGATCGCCGTCCACGAGCTCGCCTTCGTGATCGACCGCGAGGCAGCGGTCTGCGTCGCCGTCGAAAGCCACCCCGAAATCGGCGCCGTTATCCACGACCGCGCGCTGGAGGGCTTCCGGGTGGGTGGAGCCGCAGCCGTCGTTGATGTTGTATCCGGAAGGATCGGCGTTAATAACAATAACCTTCGCTCCGGCGCGGCGCAGCGCCTCGGGTGCGATGGCGGAAGTGGCGCCGTTCGCGCAATCGGTGACGATGGTCAGGCCGTCCAGCCGGGTGGTGATCGCGGTGGTGAGGTGGTCGAGGTAGAGGCGATCCCCGAATTCTGCGGTATCGCTGATGCGGCCGATGCCGGCGCCGGTGGGGCGGCCCCAGTCCGTGCCGAGGAGTTCTTCGATTTCGTCTTCGAGGCTGTCTTCGAGTTTGAAGCCGCCTTTGGCGAAGAATTTAATGCCGTTGTCCTGCATGGGGTTGTGGGACGCGGAGATCATGACGCCCAGGTCATAGCCGCCTTCCGCGGTGAGGAAGGCGATGCCGGGGGTGGGGATAACGTCCACGTGTTCCACGTCCACCCCGGCGCCGGCGAGCCCGGCCGCCACCGCCTGGGATAGCATCCCGCCCGAGACACGCGAATCCTGACCGATGACCGCGCGCGGGCGGCCTTCCCCGTCGAATTCGCGGGTGAGGACCCGGGCGGCGGCTTCACCCAATTTCACGGCGAGGTCCGCCGTGAGTGCGCGGTTTGCGAGTCCGCGGACGCCGTCTGTTCCAAAAAGTCGTGGCATTACTCAGCCTTTCGCCGGGGCGCGGCCGGTGCCGCGCCACATGTGCTTCCCTCTGTTCTTATTTCGCCCGCGGGGCCCGGAACCGGGGCGGCTGTGGAGCTTGTTGAAGCTGGCCGGCCTGGTTGGCACCGCGGGTGCGCTGTGTTCTACTGTAACGCGCGCGGCCGGCCGGCGGAAAAAGGAACGCGGGGTGGACGCGGGGTGGCCAAACGGCGAACCGCGCACGGCGCACTGCAAAGGGCGAACCGCAGCATAAAACAAGGGAGGCCCCGAAGTGGGACCTCCCTTGTAAAAACTGAGCGCTGCGCCGAAATGGCGCATAACGCCGAAGCTTAACGCTTGGAGAACTGCGAAGCCTTGCGGGCCTTCTTCAGGCCGGCCTTCTTGCGTTCCACCGCGCGAGCATCGCGGGTGAGGTAACCGGCCTTCTTGAGGGCCGGGCGATTCGCTTCGCGGTCAATTTCGTTGAGGGCGCGGGCGATGCCAAGACGCAGCGCACCGGCCTGGCCGGAAATGCCACCGCCGTTGATACGGGCGATAACATCGAAACGGCCTTCGAGATCGAGCAGGGTGAAGGGGGACTTCACGAGCTGCTGATGGATTTTGTTGGGGAAGTAATCGGCCAGGTCACGGCCGTTCACCTTCCATTCCCCGGAGCCGGGGACGAGCCGGACGCGGGCAACGGCTTCCTTGCGGCGGCCGAGTGCCTGACCCGGGACAGCGGCGGATACACCCTGACCGACCTTGGGGGTTTCGGTCTCTGTGGTGTAGGAGCCGCTGAACTCCTCCTCCACCTGGGTGTCAATTTGAGTTTCTGACATTGATGTAAATCCTGTTCCGAAAAAAGCGGCCGAACGCGACTCGCTTATTGGGCGATCTTCTTCAGCTCGTAAGGTTCGGGCTTCTGAGCTCCGTGCGGATGCTCAGCGCCGGCGAAAACCTTCAGCTTCTTCAGCTGCTGGCGGCCGAGAGATGTGTGCGGAAGCATGCCGCGCACCGCCTTAATAACGGCCTGCTCGGGATTCGAGGCAAGGAGTTCGGCGTACGAGGTAGCCTTGAGGCCCCCCGGGTAACCGGAATGCCGGTAAGCCATCTTCTGCGTTGCCTTGCTTCCCGTGAGGGTCACCTTGCTCGCATTCGTGATAATAACGAAATCGCCGGTATCCATGTGAGGAGCAAAATTCGGTTTGTGCTTCCCACGGAGCAGGGCGGCAACCTGAGCTGCCAAACGCCCGAGGACAACATCGGTGGCGTCAATGATGTACCACTTCTTCTCAATGTCGCCGGGCTTAGGAGTGTACGTGCGCACGTGCGTAGCCTTCGTTTCTGATATTGGTTCCGAACATCCGCCGTGGTGGCGGGCGAAACCGTAACGGTCAAAAGTTAGATGTGCCCTTCACAGCGCGCGACGAGTGGGAATAAGCATCGCGCCGATGGTATGGACAACAACGCTCTATCATACCCGTAGCGCCTATGCCGGTCAAAGCTTTGCCGACGCTGTGAGGTACTCCACCGGCGCTTCCGCGCGGGAAAGTACGACGACGCCGCACCGGCCCGCCGCCTCACTTTCCTGCGCGCCGCGGCAGTGCGGGTGGGCACTAGAGAAGCGGGCATGACAGGATCAGGTACTACAGGATCGGGCATTACAGGATCGGGGTGGGCAGGTCCACCACGGGTTCGGCCCGGCCTTCTGTGACCCACAGGCGCACATGCGGCGCGGTGATTGCCAGCACCACCAGCACCGAGATCCCGGCCGGGTACATGGCCGCGGTTTCCCCCGTGGTTGCAAGCAAAAGGTAGAGCAGCGCAATACCCGCTTCGCAGGCGAGGAAGAGCACCCAGGCCACCCGGGAATGGTTGGCCACCCCGAACAGGAGCAGCAGCATCACCAGGTAGAGCACCACGTCCACCGCGGAAGCCGGGAGCATATCGGTGACCAGCGCGGCGCCCAGCAGCACCGTGATCGCGACAGCGGAAAAGAGCAGGGCCCCGGGCGGGACGCGGTGTTCGGCCGCGGTGCGCGCCAGCTCGGTGGCTTTTTCCGCCATGGCACTGGAATTGCGCCACCCGGGTTTGCCCACCGCGCCGGCGTGCCGGCGCCGGCCCGCCCCCCCCCCCCCCCGGCCCGGGTATCTCGAACCCCGCCGGCCCGCGCGCGGATGGCTAGAGCGCCCGCGGCCCGGCAGCGCCGTCGTTCCACTACCGGAAGCGCACGTTCCCGCACCACGCATTCCCTCACCGCATGTTCCCTCACCGCGCGCTTCCTCACCGCATGCTTCCTCACCGTACGTTCCCTCGGCATCGGGGAGGGCCGCCTCTAGCCCCTCTTCCAGTTCCAGCCCCTCTTCCAGGCGCGCGGCGGCGCCGGTGACATCGAGGATGGGAAGATCACCGTCGGTTTGAATCTCATCCCCGCCGCCGTTACGCGAGCTATAGGCATTGAAATACTGCTCGATCACGCTCACGTGACTATCGGGATCCGCGTAGCGCACCGTATTGATAATGAAATCCCGCTCCGCATCAATATTCGGATCGATTTTGTGGGTGAATTGCCCGGTGAAAATAGACAGGCCCACGCTACGATCAAAGGTTCCGGCGGCGAGCCAGGTGATGCGTTCCCCACCCGGGAGCGTCCAATCCGGCGGGCAGCGCCAGAAGCGCACGTGGTGGCGCCGGGCCGCATTACCATCCACTTCCTGCTGGTAGGCGAATTCCTGTTTCCGGGAAAACAAATACAGGTCGGAGACCGGTGCGGAGGGATAGGAGCGGCGCAGCACCGCGGCCACAATTATCCGCCAAGAAGTGCGGAAGGTAATGGGTTCGGCTTCAATCCAGCCCGCGGCCCGCATGGCCGCGTGAATATCCGCCTCGCTGCCCTCCCAGCCGATATTGACCGGGTCCCCGAGGATGCCGTCCGCCGTTTTGGTGCGCCCGAAGAAATAATCCGGGACGTACATCAGCGAAAACAGCTGGTGGAGGCGCGGGAAAGCGAAATACGCCGCGAGCGCCCAAAATACCAGCAGGTGGAGCCACCACAGCGGCTGCCCGGGGAGCCCGCGCAGCAAAAGCAGCACAGCCAGCCAGAAACTGTAAATCAGGGCGACGACGACGAAAAGCCCCGCCAAGACCGCATACAAGGGGAAGCCGCGCCGCAGCCGCTGCCGGGGCAGGCGGGTATAGGCGGGCGGGCGCGCGGGGACCGGCCAGCGCTGGTCAGCGCTGTGCCGCACCGAGAGCACCGGCGTTGTTTGCCCGACATCGCTTTGTTCCTGAGTCACGCCTTGATTTTACTCGGCGCCTACGACACATTAAATCGGCCTGAATTGAAAGTGTTCACCGCGCACGCTACAGCGCAGGCAACTTCCGCTGCAGCTGCGTGCGGAGCAGCGGCGGCACGGTTCGCCGCGCCGAGCGTGCGCAACGGTAACGCCCAGCTAATCCTCAAGCAGGGTGCGGATGGCCCGGGATGCCGCGGCGCGCGCGGCCCACTGGGCCGGTTCGGGATAATTCACTTTTTCCAGGGTGAGGGGATGGGGCGGGGCCACCACCACTTCCCCGTCGCGGCTCGCTTCGCGCAGGCGCCGGAGTGGCCAGGCGGCGTCGCGCTGCCCCTCACCCACTCGGAGCAGCGAGCCGACCAGGGTCCGCACCATGGAATGGCAGAAAGCATCGGCCACCGCGTGGATGGTTACCAACTCGCCTTCTTCAGCCACGTCCAGGGCCAGGAGCTCGCGGACCGTCGTCGCCCCCGGGCGCGGTTTGCAATAGGAGAGGAAATCGTGTTCGCCCAGGAGGGAGGCCGCGGCCTCCCGCATCGCGTTGAGGTCGAGCGGGCCGGCCAGCCAGAGAACATCGCGGCGTCGTAAAGGATCAAAGTGACCCACCGCAATGCGGTACGTGTATTCGCGCGACACCGCGGAAAAACGGGCGTCGAAATCGGGGGAAACTTCGCGGGCGCTGTGGAGCACAATATCGGCACTCCCCCGCGGGCCGCCCGCACCCCGCGCGAGCAGGCCCTGCACGCGCCGCACCAGCACCCGGGTGGGGTCATCTTGAGAACGCCCCGCCACCGAGGCGAGTGCAGCGCGCGGCACATCCAGATGAGCGACCTGCCCGCGGGCATGCACCCCGGCGTCGGTGCGCCCGGCAACGGTGAGGGCGACCGGCACGCGCAGCACCGTGGCGAGGGCTTCGGTGAGGGTGCCTTCCACGGTGCGCAGGCCGGGCTGCGCCGCCCAACCGTGAAATTCGGTACCGTCGTAGGAAAGATCAAGCCGAAGCCGAAGGTTTTGCGCTAGCGTGTCACTCATGGATCCAGTTTCCCATGCCGAGCCCTCCGCACGCATACTCGCGGGCCGCGTACCGGAAAGCCGCGTGCCCGAGGGGCACGTAGCCGAGGCCTGTGTAGCCGCGGGCCGTGCACCCGAAAGCGAGGAGCCGGCTCTCCCGCTCGGCACCGCACCGCTGTACGCGAGCGCACCTAGCCCGGAGGATGCCGCGAACGCCACCACCGCGGCTGCTGTTTCCGGACCGCGCACATTCGCGGTTGATTGCGGCGGAGGCGGTATCAAAACGGCGCTGCTGGACGCGGCCGGCACCCAGATCGGGCCGGCCCGGCGTACCCCGGTCCGCTACCCCTTCTCCCCCGCGGCCCTGGAAAATATCATCGCTGCGGATGCCGCCGCACTGCGCGCCGAGGGCTGCGATTTCGAGCGCCTCACGGTAGGAATGCCGGGGATGCTCCGCCACGGCGTGGTGGTTTATACCCCGCATTACATTCGCCGTGCCGGCCCGCATACCCGCCTCGACCCGGAGATGGAGGCCGCCTGGAACGGCCTGGATATTCGCGCTGCCCTCGCCGCACGTTTTTCCCGCCCCACCCTGGTGCTCAACGACGCCGAGGTGGCCGCCGCCGCAACCGTGACCGGCCGGGGCTTGGAAGTGGTGCTCACCTTCGGAACCGGACTGGGCAATGCGATTGTTGATAACGGGGTGCTGGCCCCCCACCTGGAGTTTTCGCATGCCCCGCTGCGCTGGGGCCTCACCTATGATGACGTGATCGGTGAAATTGAGCGCATCCGCCTGGGCGATGCCGCGTGGAGCCGGCAGGTGGCCCGCGCTATTGAATCCCTCTACCCGGTGATCCGCTGGGACACCCTCTACCTCGGGGGCGGCAACGCGGCGCGCATTACCGAGAGCGTGCGCGAACGCCTGGGCGGCTCGGTGGTCTTTATTCCGAATGCCGCCGGGATGAGTGGCGGGGTGCGCGCCTGGGATTTGGTGGCCGCCTCCGAGCGGGCCCGCGCGGAACAGTAGGGTAAATAGACAGGTCGGCAGCCCCGTCCGCAGCTCCCTCCACAAAAGGCAACTCCACGACAGCGAGCCCAACAGGATGCAACCCCACGACATCAAAACAATTTCTTAACGTAGCTGCCGTTGCACTTTGATTTCAGGCAGACAAGGCGACCGACCCGCGTGAATCTCACTGGCCTCACTCACTTCAATAGTCACACCAGCCCCTGGGGAGGGGGTATCTGTTTTCAGGGCTGTACTTCGTATGTACGACATCCGCAGTACAGCTCAGAAAAATACACCCCGCCCCGACCGGCGCGGCGGTCCGGCGCGGCGCTCCAGCGCGGCGGTTCGGCGCGGTGATCCAGCGCGGTGCTCCGAATCCGCGGGTAAGCCAGGCGGTCCAACTAGGCAAAGTGTGAGTCCGAGACATCGCCTCCCACAGGATGTGCGTAAGAGACACAAAACCGCCCCGAAACGGTGCTCTGCCTCGCACTTTGTTTCCAGGCACAGGTCACGGCAGTTCCGGGACGGATCCAAGCCAAGGACGCGCCCAACAGTAGCCACGCGTCCCGCAGCCAACAGTAGCCACGCGTCCGGCGGGCAGCGAAAAGGGCTCCGGAAACTCACGTTTCCGAAGCCCTTTTCTCAAGCTTCTAGGCCGCCCGGTTCGTCAAGCAACCGGACTTCCCACAGGCGCTTACTTAGCTTCTTCGGCCTTCTCGGCTTCCGCAGCTTCGTCCGCGCTTGCAGCCGATTCCGCAGACTCGGCGCTTTCCGCCGAAGCGGCGCTCTCGGCAGACTCAGCCGATTCCGCAGATTCCGCGCTTTCAGCAGACTCAGCGGATTCCGCCGACTCAGCCGACTCGGCTTCTTCCGCGGCAGCGGCACGCTCAGCGGCCTTTTCCGCTTCCTTAACAACCGCCTGCTTCGGGGAAACCTTCTCGGTCACCAGCGAAATAACGGCCATCGGGGTGTTATCACCGCGGCGATTGCCCACCTTGGTGATGCGGGTGTAGCCACCCTCGCGTTCCGCGAACAGCGGGGCGAGTTCCTCGAAGAGGATGTAGGCGGTTTCACGATCACCCAGCACCTTGAGGGCCAGGCGGCGATTGTGGGTATCACCCTTCTTCGCCTTCGTGATGAGCTTTTCGATATGGGGACGCACCGCGCGAGCCTTCGCTTCGGTGGTCTTGATCGAGGTGTGATGAATAAGTTCCTTGCACAGGTTGGCAAGAATCTTGCGCTGGTGGGCGGGGCTACCGCCGAGGCGCGGACCCTTGGTGGGCTTAGGCATTGTCTACTCCTAGTAAATTATGTGGCTGCTCAGGCCTGAGAATCGTCGCTGAACTGCATCCCGAAATCATCGAATCCGCCACCGAGGAAGCTCGATCCGGAATCCTTGAGGCTCAGGTCCATCTTCGCCAGTTCATCCTTGACATCATCGATGGACTTCGCCCCGAAGTTGCGAATATCGAGCAGGTCGGCTTCCGAACGCTGCACCAGTTCCCCAATGGTGTGGATACCTTCGCGCTGCAGGCAGTTCTGGGAACGTGCGGGCAGGTTGAGGATGGTGATCGGACGCTGCAGATCCGAGGAGCGCTGCTCGGTAACCGGTGCCGGACCAATTTCGATGCCTTCGGCTTCGTCATTGAGATCCACGGCCAGGCCGAAGAGCTCCACGAGGGTCTTGCCGGCAGAGGCGAGAGCGTCCCGCGGGGTCGTCGACTCCTTGGTTTCCACATCCACCACGAGGCGATCAAAGTCGGTGCGCTGTTCCACACGAGTGGCTTCCACCTTGTAGGAAACCTTGAGCACCGGCGAGTAGATCGAGTCAATCGGAATGCGGCCGATCTCATCGTTATCGCCCTTGTTGAGAGCCGCGGAAACGTAGCCGCGCCCGCGTTCAACCGTGAGGTCGATTTCGAGCTTGCCCTTGTCATTGAGGGTGGCGATATGCAGATCCTGGTTGAGGATCTCCACGCCCGCCGGCGGGGTGATATCCGCGGCGGTCACTTCGCCCGGGCCGGTCTTCCGCAGGTACATGAGGACCGGTTCGTCGTTATCCGAGGAGACAACAAGTTCCTTGAGGTTGAGGATGATTTCCGCAACATCTTCCTTCACACCGGGAATGGTGGAGAACTCATGGAGCACCCCATCGATGCGGATCGAGGTGACCGCAGCACCGGGAATGGAGGACAGCAAGGTACGGCGCAGGGAATTGCCCAGCGTGTACCCGAATCCGGGTTCGAGCGGTTCGAGGACGAACCGGGACCGGAATTCGGAGATCTTCTCTTCACTCAGAACGGGACGTTGTGCAATAAGCACGATTCTTTCCTTTCCGCAAACAACCGCTATATGAGGTTTGCGTAGCCTCGCGAAACTCCGTCTGTCCGCGAGGTTCGGGCGCGGCTTTTCCTGTCAAAGCCCACGCCCTGGGAGGGGTGCCGCAGCGGCCGGGGCCGCTGCGCGCGGCGTCGTCGTTAAGAACGACGACGCAGTTGCGGCCAAACGCGTATTAGACGCGACGGCGCTTGGGCGGGCGGCACCCGTTGAAGGCCTGCGGAGTCACATCGGAAATGGAGGTGACTTCCAGCCCGGAGGCGGTCAGGGAACGGATCGCGGTTTCGCGCCCGGAACCCGGACCCTTGACGAATACATCAACCTTCTTCATGCCCTGTTCCATGGCCTGGCGCGCGGCGTTTTCCGCGGCGAGCTGCGCGGCGTAGGGAGTCGACTTACGCGAGCCCTTGAAGCCAACCATCCCGGAGGACGCGGAAGCAATCACCGCGCCGGTGGGATCGGTGATGGACACGATGGTGTTATTGAAGGTGGACTTAATGTGGGCCTGACCCACGGTGACATTACGACGCTGATTGCGACGCGGACGGCGCGCACCGGCGTTAGCAGAACGAGTCTGACGAGCCATAATCTATTTCTCCTGAACTACGACGAAGCCTACTTGGCCTTCTTCTTACCGGCCACGGTGCGCTTGGGGCCCTTGCGGGTGCGCGCGTTGGTCTTGGTGCGCTGCCCGTGCACGGGCAGGCCGCGACGGTGACGCAGGCCCTGGTACGAACCGATTTCGATCTTGCGGCGAATATCGGCCTGGACTTCGCGGCGCAGGTCGCCTTCAACCTTGTAGTTCTCGTCGATATGGTTCTTGAGTTTCACCAGATCGTCTTCAGTGAGATCACGCACGCGGGTATCGGGGTTCACCCCGGTAGCGGCGAGGGTCTCGTGGGCGCGGGTGCGTCCAATGCCAAAAATGTAAGTAAGCGCGATCTCAATCCGCTTTTCGCGGGGGAGATCAACGCCGGAGAGACGTGCCAATTTCTTAGCTCCCTTAGTTATGCCGGAGGTGTCGGGCACTGCTGTTCCCACGGGTCTCTAATCCGTGAGCCCCGGCCTCCGGACCGGGGGTTGCCTTGCGGCTAACAGTGCTGGTGCAACGGGGCTTTAGCCCTGACGCTGCTTATGGCGCGGATTCGAGCTGCAGATCACCATGACGCGACCGTGGCGCCGAATGACCTTGCAGTTATCGCAAATGCGCTTAACGCTCGGCTTGACCTTCATGAATAACTTTCCTTGTTGATCACTTGTAGCGGTAGACAATCCGCCCGCGGTTCAGGTCATAGGGCGTGAGCTCTACAACCACCCGATCCTCGGGCAGGATACGAATGTAGTGCTGACGCATTTTGCCGGAAATATGGGCCAGAACTTCGTGCCCGTTTTCCAGCTCGACCTTGAACATCGCGTTGGGCAGCGCTTCGATCACGCTACCTTCAACTTCGATGACGCCGTCTTTCTTCGCCATGTTCCTCGCTAACAGTGTTGCCCGCACCGGATTGTGCGGGACATCAAAATCGGTGCGCAAGCGTGCGCCATACGGGCACACGGCACCGACGTTCAATACTACTGCACGAAGCCGCCCCTACGTAAGGGGCGGCAGCGATGTTATGGGTCACGTGTAGCGCGAGAATTGCGCCGGGAACAGTTGTGCGCGGTGCGTCTTCAGTACGACGGCGCAGCTGCGGCGCGCGGGCCCTCAGCCCAGCACCGCACACCTTCAGTACGACGGCGCAGCTAGTCCCCGAGAGGAACCGGCACCACACCGTACTTCGCGAGGCGAGCTGCTCCCCCATCGGGCTCGTTGAGTACCCAGATACCGCCGGCGTGCTTAGCGATTTGGCTTTCCCAGTGGCAGGCATCCTGGCCATCCGCGGTTTTAACCGTCCAGCCATCGGCCAGGGTGATGTTCTCCTGGGAGCCGGCGGTAAGAATCGGTTCGATGCACAGCACCATGCCGGCCTTGAGCCGGGGTCCGCGCCCGCGGGTGCGGTAGTTGAAGACCGTAGGGTCTTCGTGCATAGCCCGCCCGATTCCGTGCCCGGTGAATTCTTCCACGATACCCGGTTCGGGATCTTGCGCTACCACGAAATCGTCAATGGCTGCCCCGATATCGGATACGAATTTGCCGGTGGCCATCGCGGCGATACCCACCCACATGGATTCTTCAGTAATATCGGAGAGCCGCTGGCGGGCGGCCATCTGCTTCTCATCGCCACCCGGAAGAACAATGGAGAAACAGGAATCCCCATTCCAGCCGTTGAGGAGTGCCCCGCAGTCGAAGGAAACTAGATCTCCCGGCTTGAGGATTTCCTCCTCGCTGGGGATACCGTGCACCACGGTGTTATTCACCGAGATGCAGGTCTGGGCCGGGTAATCGTAATACCCGTAAAAATTCGAGACGGCCCCGTGTGCCTCCAAGACGGCCTTGGCGCGCTGATCGAGCTGCGCCGTCGACATCCCGGCTTTCACGTGGGCGCGCAAGTCATCGTGAATCGCGCGCACCACGAGCGCGGCCTGGCGCATGCCCAGGATATCCGCCTCGCTGCGAAGATTAATCATCGGTGCGCCTACCGGCCCAGGAAATCGCGCAGCGAGCTATCAATCGCGGCCGCGACTTCCTCCACCGTGCCCAAGCCATTGACGGAGACCACGAGCCCGCGGCTGGCGTAGGCATCGATAATCGGCTTGGTGGTGGCGTGATAAACCTCGATGCGGTGGCGGATAACATCCTCGGTATCGTCGGCACGGCCCTGCTCGAGGGCGCGCCCGAGGAGGCGCTGGACCACCACGTCGTCGTCGGCCTGCAGTTCCACCACGGCGTCCACGTTCTTCTCACCGAGCATGGCATCCAGGGCGCTCACCTGGTCGAGGTTGCGAGGGTAGCCATCCAGGAGGAAACCGGCGGCCGCGTCGGCTTCGCCCAGGCGCTCCTCCACCATCTGGTTGGTGACGGAATCGGGAACCAACTCGCCCTTTTCCGAGTAGGAAGCGGCCAGCCGCCCGAGTTCATCCTGGGCCTTGGCGTGCGCGCGGAATAGGTCACCGGTAGAAATCGCCGGGATACCGTAGCGCTGCGCGATACCGGCCGCCTGGGTGCCTTTGCCCGCGCCCGGGGGGCCAACCAAAATCAAACGTACTGACATGAGTGGCACCTTTCTGTGTTATCGATGCGGAGCGCCCGCGCGCCCCGCCGGAAAGAAGGGGCGAGGCCGCGTTAGCGGATACCGCCGAGGAAGCCTTCGTAGTGGCGCTGCTGGAGCTGGGCGTTGATGTCCTTGACGGTCTGGAGGCCCACACCCACCAGAATCATGATGGAGGTACCGCCGAAACCGGACTGTACGATGCCGAGCGCACTGAAGAGCAGCAGCGGGATGAGGGCCACGATGGTGAGGTAGGTGGCGCCCACCCAGGTGAGACGATTCGACACAAAGTGGAGGTAATCCGCGGTGGGCTTACCGGCGCGCACATTCGGAATGAAGCCGCCGTACTTCTTCATATTGTCCGCAACTTCGTCTGTATCGAAGGCGATGGAGGTGTAGAAGAAGGTGAAGGCGAAGGTGAGAAGCGCGTAGGTGAGGATATAGGCCCAGCCATTGTGCTGGAAGTTGCGCTGGATCCAGATGACCCACGAAGAGTTCTGATTCCCGAAGGTGGAAATCATGGTGGGGAGCATGAGGATCGAGGAGGCGAAGATCACCGGGATAACATTCGCCATATTGATCTTGATGGGCAGGTAGGTGGTGGACCCGCCGTAGGTGCGCCGGCCGATCACGCGCTTGGCGTACTGGACCGGGATGCGGCGCTGGGACTGCTCCACGAAGGTAACAACCAGGGTGATGAGCGCGAAGACCACGATAACGATGAGGAGGGTGCCGATGCCGTGCCCGGCGTAGATCTGGCCCATCATCGAGGGGAAGCCGGCGCAGATACCCGTGAAGATGAGGATGGACATACCGTTGCCCACCCCGCGTTCGGTGATGAGCTCAGCCATCCACATGATGAGGCCGGTGCCGGCGGTCATGGCGAGGATGGTCATGGTGTAGGTCCACCAGGTGGCATTCGGGATGACCGGTTCTTTACAGCCGGCGAAGAGCGTGAAGTTCGCGGTGGCCACCACAACCGAGGACTGAAGCAGACCCAGGCCGATGGTGAGGTAGCGGGTGTATTCCGTCAGCTTCGCGGTACCCGACTGCCCCTGCTTATGCAGTTCCTGGAAGCGCGGGATCACCACGCGCAGCAGCTGCACAATAATCGAGGCCGTAATATAGGGCATGATTCCGAGGGCGAAAACGGAGAGCTGCATCATCGCGCCACCTGAGAACAGGTTGAGCATATCGATGAGATCCTGCGCGCCCGACTGCTGCGTGGTGCACTCCCGAATATTACTCAGGCTCACGAACGGAGCCGGGATGAAGCTGCCCAAGCGGTAAATCACCATAATCATCATGGTGAAAAGCAACTTGCGGCGCAGATCCGGGGTGCGGAAAGCAGCTGCGAAAGCCTTAATCAAGATTCCTCCTGATGGTGACGGATCGCGCGGGGCAGTCCGTTATCGTCGAGAACCGTCGGGTGACGGAAATGGGGACAAGCGTATTTTCCGGGAAAGTACGTACGACGGCGCACCGGCCACGCTGCTTATTCGCCACTGAAAGCAATCTTTCCGCAGCAAAGCAATACTTCAGCAGGGCTGCCTGCGCCCAGAAAAAAGCTCGCCCCCGCCATAATAGCGGGGACGAGCAAATTTCGCACTGTTCATCCACAGAGTGTGGGTGAGTGCTCAGCCAAACGGTGGCCGTGCGGCCAGCGCGTATTACTTGGATTCGACCTGCGGCGCGGAGATAGAACCCCCGGCAGCCTCGATCTTTTCCTTAGCCGAATTCGACCACGCTTCCACTTCAACGTCGAGCTTGACGGAAATCTCACCGGTTCCGAGAACCTTGACCGGGGAGTTCTTGCGAACCGCACCCTTGGCCACGAGATCCGCCGAGGTCACCTTCCCACCTTCGGGGAAGAGCTCGCCGAGCGCCGAAACGTTAATGACCTGGTATTCGACCCGGAACGGGTTCTTGAAACCGCGCAGCTTCGGAAGGCGCATATGCAGCGGCATCTGGCCACCTTCGAAACCGGGACGCACGGTATTACGTGCCCGGGTACCCTTGGTACCGCGACCGGACGTCTTACCCTTGGATCCTTCACCGCGACCAACGCGAATCTTCGCCTTGTTCGAACCGGGAGCCGGACGCAGGTCGTGCAGCTTAATGATGGAATCCTTTTCTGCTTCCGCCATTAGTCAACCTCCTCCACCGTAACGAGGTGAGCCACGGCGCGAACCATGCCCTTCACCTCGGGGGTATCCTCGCGCACAACGGACTGACCGATCTTGCGCAGACCGAGCGTGCGCAGGGTGTCCTTCTGGCGCTGGATCGCACCAACAACACCCTTCACCTGGGTGATCTTAAGATTTGCCATTACGCACCAACTCCCGCGGCCGCGGCCTCATTTTCCGCCTTGGCGGCTTCGGCCTCTTCGATCTCGCGTTCCTTAGCTTCCGCTTCGGCGCGGGCCCGCAGCATAGCTTCGGGGACAACGCGCTCGATCGGGAGCCCACGCCGGGCGGCAACCGCTTCGGGCTGCTCAAGCTGCTTGAGGGCAGCCACGGTGGCGTGCACGATATTGATCGCGTTCGAGGAACCGAGCGACTTGGAGAGCACATCGTGAATACCCGCGCACTCCATAATGGCGCGCACCGGGCCACCGGCGATAACGCCGGTACCGGGAGCGGCCGGACGCAGCAGCACAACGCCGGCGGCGTCTTCGCCCTGCACCACGTGCGGGATGGTCCGCGCGATACGCGGAATGCGGAAGAAGTTCTTCTTCGCTTCCTCGGTACCCTTGGCGATAGCGGCGGGAACTTCGCGGGCCTTGCCGTAGCCGACACCCACGAGGCCGTTGCCATCGCCCACCACCACGAGAGCGGTGAAGGACATCCGGCGGCCACCCTTGACCGTCTTCGCAACGCGGTTAATGGTCACCACGCGCTCGATATAAGCGTTCTTTTCTTCACCGCGACGGTTGTCGCGGCGGTTCTCACGACGGTTGTCGCGGCGGCCGCGACGACCTTCGTTGCGATTTTCCCGGCCGTTCTGGGCCGGATCCTGCTGCTCTGCAGCCATTTTCCTCTGCCTTTCCTCAGCCGTTAGAAATCGAGTCCTGCTTCGCGCGCACCTTCGGCGACAGCTGCAACGCGACCGTGGTACTGGTTGCCACCGCGGTCGAAGACCACGGCGCTGATCCCAGCGTCCTTGGCGCGCTGACCGACGCGTTCGCCGACCTTCCGCGCGATTTCTGTCTTGGTACCCTCCGCTTCGCGCAGGTCAGCCTCGTAGGACGAGGCGGCCGCGAGAGTGCGGCCCACGACGTCGTCGATAACCTGGGCGTAAATATGACGGTTGGAACGCGAAACCACGAGACGCGGCCGCGCGGCGGTACCGGAAATACGCTTGCGCAACCGGAAGTGGCGGCGCGCACGAGCGATGTACTTGCCCTTGCCCTTGATGGTAACAGCCATCACTTACCAGCCTTTCCAGCCTTGCGACGAATAACTTCGTCCGCGTACTTGACGCCCTTACCCTTGTAGGGTTCGGGCTTACGAAGCTTGCGAATCTTCGCGGCGGTTTCGCCCACGAGCTGCTTATCGATACCCGAGACCGTGAACTTGGTCGGGGTCGTCACCGTGAAGGTGATACCTTCGGGAGCTTCGAAAAGAATCGTGTGGGAGTAGCCCAGCGAGAATTCAAGATCAGAACCCTTGGCGACCACGCGGTAACCGGTTCCGACGATTTCCATCGCCTTGGTGTACCCGTTGGTGACGCCCTCGATCATATTCGCGACGAGGGTGCGGGTCAGGCCGTGCAGCGAACGCGATTCGCGCTCGTCATTGGGCCGGGTCACCAGAACCGTATTGTCATCAACATTGACCGCGATCGGCTCGGCCACGGAGAGCGCGAGCTGACCCTTGGGGCCCTTGACGGTGACGTCCTGGCCGGAAACCGACACGTCGACGCCGCCGGGGATAGCGATGGGAAGCCTACCAATTCGAGACATTATTGCACCTACTTCCCATTACCAGACGTAGGCGAGGACTTCCCCGCCAACGCCCTTATCCTTGGCCTCGCGGTCCGTCATGAGGCCGGAGGAGGTGGACAAAATAGCCACACCCAGGCCGTCAAGAACGCGCGGCAGGTTCGTGGACTTCGCGTAAACGCGCAGGCCCGGCTTGGAGATGCGCCGGACGCCAGCGAGGGCGCGCTCACGGTTCGATCCGTACTTCAACGTGAGGGTGAGAGTCTTGCCCACCTGGGCGCTCTCCACCTCGTAGGAGTCGATGTAGCCTTCGCGCTTCAAGATGTCCGCAATATGGGACTTAATCTTGGAGTACGGCATAGACACCGACTCATGGAACGCCGAATTGGCGTTACGCAGACGCGTCAGCATGTCTGCGATTGGGTCAGTCATTGTCATTTTGGGCTGTGGCCCTTCCTCGTCGCGGTTTCCGATGGACCTGCGACGTAGTCTTTACCAGCTGGACTTCTTAACACCGGGGAGTTCGCCGCGCAGGGCCAACTCACGCAGGCAAATACGGCACAGGCCGAACTTGCGGTAAACGGAATGCGGACGGCCGCACCGGTTGCAACGGGTGTACGCACGAACGGCGAACTTCTGCTTACCGGCGGCCTTTTGCTTCAGAGCGGTCTTTGCCATATTTAGGCCTCCTTGAAGGGGAATCCGAGATGCTTGAGAAGAGCGCGCCCTTCGTCGTCGCTCCCGGCAGAGGTCACCACGGTGATGTCCATACCGCGCACGCGATCAATCTTGTCCTGGTCGATCTCGTGGAACACGGTCTGTTCGGTCAGACCGAAGGTGTAGTTCCCGTTGCCGTCAAACTGCTTGGGCGAAAGGCCGCGGAAGTCGCGGATACGCGGCAGCGCGGTGGAAATAAGCCGGTCAAGGAATTCCCACATGCGGTCACCGCGGATGGTAACGAAGCACCCGATGGCCTGGCCTTCACGCAGCTTAAACTGCGCGATGGACTTCTTGGCCTTGGTGATCATCGGCTTCTGGCCGGTAATCGCCGTCATATCGGCGACGGCGCCGTCGAGCACCTTGGAGTCACGCGCAGCATCACCCACGCCCATATTCACCACGACCTTGACGATCTTGGGAACCTGGTTGACATTGACGTACTTAAATTCTTCCTGGAGTTCCGGGATGATGTGTTCCCGGTACTTCACCTTGAGACGGGGGGTATCGCTCACAGTTCGATTTCCTTCCCGCCGCGGCGTCCGATGCGCTCACGGACAATCTTCTTCTTGCCGTCGCGCTCCACCTCTACCTCGCGGTAGCCCACGCGAATCGGCTTGCCATCGTGAACGAGGGCAACGTTCGAAATGTGAATCGGTGCTTCAACGGTTTCAATACCGCCGGTGGTGCCGCCCCGCGAGGTCTGCCCCACGCGCACGTGCTTCTTCACGCGCTGGACGCCCTCCACGATGACGCGATCACGCTTGGTATCAACGGAAAGCACGCGCCCCTGCATACCCTTATCGCGCCCGGCGATCACCTGGACGAGATCATCCTTCTTAATCTTCGCCATTAGATCACCTCCGGAGCCAGCGAAATGATGCGCATGAACTTCGCGTCGCGAAGCTCACGCCCAACGGGCCCGAAGATACGGGTGCCGCGGGGTTCGCCGTCGTTCTTCAACAGCACGGCTGCGTTTTCGTCGAACTTGATGTAGGACCCGTCCTTGCGGCGCGTTTCCTTAACTGCACGGACGACGACCGCCTTGACGACGTCGCCCTTCTTTACGTTTCCGCCCGGAATAGCATCCTTGACGGTGGCGACGATGGTGTCACCAATTCCGGCGTAGCGCCGGCCGGAGCCGCCGAGCACGCGGATGCACAAAAGTTCCTTGGCACCGGTGTTATCGGCGACGCTAAGCCGCGTCTCCTGCTGGATCATGTGTTTCTATCTCCTATTGTCGTGCCGGTTCTCGGATTCGAGCCTTGCCGAACGAATGGGTTCGCGCGAACTGCGCCGGCCCAAACGCCTTTGGCCCACATGCGAGGGCCGCCTGCGTTCAGGCCGGTCACATTCGCTCAAGCTAGGAAAGCCCTAACTACTTCGCCTTCTCGATGATCGTAACGACCCGGAAGTGCTTGGTCGCGGAGAGCGGGCGGGTTTCCATAATGGAAACCAAATCGCCTACGCGAACTTCGTTATTTTCGTCGTGCGCCTTCACTCGCTTGGTGCGGGTAATAACTTTACCGTATAGCGGGTGCTTTACGCGATCTTCAACTTCAACAACAACGGTCTTGTCCATTTTGTCGGAGACCACGTAGCCGCGCAGCGACTTGCGATGATTACGTGTTTCGGTGCTTGCGTTCTCGCTCATCTCATCCTCACTTACTGAGCGGCCGGAGCGGTTCGAATGTTCTTCTCCCGCTCGCTCTTAATGGTGTAAATGCGAGCAATCTCGCGACGAACTTCCCGCAGGCGGCCACTGTCCTCCAGGCGGTGAGTCACCGCCGAGAAGCGGAGGTTGAACAGTTCCTTCTTCGACTCGGCAAGCTTCTCGAGAAGCTCCGCGTCGGTCATCGCGTCGAGTTCCGCGGTGGTCAGTCCCTTAGCCATTACTCAACCTCCTCACGGGTGATAAAGCGGGTCTTGATGGGCAGCTTGTGCTGGGCGCGGCTCATGGCCTCACGGGCGAGAGCCTCATCCACGCCGGCCATTTCGAACATGACACGGCCGGGCTTGATATTAGCAACCCAGGTTTCCACCGGGCCCTTACCCGAACCCATACGCACGCCAAGCGGCTTCTTGGTGAGCGGGCGATCCGGGAAGATGTTGATCCAGATCTTGCCGCCACGCTTGACGTGACGCGTCATGGCAATACGGGCTGCTTCAATTTGACGATTGGTGATGTAGGCCGGCTCAAGCGCCTGGATGCCGTATTCACCGAAAGCCAGCTGAGTTCCGCCCTTGGCCATACCCTTACGGTGCGGACGGTGCTGCTTGCGCCATTTAGTACGACGAGGAATCAGCATGAGTTATGCCTCCGTTCCGGTTGATTCCGGCGCGGACACCGGAGCTTCGGCTCCGGCCGCCGGGCTCTGAGCCTGTTCGCTGCGGGCTTCCCCACGCTGGCCACCACGACCGCGACCGGCGCCGCGGCGCCCGCGACGATCCGAACGGCCCCCGCGCCCACCGCGCGGAGCTTCCGCGAGGCTGCGATAGTACTCAGCGTCGGTCAGATCACCGCGGTAGATCCACACCTTCACGCCGATGCGGCCGAAGGTGGTACGCGCTTCGTAGAAACCGTAGTTGATATTCGCGCGCAGGGTGTGCAGCGGCACGCGCCCTTCGCGGTAGAACTCGCTACGCGACATTTCGGCGCCACCCAGACGGCCCGAGCACTGCACGCGGATGCCCTTGGCACCGGCGCGCTCGGCGGACTGGATACCCTTGCGCATGGCGCGGCGGAAGGACACGCGCGAGGCGAGCTGTTCCGCGATACCCTGCGCCACGAGCTGGGCGTCAGCTTCCGGGTTCTTCACTTCGAGAATATTGAGCTGCACGGCCTTGCCGGTCAGCTTCTCCAGATCAGCGCGGAGGCGATCAGCTTCCGCACCGCGCCGGCCAATGACGATGCCGGGGCGAGCGGTGTGGATATCCACAACCACGCGCTCGGCGCGGCGCTCGATATGCACGCTGGAAATACCGGCGCGCTCAAGCGTCTTTTCGATCATGTCACGGATTTTGACATCTTCGAGGACGTAGTCCGAGTAGCGCTGCCCCTTCTTGGTGGAATCAGCGAACCACTTGGAGCGGTGGTCGGTCGTGATGCCGAGACGGAACCCAATAGGGTTGACTTTCTGTCCCACTAGCGGGCCCTCCTCTGGTTCTTGGTCTTGGGCTTCTCGTCGGTAACGATAACGGTGATGTGACTCGTCCGCTTGTTGATGCGGTTCGCCCGGCCCTGGGCACGCGGCTGGATACGCTTCATCGTCGGGCCTTCATCGGCGTAAATCTCGCCGATGAACAGCTCAGACTCATCGAAACGCTCCCCCGCCTGCTCGGCGGCGTAGCGCGCGTTGGCGATGGCCGACTCCACGATCTTACGAACCGGAGTGGCGGCCGCAAACGGTGCGAACTGCAGTACGTCAATAGCGTCCAGGGCGCGCCGGCCGCGGATGGTGTCCACGACACGACGGGCCTTCATGGGCGACACGCGCACGAAGCGCGCCTGCGCCTTTGCTTCCATAGTTCTGCCTTACTCTCTCGCTCGAGGCCCCGGCTTAGCGCCGGCGGCCCTTTCGGTCGTCCTTGTCGTGCCCGCGGAAGGTGCGGGTCGGGGCGAACTCCCCGAGCTTGTGGCCAACCATGGATTCGGTAATGAATACCGGCACATGCTTGCGTCCATCGTGCACTGCAAAGGTGTGACCCAGGAAATCGGGGGTGATAACCGACCGACGCGACCAGGTCTTGATTACGTTCTTGGTGTTCTTCTCGTTCTGCTCGTCGACCTTCTTGTAGAGGTGCTCGTCGACGAACGGACCCTTCTTCAAACTGCGGGGCATCAGCTAATCCTTCCTCAGCGCTTCTTGCCGGTCTTGCGACGGCGCACGATGAGCTTGTCGCTGGCCTTGTTCGGACGGCGGGTACGGCCTTCCTTCTTGCCCCACGGGCTAACGGGATGGCGCCCACCGGACGTCTTACCTTCACCACCACCGTGCGGGTGGTCCACCGGGTTCATAACGACACCGCGGACGGTCGGGCGCACGCCCTTCCAGCGCATACGGCCGGCCTTACCCCAGTTGATATTCGCCTGCTCGGCATTGCCGACTTCACCGACGGTGGCGCGGCAACGCACGTCCACGTTACGGATTTCGCCGGAGGGCATACGCAGCTGCGCGTACTTGCCTTCGCGGGCAACCAACTGCACGGAAGCGCCGGCGCTGCGGGCGATCTTTGCCCCGCCCAGCGGCTTGAGTTCCACATTGTGCACCGTGGTACCGAGCGGGATATTGCGCAGCGGCAGGTTGTTGCCGGGCTTGATATCCGCGTTCGGACCGGTTTCGATGAGATCGCCCTGCTTCACGCCGCGGGGAGCAACGATGTAACGCTTCTCGCCGTCAACGAAGTGGAGCAGCGCAATGCGCGCGGTGCGGTTCGGATCGTATTCGATGTGCGCAACCTTGGCCGGCACGCCGTCCTTATCCCAGCGACGGAAGTCGATGAGACGGTACTGGCGCTTGTGCCCGCCGCCCTTGTGACGGGTGGTGATGCGTCCCTGGTTGTTACGCCCACCGGTCTTCTTCAGGGGACGAACGAGGGACTTCTCCGGGGTCGAACGAGTGATCTCGGCGAAGTCGGCAACGCTCGCACCGCGACGACCCGGGGTCGTCGGCTTGTACTTACGAATTCCCATGAGTTCTTATTCCTCAGTTCCTCGAATCGCCTATTAGACGATTTCGCCGTAGATGTCGATGGAGCCTTCACGCAAGGTGACGATGGCCCGCTTGGTATTCTTGCGCCGCCCGATGCCGTTGCGCGTACGCCGGGTCTTGCCCTGGCGGTTCTGCGTATTGACGGAGGCAACCTTGACGCCAAAAATCGCTTCGACGGCCTGCTTGATTTCGGTCTTATTCGAACGCGGATCAACGAAGAAGGTGTACTTACCCTGTTCTTCGAGCAGCGCGCTCTTCTCCGACATCACCGGGGCGAGGATGACATCGTGCGGGTTCTTATTCCAGAAGTTACCGTTCTCAGTCATTACTTCTCATCCTTCTTGGTGTTCTTCTCCACGAACGCGCCGAGCGCGGCTTCGGTGAAGATGACGTCGTCAGCAGCAAGAACGTCGTAGCTATTGAGCTGATCAACGTAGAGGACGTGGATCTGCGGGAGGTTGCGCACGGAGAGCACCGAGGCATCATCTTCACGCTGGACCACGACGAGCGCCTTGCGCCCCTCGTTCATCTTCTCGATGAGCGCACGTGCCGCCTTGGTGGACGGGGTCTCATCGGCAACAAAAGCGGTCACGGCGTGAATACGCTCGTGGCGAGCCCGATCCGAGAGGGACTGCAGCAGCGCGGCCGCAATCATCTTCTTGGGGGTGCGCTGCGAGTAGTCACGCGGCTGCGGGCCGTGGACAACGCCGCCACCGACCCACTGCGGAGCGCGGATCGAACCCTGGCGGGCCCGGCCGGTCCCCTTCTGGCGCCACGGCTTCTTGCCGCCGCCGGACACCTGACCGCGGGTCTTCGTGGCGTGGGTACCCAGGCGAGCGGCAGCTTGCTGCGCGTTAACGACCTGGTGGACCAGCGCCATATTGAAGTCGAGATCAAAGAGCTGAGCCGGGAGGGTGGCCTGCGAGGTCACCTTGCCGGTTTCATCGAGAACGTCAATCTTGAAGTCTGCCATTGTTAGGCTCCCTTCACGGACGTGCGGACCACAACCGAGCCACCCTTTGCACCGGGGATGGCGCCAACCACGAGCAACAGGCCGTTCTCGAGGTCAACGGAGTGGATGGACAGATTCTGCACCGTGACGCGGTCCTGACCCATGCGACCAGCCATGCGCAGACCCTTGAAGACGCGCGAGGGGGTGGCGCAGGCGCCGATGGAACCGGGCTTGCGGTGGTTGCGGTGCGCACCGTGGGAGGCCGACACACCGGCGAAGCCGTGACGCTTCATCACACCGGCGAAGCCCTTACCGCGGGAGGTACCGATAACGTCAACGGACTGACCGGCTTCGAAGATATCCGCGGTCAGTTCCTGCCCGAGCGTGTATTCACTGGCATCGGGGGTGCGGATTTCCGCCAGCTTCTTACGCGGCGTAACACCGGCCTTAGCGAAGTGGCCCTGGAGTGGCTTGGTGACGTTCTTCGTCTTTTCATCGCCCGAGGCGAGCTGCACGGCGGAATAGCCGTCAACCTCGGGGGTGCGAACCTGGGTCACCACATTGGTGCCCACGCGCACAACGGTAATGGGAAGGAGGCGCCCGTCCTCATCCCAGAGCTGGGTCATCCCCAGCTTCGTGCCCAGCAACGCCTTCACGGGCTTGCTGGCAACAGCTTGCTTGGAGTTCATTGCGTATTACCTCAGAGCTTGATTTCCACGTTGACGTCAGCCGGAAGATCGAGACGGCGCAGGCTGTCAATCGTCTTCAGGGTGGGATCCACGATGTCAATAAGGCGCTTGTGTGTGCGCATCTCAAAGTGATCGCGGGAGTCCTTGTACTTGTGGGGCGAGCGGATAACGCAAAAAACGTTTTTTTCCGTCGGCAGCGGGACGGGTCCCACCACGGTCGCGCCGGTACGCGCAACTTCATCGACGAGCTTCTTGGCCGCGCTATCAATGACCTCGTGGTCATATGACTTCAGCCGAATGCGGATCTTCTGTCCCGCCATGGCGCGTCTACCTCTCTTTAGCTTCGGTGCCCGGTACCCGCACTCGGGCGTGTCGTACCGGAGGTAAATCTAGTAGCCATGCCCTATGTGAGGTTACGGAGAACCCTTTATACGATAATCGGCGTTGGGTAACCGATTAAGTTCCTTCGCTCGTAATCCGAGCAACTTGTTAAGTATGCCAAAAACTTCGGCGTACTTTCAAGACTTTCACGGCGAACGTGCGCCGTTTCTCATTCCCAGCAAGCCCGAAGGCCTGCCGGCACGGGTAAAAATTTTACCGAAAGGCCGCGTTTCGTGCAAGAAACGGTTGCGGTGAAGCGCTTCACGTCGCAGTACGACGACGCCGCAGCCTCCCGGACTCTCGGCCACGCGGGCCGCCAGCGGCGCCGTCGCCCCACCCTTGCCCCGGATGCCGCCACCACCTAGCATGGCCTTAAGTGATCTACGTCGCTCAGCGGTGCGGTTGCCGCGGGCGGGTGATCATCCACCATACCGAGGAGGTAGACAAAGATGTCCTATCGATCAACTAATCCCTATACCGGTGAGGTGCTCGCCGAATTCCCCTATGCCACCGACGACGAGGTGGATAAGGCCCTCGAGCTGGCTCACGAAACATTCCAGACGTGGAGCCGCACCTCTATCGCCGAACGCGCCGCTATTTTGCGCCGCGCCGCGGATATCGCGGAAGAACGCGCGAGCGAACTGGGGGCGCTGGCCACCCTGGAAATGGGCAAACTCATTGGGGAAGCCACCGGGGAAGCCGGCGGCACCGTTCCAACAATGCTGCGCTGGCTCGCTGATGAAGCGGAAAATATTTTAGCTCCGCGCCCTGTCAGCTCCACCGCCGCACCTTTTGAAGGCTATATTGACTATCGCCCGGAGGGCGTCGTCGTCGAAATTGAACCGTGGAACTTCCCGTACTACCAGGCCATTCGCGGTTTCGCGCCCGCAATGCTCTGCGGCAATACAGTTATCCTCAAGCACGCGTCGATTCTGCCGCAATGCGCTGCAGCGATTGTCCAGGTGCTCTACGATGCCGGGCTACCGCGCGGGGTATGGCAAAATCTCTACGCGACCCACGCGCAGGTGGAGCGGCTCATCAGCGACGACCGGGTACGCATTGTTACGCTCACCGGCTCAGAAGCTGCGGGAGCGAAAATCGCGCAGCTCGCGTCCCGGCACCTGAAGAAATCCGTCATGGAACTGGGTGGTTCCGATCCCTTTATTGTTTTGGACGACGCCGATATTGAGGCCACCATCCAGCTGGCAATTATGGGACGCTGCTTCAATGCCGGCCAGGTATGCGCCTCCCCCAAACGCATGATCGTTCCCGATGCGCTCTACGACCGTTTCGTTACCGGCCTCAAGGAAAGCACCGCGCAACTGCGGCCCGGGGACCCGGCAGCGGCAGACACCACCGTGCCGCCGATGTCGTCCCGCGAACAGGCCGCCACGGTCAACGATCAGATTCGGCGGGCTATCGAAGGCGGGGCGAGCGCCACTCCCCTGGGCCATATTGTTCCCGAAGGAGATACCTGGGTGCAGCCCACCCTGCTCGAAAACGTGGAGCGGGATAACCCCGTCTTCTACGAGGAGATTTTCGGGCCGGTCTGGAGCGTGTACCGGGTATCCTCGGAAGAAGAGGCGATCCGACTGGCTAATGATTCGTGCTACGGGCTGGGCGGAACGGTTCATTCGGTAGACGTTGCGCATGCCGCGCGCGTTGCCGCCCGGGTAGATACCGGCACCGTTGCCATTAACTCCCCGGTTCCCGCTGTTCCCGCCGGCATGCCTTTCGGCGGTGTCAAGCGCTCCGGTTTCGGGCGCGAGATGGGCTACGAAGGGGTACGCGAATTCGCCAATATCCAGTCGATTCTTCTCCCGGAGGGAATCTCCGCGGTGGAGTTCCTCTCCTCGCTTTCAGGAAAGGAGTAAGCATGAAAGCAGCAGTAGTCAATTCTGTGGGCGGCGGGTTCACCATCGAAGATATCGAGATTGCCGAACCCATCGGGCGCGAGGTACTTTTCGACGTCAAGGCTTCCGGCCTGTGCCGCTCGGATCTCACGCTCTCCACCACCAATTTCGGTTTCCCCTTCCCGCAGGTGCTCGGGCACGAAGCCGCCGGCGTGGTCACCGCCGTCGGCCCGGACGTGAAGGAAATCAAGGTCGGTGACCACGTGGTCGCCTCCCTCATCCAGTATTGCGGGCACTGCCGGGCCTGCCGCGAATCGCGCATGTACGAATGCGAATTCCCGGAGGAAACACTGCGCGGGCCGGACGAAGCCCCGCGGCTGAGCCGGAACGGCGAACCGATTTTCCAGACCTACGGTATTGCCGGCTTCGCGGAGCAGGCGCTCGTGCACGAACACCAGATCGCGAAGATCAACCCGGACATGCCTTTCCCGCAGGCCTGCGTGATCGGCTGCGCGGTCATTACCGGCGCGGGTGCAGCTCTCAATACCGCGCGGGTACGCCCGGGTGACACCGTGGCGGTGGTGGGCTTGGGCGGAGTGGGCCTGAGCATCGTCAACGGCGCCCGCATTGCCGGGGCCAGCCGGATTATCGGGGTGGATACCAACCCAGAGAAGGAAGAATTCGGAAAGAAATTCGGGATGACCCACTTCGTGAACGCGGGGGACCGGGATGTTATCAAGCAGATCTTCGCCGCAACCGAGGGGCGCGGGGTGGATAAGTCCTTCGAGGCGCTCGGCATCGTGCCCACGATGGAGACGGCCATCGCCGCCACCCGCCAGGGTGGGGACGTGTACGTAGCCGGGGTCTTCAAGCCGGAGATGGAGTGGACCATTAATCCGCTCAATGAATTCTTCGTGCACCGGCGCCATATCCACGCGGTGTACATGGGGAATACCGATATTAAGACGGATATCCCCCAGTACGTGGAGTTCTACCAGCAGGGCCGCCTCCACCTGGATGACCTTGTTGCCACGGAGATTGCCCTCGATGATATCGACGCGACCTACAAGGCGATGGTCGATCATCACGCCGGGATTGGGCGCGTGGTTATCACGTCCTTCTAGCGGGTGGGCTGCGCGGCAGCGCGCTAGAGCAAAGCCGCGGCCCCGCAGAACCGCGGACTGCAATATGGCTACCAGCTAAAGTAGCGCCGCGAGTTCAGCCAGGGGGAACTCCCCCACATCCACGGTGAAAGCGCCGGCGCTGCGGGCCGCGGCCAGTCCGGGCCCGGAATCCTCAAAAGCTAGGCAGCTCTCAATAGGAACGCCAAGGCGCTGCGCACCCAGGAGGTAGGGTGCGGGATTCGGTTTACCGGGGACGTCATCGTCCCCGGTAACCGCCGCCTCCAGCCGGCTGCCCGGCCCGGCCAGGAAGATTTCCACCGGGCGCCCCGGGGTGGCCGTAACGAGTGCCTGCGGGATGCCGGCCGCGGAGAAAGCATCGAGGAGCTCAGCCGCCCCGTCAATAAGTTCCGCATCGGCCATATGATCGGCCATGGCCCGCAGCACTTCCGCGAACATTTTCCAGGGGTCCACTTCTCCCCCGCCGCGGCGCACCGCTGCCATCATGCGCCGCCCGTGCGCGATGGTATCCGCACCGCGGATAGCCAGCACATCCTCATCGGTCCAGATTCCACCGTGGGAACGCACCACATTCCCGGATACCCGGGCCCACTCCTCTTCAGAATCCACCAGGGTGCCGTCCATATCCCAGAGCACCGCGGCTGGGGCACCGCTGCCCGCCTGAGTTGCGTTGCCCGCCGTACCAGCGGAAAAGCCGATTTTCTTATACACATCCTCAAGAGCCATAGCGCCACTCTGCCAAGTTCTGCGTCGTCGTGCAAATACAAAGGGACCCTAGCGCAATGCTAGGGTCCCTTCCCGCCTCACGGCGGACGTTTTGCTCAGTTACCCGGATACCGGGTAGCTGCGCCCAGATGCATCAAAAGTTACTTGATGATCTTGGTGACGCGCCCTGAACCAACGGTGTGGCCGCCCTCGCGGATAGCGAAGCCGAGGCCCTCTTCCATGGCGATGGGCTGGATGAGCTCAACCGACATCTCGGTGTTGTCGCCGGGCATAACCATCTCGGTGCCTTCGGGCAGCGTGATGACGCCGGTGACGTCCGTGGTGCGGAAGTAGAACTGCGGGCGGTAGTTGGAGAAGAACGGGTTGTGACGGCCGCCTTCTTCCTTCTTCAGCACGTAGACCTGAGCTTCGAACTGGGTGTGCGGGGTGATGGTGCCGGGCTTGGCCACAACCTGGCCGCGCTCAACATCTTCACGCTTGGTGCCGCGGAGCAGCAGACCGCAGTTTTCGCCGGCTTCGGCGTAGTCCATCTGCTTGTGGAACATTTCGATACCGGTGACGGTGGTCTTCTGGGTATCGCGGATACCGAGAATTTCCACTTCCTCGTTGAGGTTGAGGATACCGCGCTCCACACGGCCGGTAACCACGGTGCCGCGGCCGGTAATGGTGAAGACGTCCTCAATCGGCATGAGGAACGGCTTGTCGGTGTCGCGCACCGGATCCTCGAAGTAGTTGTCCACCTGGTCCATGAGCTCTTCGATGGAAGCAACCCACTTCGGATCGCCTTCCAGCGCCTTGAGAGCGGAGATCTTCACGACCGGGAGGTCATCGCCCGGGTAATCCTGCGAGGACAGAAGTTCACGAACTTCCATTTCCACGAGTTCGAGCAGCTCTTCGTCGTCAACCATATCGGACTTGTTGAGAGCAACGATGATCTGGGGCACGCCAACCTGACGGGCGAGCAGCACGTGCTCGCGGGTCTGGGCCATCGGGCCGTCGGTCGCCGCAACCACGAGGATCGCGCCGTCCATCTGGGCCGCACCGGTGATCATGTTCTTGATGTAGTCCGCGTGGCCGGGGGCGTCAACGTGTGCGTAGTGACGCTTCTCGGTCTGGTATTCCACGTGGGACACGTTGATGGTAATACCGCGCTGGCGCTCTTCGGGAGCGTTGTCAACCTGATCGAACGGGGTGTACTCGTTCAGATCCGGGTACTTATCCGACAGAACCTTGGTGATAGCAGCGGTCGTGGTCGTCTTTCCGTGATCGACGTGACCGATGGTGCCAATGTTCATATGCGGCTTGGACTTATCGTACTTGGCCTTCGCCACTGGGCCCTCCTGGGACTCTAGAAATTACTTACAGCTATGTGGATGATGCTCGCGCATAATCCGGTCTGTTCCGAACAGTTACCTATTGTAAACGAAACCGGCGACTATTCACCACGAGATTCCGCGATGATCTGTTCCGCAACGGCCTTCGGGACCTCGGCGTAGGAATCCATCTGCATGGAATACACCGCGCGCCCCTGGGTCTTCGACCGCAGGTCACCAACGTAGCCGAACATTTCGCTCAGCGGCACGTTGGCGCGCACGATCTTGACGCCCGTCGCATCCTCCATGGACTTGATCATACCGCGCCGGGAGTTCAGGTCGCCGATAACGTCGCCCATGTACTCTTCCGGGGTGCGGACTTCCACGTCCATGATGGGCTCCAGGAGCACCGGGTTGGCGCGGCGTGCGCCTTCCTTGAACACCTGGTTACCCGCGATCTTGAACGCCAGCTCCGAGGAGTCGACGTCGTGATAAGCGCCGTCTTCCAGGGTGGCCTTGACGCCCACCACCGGGAACCCGGCGAGGACACCATTCTGCATGGCTTCCTGGATACCCTGATCAACAGACGGGATGTATTCACGCGGAACGCGACCACCGGTCACGGCGTTGACAAATTCGTAAGTATCGCCGTCTTCGTTGGAGTCAAGCGGCTCAAACGTAACGATGACACGTGCGAACTGGCCCGAACCACCCGTCTGCTTCTTATGGGTGTATTCGACGCTATCGACCTTCTTGCGGATCGTCTCGCGGTAGGCAACCATCGGAGCACCGACGTTCGCATCAACCTTGAACTCACGCTTCATACGGTCGACGAGGATATCGAGGTGGAGTTCGCCCATACCGCCGATAACGGTCTGGCCGGTTTCCTCATCCTGACGAACCGTGAAGGTCGGATCCTCTTCCGCGAGCTTCTGAATAGCCACGGAAAGCTTTTCTTGGTCACCCTTCGACTTCGGCTCAATCGCCACGTGAATCACGGGCTCCGGGAAGGACATGGACTCAAGAATAATCGGGGCGTCCTGGGCGCAGAGGGTATCACCGGTGGTGGTGTCCTTCAGCCCAATGAACGCGTAAATATGCCCGGCATGCGCTTCTTCGACAGGGTTTTCCTTATTGGAGTGCATCTGGAACATCTTGCCCACGCGCTCCTTGCGGCCCTTGACCGAGTTGAGCACCTGGGTGCCGGCCGAGACCTTACCGGAGTACACGCGGATGTAGGTGAGCTTGCCGTAGAAGGGGTGCACCGCAATCTTGAAGGCCAGCGCGGAGAACGGTTCGTTCTCGCTCGGGTGGCGTTCTTCGGTTTCGCCGTCTTCTTCGTGACCCGGCTTGAAGCCCTTGATAGCGGGAACGTCAATCGGGGCGGGCAGGAAGTTCACCACGCCGTCCAGCGCGGGCTGAATACCCTTGTTCTTGTAGGCCGAACCGGCGTACACGGGGTAGATTTCCGAGGCGATGGTGCGGATACGCAGACCCTTGATCATATCCTCGGTGCTCAGCTCGCCGTCCTCGAGGTACTTCTCCATGAGTTCATCGGAGGCTTCGGCGGCATCTTCCATGGCGGCCATGCGCAGTTCTTCGGCCTTGGCCTGCAGTTCCGCGGGGATATCCTCTTCCACCACCACGGCGCCCCAGGTGTCATTACCCTGGGCGTCCTTTTCGGGGAAGCGGATCGCCTTCATCTTGAGAACGTCCACCACGCCGGAGAAGTCATTCTCCGCGCCGATCGGGAAGGTGATGACCGTCGGGTGGGCGCCGAGGCGATCCCGAATGGTCTGGACGGAGAAGTCGAAGTTGGCCCCCAACTTATCCATCTTGTTGATGAGGCAAATACGCGGCACGTGGTACTTATCAGCCTGGCGCCACACGGTTTCCGACTGCGGCTCCACGCCTTCCTTACCGTCGAACACCGCGATGGCGCCGTCCAGCACGCGCAGGGACCGCTCCACTTCCACGGTGAAATCAACGTGGCCGGGGGTGTCGATGATATTGAACTGCGTACCCTTCCAGAACGCGGTCACAGCGGCAGACGTAATCGTAATGCCGCGTTCCTTTTCCTGTTCCATCCAGTCGGTCGTCGAGGCGCCGTCATGGGTTTCACCCAGCTTGTGGTTGATGCCGGTGTAGAGCAGGATGCGTTCGGTGGTCGTTGTTTTGCCGGCATCAATGTGCGCCATGATGCCGATATTGCGAACCTTAGAAAGGTCCGTAAGCACTTCTTGTGCCACTTTTCGCTCTCTTCTATATCGCGGGTCAGATAACCCTGGTGATTACCAGCGGTAGTGGGCGAAGGCCTTATTGGCTTCCGCCATGCGGTGGGTATCCTCGCGGCGCTTCACAGCACCACCAAGGCCGTTGGAGGCATCGAGGATTTCGTTGAGGAGACGTTCCGTCATAGTGTTTTCGCGGCGCTGGCGCGCGAATTCCACCAGCCAGCGCAGGCCGAGGGCCGTGGAACGGCCAGCCTTGACTTCCACCGGCACCTGGTAGGTGGCGCCACCAACACGGCGGGAACGCACTTCCAGCTGCGGACGAATGTTATCCATAGCGCGCTTGAGAACCGCCAGGGCATCCTGCCCGGACTTTTCCGCCACGCCTTCCATCGCGCCGTAGACGATGGACTGCGCCAGGGACTTCTTGCCATCCACGAGGACGCGGTTGACCAGCTGGGTCACCAGCTGGGAATTGTAAACCGGATCGCTAACCAGCGGACGCTTCTTAACCGGACCCTTACGAGGCATTACTTCTTCTCCTTCTTGGCGCCGTAACGGGAACGAGCCTGGTTGCGGCTCTTCACGCCCTGGGTGTCAAGGGCGCCGCGGACGATCTTGTACCGCACACCGGGGAGGTCCTTCACGCCACCGCCGCGAACGAGGACGATGGAGTGTTCCTGCAGGTTGTGACCTTCACCGGGGATGTACGCCGTCACTTCAATGCCGGAGGACAGGCGAACACGGGCAACCTTACGGAGTGCAGAGTTCGGTTTCTTGGGGGTGGTGGTGAACACGCGGGTGCACACCCCACGACGCTGGGGGCTCCCCTTAAGCGCCGGGCGCTTAGGAGCGCGCTTCTTCTTCGCGCGGCCCTCGCGGACCAGCTGCTGAATTGTAGGCACTACTTCTCCTGATAGACAGATGAATATTATAACGTTTGCCAAATCTGCCCGAACGCACACCGCTCATTACGGGACGGCCGAGGGCCGCCACAACAGACCCGCAAACAGGCAACCTAAACAAGAATAGCGGTTAATGCGAGGAGCCGTCAAAGCTTCGCGGGCTGAGGTGTTAGGAAACACACGGGCTGCGGGCCCGCCCCGGCACTTCTTTTTACGACGACGCCGCAGCGGGGCGGCCACACCGTGGCCGCCCCGCTGGGAACTCCCCCGCTACCGGGGAACTTATTTAGGAGAACATTCCGTAGCCGGCTCCGAGATCGAACTCTTGGAAGTCGGTATACGGGAAGGTGTCATCGAACATGTCGAAATCGGTGGCGGCAAAGCCGTTGTTCTTTTCGAACTCCACCCGAGCTTCGGCAGTCGGTTCGATCTTGGCCGAGCGCATCGTCTCCAGGCCGGTACCGGCCGGGATGAGCTTACCGAGGATAACGTTTTCCTTGAGGCCCTCGAGCGGATCGGACTTGGAATTGAGCGCAGCCTCGGTGAGGACGCGGGTGGTCTCCTGGAAGGAGGCCGCCGAGAGCCAGGAATCCGTGGCCAGGGAGGCCTTGGTAATACCCATGAGCTCGGGGCGCCCGGAGGCAGGCTTGCCACCTTCGGCCATCGCCGCGCGGTTCTCATCTTCAAAGCGCGCCACGTCCACGAGTTCGCCCGGGAGCAGCTTCGTGGTTCCCGCTTCCAGCACGGTAATACGGCGCAGCATCTGGCGCACGATGACCTCGATGTGCTTGTCGTGGATTTCCACGCCCTGGGAGCGGTACACCGCCTGCACTTCGGAAACGATATGTTCCTGAGCCACCCGGCGCCCGGAAATACGCAGCACCTTCTTGGGGTCCACGCTACCTTCCACGAGCTGCTGACCAACATTGACGTGGCCGCCTTCGGGAACGAAGAGCTTGGCTCGCTTGGAGACCTGGTAGACAAGGTCCTCTTCGGCGTCGTCGCGCTGAATAATGAGGCGACGCACGCGCTCCCCGTCCTCGATCTGGAGGATGCCGGCCGCTTCCGCGATCGGGGCCTCGCCCTTCGGGGTACGGGCTTCGAAGAGTTCCTGCACACGGGGAAGACCCTGGGTGATGTCGTCCGCGGAGGCCGAACCACCGGTGTGGAAGGTACGCATCGTTAGCTGGGTACCCGGTTCACCAATGGACTGGGCGGCCACGATACCGACCGCTTCGCCGATATCCACGAGTTTGCCGGTGGCCATGGAGCGGCCGTAGCACTTGGCGCAGGTACCGGTGCGCGACTGGCAGGTCAGCACGGAACGCACCGAAACCTGGGTCACGCCATTCTCGATGAGATGCTCGATAATCGCATCGCCCAGATCGGTTCCGGCAGCCGCCAGCACCTCGCCATCCTCGGATACAACGTCCTTCGCGAGGGTGCGAGCGTACACGGAGGTATCCAGCTGCGGATCGGGAATGAGGGTGCCGTCGGCGCCCTTCTCCGCGATGGTCTTGGTCAGGCCGCGGCTGGTCCCGCAATCGGA
This sequence comes from Actinotignum saccati, assembly GCF_051265055.1. Lineage (NCBI taxonomy): Bacteria > Bacillati > Actinomycetota > Actinomycetes > Actinomycetales > Actinomycetaceae > Actinotignum > Actinotignum saccati. The sequence continues at coordinate 117,446 of NZ_JBOZCC010000004.1, forward strand.
TTCGCGCACGATGACATCCTGCGCCACGTCCACGAGACGGCGGGTGAGGTACCCGGAGTCGGCGGTACGGAGCGCGGTATCCGCCAGGCCCTTGCGGGCACCGTGGGTCGCCACGAAGTATTCCAGAACCGACAGGCCCTCGCGGTAATTCGAGGTAATCGGGCGGGGAATAATCGCGCCCTTCGGGTCGGCTACCAGGCCGCGCATACCCGCGATCTGGCGGACCTGTTCCCAGTTACCGCGCGCCCCGGAGGACACCATGCGGTTCACGGTGTTATCCGCGGTGAAGTTTTCGCGCATCTCCACGGCGATCGCGTCCGTCACTTCCGACCAGAGGTCCACGAGGTCGCGGCGGCGATCCTCGTCCTCGATACGGCCGGTGAGGAACTGGTTTTCGATAACCGCGGCCTTCTTTTCGGCTTCCGCCAAAATTTCCGGCTTCGATTCGGGTACGACGACGTCCGATACCGCAATGGTGGCACCGCTGCGCCCGGCCCAGTAGAAACCAGCTGATTTCAGGGCATCCAGCGAGGCGGCCACGTAGACCTTCTCGTAGCGTTCGGCCAGGCGATTGACGATCCCGCCAAGCACCTTCTTATCGACGGTCTCATTGACATAGGGGAAGTCCACCGGGAGCGAATCGTTGAAGATCGCGCGGCCCAGGGTGGTTTCCAGCAGCAGCCGGTCACCCTCTTCGAAGTTCTCCGGGGCCTTCCAGCCGCGCGGGGGAACAACGTCCGCTTCGAAACGAATCTTCACCTTCGCATTGAGGTCAAGACTGCCCATGTCATAGGCCATCTGCGCTTCATCAATGGAGGTGAAGTAGCGGCCTTCCCCGGTGGCGCCGTCGACCTGAGATGTCAGGTAGAACAGCCCGATCACCATGTCCTGCGAAGGCATGGTCACGGGGCGCCCGTCGGAGGGCTTGAGGATGTTATTCGAGGAGAGCATAAGGATGCGCGCCTCGGCCTGGGCTTCCACGGAAAGCGGGAGGTGCACGGCCATCTGGTCGCCGTCGAAGTCCGCGTTGAAGGCGGAGCACACCAGCGGGTGCAGGCGGATCGCCTTGCCTTCAATCATGAGCGGCTCGAAAGCCTGAATACCCAGGCGGTGCAGGGTAGGTGCACGGTTGAGGAGCACCGGGTGCTCGCGCATAACCTCTTCGAGAACGTCCCACACTTCGGGGCGCTGGCGGTCGATGAAACGCTTGGACGCCTTGATATTCTTGGCGATTTCCAGGTCCACCAGGCGCTTTTGCACGAAGGGCTTGAACAGTTCGAGGGCCATCACACGCGGCAGCCCGCACTGGTGCAGCTTCATGGTGGGGCCCACCACGATCACGGAGCGGCCCGAGTAGTCCACGCGCTTACCCAGGAGGTTCTGGCGGAAGCGGCCCTGCTTGCCCTTGAGCATATCGGAGAGCGACTTGAGGGGGCGGTTGCCCGCGCCCTGCACCGGGCGCCCGCGCCGGCCGTTATCGAAGAGCGCGTCCACGGATTCCTGGAGCATGCGCTTTTCGTTATTGACCATGATTTCCGGAGCACCCAGGTCCAGCATGCGCTTGAGGCGGTTATTCCGGTTGATCACGCGGCGGTAGAGGTCGTTGAGGTCGGAGGTCGCGAAGCGGCCACCGTCCAGCTGCACCATGGGGCGCAGGTCCGGCGGGATCACCGGGAGGGCATCCAGCACCATCGATTCGGGCTTGGTATCCGAGTGCAGGAAGGCGTTCACCACCTTGATGCGCTTGAGAGCGCGGGCCTTGCGCTGGGCGGTACCCGATTCGATGACCTCCACGAGGCGGTCATGTTCGGCCTGCAGGTCGAAGGAACGCAGCCGGGCCTGGATCGCTTCCGCACCGCGGGCGGCCTTGAAGTAGTCGCCGTAATGCGCGTCCATTTCGCGGTAGAGGTCTTCATCGCCTTCCAGATCCCCCACCTTGAGCTTGGTGAAGCGATCCCACATGGTTTCCAGGCGCTCGAGTTCGCGATCCGTATTCTTGCGGATCTTGGCGAGGTCGTTATCGGCCGCGCGCTTGATCTTCTGCTTCTGGGAATCGGTGGCGCCATCTTCTTCGGCCTGCGCGAGCTCCTTTTCGAGCTCCTGCTGGCGGCTTTCGAGGGCAACATCCCGGTTCTTTTCCAGGGCGCGGCGCTCCAGTTCGTATTCGGACTGGAGGGTGGGCATATCCGCGCGGCGGGCCTCTTCGTCAACTTCGGTCACCATATAGGCGGCGAAGTAGATGACCTTTTCGAGGTCCTTGGGGGCCACGTCCAGGAGGTAGCCCAGGCGCGAGGGCACGCCCTTGAAGTACCAAATATGGGTGACGGGAGCGGCGAGCTCAATATGGCCCATCCGTTCGCGCCGCACCTTCGAGCGGGTGACTTCCACGCCGCAGCGTTCGCAGACGATGCCCTTGAACCGCGGCCGCTTGTACTTACCGCAGGCACATTCCCAATCGCGGGTGGGCCCGAAGATCTGTTCGCCGAACAGGCCGTCCTTTTCCGGCTTGAGGGTGCGGTAGTTGATAGTTTCCGGCTTCTTCACCTCACCGTGCGACCAGGCACGGATATCATCCGAGGTTGCCAGACCAATGTGGAGCTGGTCAAAACGATTAACGTCGAGCAAGATTCCTACTTCCGATGTTGTGCGCCACTAAGAAGATTTGAGAGTTTAGAAGTCGGCTCCGGTGGACAGATCCTCCAGACCGGTCTGCAGCACGGGCTCCTCCGGGCCGGCCGCAGCGCGCATGCGATCTTCTTCCGCATCCTGGAGGTCAATGACCTGCCCGGATGCATCGAGAGCTGCCACATTCAGGCACAGCGACCGCATTTCCTGCATAAGAACCTTGAAGGATTCCGGAATACCAGCTTCGGGGACGTTATCGCCCTTGACGATGGCTTCGTATACCTTGACGCGGCCCACGGTGTCGTCGGACTTGATCGTGAGCATTTCCTGCAGGGTGTGCGCGGCACCGTAAGCTTCCAGGGCCCACACTTCCATTTCGCCGAAGCGCTGGCCGCCGAATTGCGCCTTACCGCCCAGGGGCTGCTGGGTCACCATCGAGTACGGACCGGTGGACCGAGCGTGGATCTTGTCGTCCACGAGGTGGTGCAGCTTGAGCATGTACATGTAGCCAACCGAGACCGGATCCGGGAAGGGATCGCCGGTGCGCCCATCAAAGAGCCGGGCCTTACCGAAGCGATTGACCAGAGTGTGGCCTTCCGCATCCGGGAGGGTGGACTGGAGCAGCCCGTCCAGCTCATCGGCCTGGAGGCCGTCGAATACCGGGGTGGCAACCCGGGTACCCGGGGCGGCCTTGACGGTATCTTCGGGCAGGCGCAGGGCCCATTCTTCGCCCGCTTCCCGGGCGGCGCTGGCATCCCAACCGCGGGAAGCCACCCAGCCCAGGTGCAGTTCGTATACCTGACCGAGGTTCATACGGCCGGGAACGCCCAGCGGGTTGAGGATGATATCAACCGGGGTGCCGTCTTCCATGAAGGGCATATCTTCCACCGGAAGAATGCGGGAGATAACACCCTTATTTCCGTGGCGGCCGGCCATCTTATCGCCCACCGTGATCTTGCGGCGCTGGGCGATGTACACGCGAACGGTCTCGTTGACATCCGAGGGCAGTTCGTCGTTATTTTCCTTATCGAACTGGCGGATATCGATGACGATGCCGGATTCGCCGTGCGGGACGCGCAGCGAGGTATCGCGAACTTCCTTGGCCTTCTCCCCGAAGATGGCGCGCAGCAGGCGCTCTTCGCTGGTGAGTTCGGTTTCACCCTTGGGGGTAATCTTGCCCACGATGATATCGCCGGCGCGCACCTCCGCACCGATGCGAATAATCCCGTGATCATCGAGATGCGAGAGCATTTCCTCGGACACGTTGGGGATATCGCGGGTGATTTCCTCCGGGCCGAGCTTGGTATCACGCGCATCGACCTCGTGTTCCTCGATGTGGATCGAGGTGAGCAGGTCATCGCGCACGCAGCGCTCGGAGAGGATGATGGCGTCCTCGTAGTTGTAGCCATTCCAGGACATGAAGGCCACGAGCAAGTTCTGCCCCAGCGCGAGTTCGCCACCTTCGGTAGCTGCGCCGTCGGCAATAAGAGTTCCCGCTTCCAGGCGGTCCCCAGCGGAAACGACCACGCGCTGGTTAATGCAGTTGCCGGGGTTGGAACGCTCGAACTTGGACATCTTGTAGATGACGTGGCGGCCGTCGTCCTGCTCCACGTGCACGGCGTCGGCATCCACTTCGGTGACCACGCCGGGGGCCGCGGCCACCGTCACGTCACCGGAGTCAACCGCGCAACGCATCTCCCAGCCGGTACCCACGTACGGGGAAACCGGGCGGATGAGCGGCACGGCCTGGCGCTGCATATTCGCACCCATGAGGGCGCGGTTGGCGTCGTCGTGCTCGAGGAAGGGAATCATGCCGGTGCCGATGGAAACCATCTGGCGCGCGGACACGTCCATGTAGTCGATTTCGTCCACCGGAACGAGGGCCGGTTCGCCGCCCGGAACGCGCACGAGCGCTTCTTCTTCCAGGAAGTGGCCGTCGGCGTCGATGGGCGCTTCGGCCTGGGCGATATTGTGGTTATCTTCGTCCCCGGCCTGGAGGTAATCGATCTCATTCGTCACGCGGCCATCGACCACGCGCCGGTAGGGCGTTTCGATGAAGCCGAAGGAATTGATCTGCGCGAAGGAGGCCAGCGAACCGATGAGGCCAATGTTCGGGCCTTCCGGCGTTTCGATGGGGCACATGCGCCCGTAATGCGAGGGGTGCACGTCGCGCACTTCCATGCCGGCACGATCACGGGACAGACCGCCCGGGCCCAGGGCCGACAGGCGGCGCTTGTGGGTCAGGCCCGCCAACGGGTTGTTCTGATCCATAAACTGCGAGAGCTGGGACGTTCCGAAGAACTCCTTAATCGCAGCGACGATCGGCCGGATATTGATGAGCGAGGAGGGCGTAATCGCTTCCACTTCCTGAGTGGTCATGCGTTCGCGCACCATCCGGTCCAGGCGCGCCAAACCGGTGCGCACCTGGTTCTGGATGAGCTCACCGACCGCGCGCACGCGGCGGTTGGAGAAGTTGTCAATATCATCGGTGCTGACGCGCACCGGGGTGGCGCCTTCAGCGCAGAGGATGGTCGGGAATTCGCCATCCTCCCCCATGCGGTCCATGCCCTGGTGGAGGGCGAGGAGGTAGCGCAGCGCCGCGGTGATATCCGTGAGCGTGAGCTGGCGGGCGGTGTTATCTTCCGGCAGGCCCAGCTTCTTGTTGATCTTGTAGCGCCCCACTTTCGCGGTGTCATAGCGCTTGGGGTTGAAGTAGAAGTTATTGAGCAGGGTACGGCCAGCTTCCGCCGTGGGCGGTTCACCCGGGCGCAGCTTGCGGTACAGATCCTGCAGCGCTTCTTCCTGGTTGTGGACGGTGTCCTTTTCCAGGGTGTCAATGAGAATGGGGAATTCGGAGAAGGTTTCGCGAATTTCCGATTCCGTCATGCCCAGGGCCTTGAGGAATACGGTCACGGACTGCTTACGCTTGCGGTCCACGCGCACGCCCACCGCATCGCGCTTATCGATTTCGAATTCCAGCCAGGCACCGCGCGAGGGGATGACCTTGGTGTTGTAAATATCCTTATCGGAGGTCTTATCCGCGGTGCGTTCGAAGTACACACCCGGGGAACGTACCAGCTGGGAAACAACCACACGCTCGGTACCGTTCACGATGAAGGTACCGCGGTCCGTCATGAGCGGGAAGTCGCCAATGAAGGTGGTCTGCGACTTGATTTCACCCGTTTCGTAGTTCTGGAATTCCGCGGTGACGTACAGGGGTGCCGAGTAGGTGAGGTCACGTTCGCGGCATTCGAGGATGGAGTACTTCGGTTCCTCGAGATGCGGGGCGGAGAGCACCAGGCCCATGGTTTGCGCGGCATTTTCGATCGGGGAAATTTCTTCGAAGATTTCTTCGAGCCCGGACTGAGCGCCGGGGTTTTCCGCGACCCATTTATCCGAGCCGATCAGCCAACCGAAACTATCGGTTTGGAGGCCGAGCAAATTCGGCACTTGCAGTGGTTCATGGATTTTCGCGAAAGATACGCGGTCAACAACCGGCTTGCCGTTATGTGCAGCGAGCGAGTATGTGCGCGAAGCAGCCAAAGTGGATCCTTCCCTGACGAATCTGGCAGAAGGACAATCCAGTCACCCTCACCAAAAACCGCGATATCACGCCAAAAAGCGCTGCGGAGGTGATCAAGGGCATAGGAGTGTCAACGCAAGTTTCTACACTACACGTTTTAACGGCAAGAACCAAGACCCCCGGCCTATGCGAGGGGTCACACATAGGGATACCAGCGCTAGGCGGTGCCGGTATCTCGTCCGAACTTCATCGTCCGAAAGTACTTTCGCACAAGAACGGCGTACATGCAAGTGCGGGCGCGTCGGGGCACCGTTGCGCGGTGTGTTCGCGCAGGTCTGCGGGCACGTGCGTACGTGGAGCGGCCGGGGCTTGACGGCGAGTCCGCGTGCGCCGGGCACCGTTGCGCGGGGCATTCCGGTAGCACGACGACGCCGCAGTCCCGCGTGGTCACCTCCCCTAGCGCAAGCGTTTTTCGAGGGTCACCTCAGCGCAGTAGCCTTCGAAGCCGTGGGCGGTGTACAGCCGGCCGGCCCCGGTGGAGCTATGGGTATCCACGTCCAGTCCAACGGTGGCGTACCCGGCCCGCGCCGCATTGGTGATGACGCGGTCCACGAGCTGGCCGCCCACCCCGCGCCCGCGCACGGCCCGCAGCGAGCCGAGGTATTCGATATAGAGCTCGGTGCCGTAGTCATTGGCAAGCGCGTAGCCCACCACCGCGCCGGTTTCTTCACTGAGCGCCACGACGGAGCAGTCCAGGCGCATGCGCCACCCGGTGAGGAAGGAGTGCCAGGAGGCGGCGTCGTAATCGTAACGCCCGTAGTGGTCACGGAAAGCTTCGGCGTGGGCGAGGCGCAGCGGTTCTTCGTCGGCAAGGGTGGGGGCGCGGAAAGTCACGCCATCGATGTGGACGGTGGGGAGCTGCGCGGCCGGGCGGCGCATCACTTCGTATTTTCGAGTGAGGCGGTAGCCGAGCTCCCCCAGCGCCGCGTTGGTTTCTTCTGCGTCATCATCGCGCGCTACCTGCACCGACAGCCCGGAGTAACGGGTTTCGGAACGCTCGGCGAGCCCGATGGCGAGCTGCTCGCAGCGGCTGAGGAGTTCGGGGAGGTACTCGAGGTCCAGGCAGGCATAGCCGATATAAATGTCCAGGTCATCATCTTGATCGACGTCGCCCATCGTGGACACCGTGGCTCCGGCAAGGAGCTGCTCCCCGCGGTAGAGCGCGAGGGTTTCGGTGGCCGGATCAACCTCCGGATTAGCGAGGAAATCGCGCAGATCGCGCTCGGCGGCGGAGTGGAGCAGGGAGGGATCCGCGGCGCCCAGCGCGGCCCAGGCCGGGATGTCGCTCGGCGCGAGGGGGCGCCAGCTCAGGGCTTCGCTTGAGCACTGGTTCGGGCTCTCGTTCTGGATCGATTCGGGGCTGTGATTCGTCGTCGTTTCCTGCGTCATCTTCACGTTCGTCTTCGTTATCATCGTTGAGTTTGTATCCGGGCTCGTCTCAGCTCGTTTCCGAGGCGCTTCCGGGGTGAGCTGATGTCAGTTTCCGACCGCGCCTCGGGCTACGCATCCGCCTATGCGCCGATGCTCACCCGTGCCAGTGTAGCCGGCGACAACCTTCTTGCGTACTCTCTGCAAAGTGCAACCTGGTGACATCGGGGTCCACAGGATGCAACTCCACGTCATGAAATCCTATTAATTATGTAGATAGCGTTGCACTTTGTGAGTGGATAGGCCGAGCCCGAGCACACGAGGCCAGCATCGCGGGGTCTCCCAGCCCGGAAACCAAACAAGCGGATACGCCAGGGCGTATCCGCTTGTGGAGTGGAGGGCGGGCGTAATGCCCGCGCGCCGATGGCTGATTGTTCAGCCGACTAGCCGAGTTTTCGGCGTGCCGTGTTACTTGAGGGTAACGGTGGCGCCGGCGCCCTCGAGGGCTTCCTTGGCCTTTTCGGCGGTGTCCTTGTCCACACCTTCGAGGACGGCCTTGGGGGCCGAGTCCACGAGGTCCTTGGCTTCCTTGAGGCCGAGGGAGGTGAGGGCGCGGACTTCCTTGATGACCGCAACCTTCTTGTCGCCAGCGGCTTCGATAACAACATCGAAGTCGGACTTCTCTTCGGCGGCAGCACCGGCGTCGCCACCGGCAGCGGCCGGAGCGGCAACGGCGGCAACGGGAGCCGCGGCTTCGACGTCGAATTCCTCTTCGAACGCCTTGACGAAATCGTTGAGCTCAACGAGGGTGAGCTCCTTGAAAGCTGCAATGAGCTCTTCGGTCGAGAGCTTAGCCATGATGGCCTTCCTTTCCGCTCTAGCGAGCAGACTCTATCTGATGGGCAGATGTTCCTGCCGTGCAGATCTAACTGGGTGCGCGGCTGGGGGCCGCTCCGCGACGCGTATGCCGAGCCGCGAAAACTCCGAAATATCCGTGATACTCGCTATCCGATATCCGTGATATTCCGAGGTGGAAGTGGCTACGCAGCCGCTTCCTGCTTGGCGCGCAAGGCGTCGATGGTGCGAACGGCCTTGGTGGCCGGCGCGTTGAGTACGTACGCTGCCTGGTACATGAGCGCCTTGAGAACACCGGCGGACTTGGCCAGCAGGACTTCGCGGGATTCGAGTTCCGCGAGCTGCTTGACGTCGTCTGCGGACAGCTGGGCGCCGTCCATCACGCCGCCCTTGAGGATAAGGGCTTCGTTCTCCTTGGCGAAGGTCTTGAGGGCCTTCGCGGCTTCCGGAGCTTCACCGGTCACGAAAGCAACGGCGGTCGGACCCTGGAAGGTCCCCTCCGCTACCTCGACTCCGGCCTGCTTCGCGGCGATATCAAGAAGGGTGTTCTTGGCGACCTTGTAGACAGCTCCACCCTGGAACGACCGGCGCAGATCTTTCATCTGGCCGACCGTCAGGCCACGGTACTCAGTAAACAGCACAGCGGTGGAGTTCTCGAAGAGCTCCTTGAGTTCCGCAATCGCTGCAGACTTATCGGTCCGTGCCATGGGGCCTCCTTCCGGTCTTACCCGCAGGATCGGCAACGAAAAAGCCCCGCGCGGTAAGGCACGGGGCTTGGATGACCTGCCGTGAGCACGGCAACATTCAGCTCTGTTCTTACCTGCGCTGGCCTCGCGGTGCGAGTTTGATCCCGTTGGAACCTGCGGTCTTTGGCATCGGTTAGTCTATCGTTTTCGCGCGGCTCAGCCAAGGCCGATCAGCGTGGCTTGCCTCACGGACGCGATTGACCAACACATGCCTGAACGAGCACCGGCCCGGCGCTTACGTGCACCGACCCCGCGCTTACGTGCGCCGGTCCCGTCCATATAGGTACGACGGCGCAGCTACGCCCACACCGGCCCGGCGAGCAAACACAGGTACCCCAGCGCCCCGGCCCCCATGAGCACACCGCGCCAGATGGGCCGGTCTGCCAGGTGGGCGATAGCGGCCAGAGCCCCGGCCACATTGGCGATCCCGTAGCGGCGTGGAATGGAACGGAAGTAGAGGCCGCCGTTGATAATTTCCCGCGCCTGGACCACCACGCCCACAATAAGTGGACCGGTAGCGCCCGATAGACCGAGCACCCGCCCACGTACCGAGCGCAGCCCCGCCACCAGCGCGAGGAGCGGCCCGGCCAGCAGAACAGCATACGCCACGGTTCCCCAAATCTGGGTGGGAGCGGAGATGAGCTCCGGGGAGAAGTGGTACTTGGCCCCGGGATTAGTCAGACCGTAAGGGTTGATGAGGCTAAGAAGGAGGCGCCCGGTACTGGCTTCGCTGACCGGGGAAGTGGAAATCGCGTTGATGGCCGGCACGTAGCCTTCCGGGGTACGGGCGCCCTGGATGGCATCCCATCCCAGGTAGCAGGCGGCCACCGTGAGCACCTGAGTACCGAGCAGCACCGCGAGGGGGCGCCGCTGCGCCCGCTCGAAGCCCACCAAGCCCGGCCAACAAATCGCCAAGGCGACCGGCACCAGAATCGCGAGAATTCCGGTAATGGAAATGACCCGGGAGAGGCAGATAGCTGCGGTTATCAGCGCGGGCAGCACCCAGCCGGTTTTCTTGCCTACCACGATGCGCGCGCTCAGCCATACCGCGGCCGCGCCGGCCAGCGGGCCCACGGCATCGTTATGCACCATGGTGGCACTGGCCGCCACCGATGGCACCGCCAGGAAGAAGAGCGCCGCCGCGAAGGACACCGCCGGGCTCAGCCGCCAGGCGCGCAGCGCGGCGTAGAACAGCCCCACCCCTGCAGCTACCAGCACGGCCGAACCCAGGCGCGCGCCCGTGAGGAAGCTCAATCCTGCCAGGCCGGCCAGGCGCGCGATGGCGCCGTCGGCCAAAAAATACAGGGGCGGGTGGAAAGCATTGTAGTTTTCCGCGCGATAGGGCCAATCCGCCGGGGCCACCTGATCCCAGGCATCGCAGGGTGGTGGAGTGATGGCGGTTCCGGCCGGGGCATGGCAGGACCAGGCCTGGCGGGCCTGCGGGGCCATGACATCCCCGGGGGCGGGGATGGTGCCGCTGGATGCCTTGAGGGAGTAGTCCAGGTAGGTCCACTCCCCCACCGGGTTGATGGACGGGTTGTGCGCAAAGGCCCACGCCGCCCACCCCAGGCACAGCAGCATGAGGAGGCAGGCGAGCACAGCGTCACGTACGCGCGGATGGAAAGTCACGGCTCTAGCCTAAAGCACGGTTACGACAAGAAAAAACGGCGGAACGCGCGCGCCCGCCACAGCCAGGTATGCGCGCAGTTACGCGAACCGCCGTACACGTAACAAAGGGCGGAGACCCGTGAGGATCCCCGCCCTTCGCGTTACGCGTATAACCGCCTAATCGCCAACCGGCCCTTAGGCTTCGGCGCGAGTCTTGGTGGCATCAATCGGGATGCCGGGGCCCATCGTGGTGGACACGGTGGCCTTGAGGATGTAGCGGCCCTTCGAGGAGGAAGGCTTGAGACGCATGATCTCCTCGTAGGCGGCGGCGTAGTTCTCCAGGAGCTGCTGCTCGGTGAAGGAGGTGTTGCCGATAATGAAGGGCAGGTTGGAGTTCTTGTCCACGCGGAATTCGATACGTCCGCCCTTGATATCGCTGACGGCCTTCGCCACGTCCATGGTGACGGTGCCCGTCTTGGGGTTCGGCATGAGGCCGCGGGGGCCGAGCACGCGGCCGAGGCGGCCGACCTTGCCCATCATATCCGGGGTGGCCACCGCCGAATCGAAATCGGTCCAGCCACCGGCAACGCGTTCAATGAGTTCGTCGCTGCCAACTTCGTCCGCGCCGGCGTCAATAGCCTGCTGGGCGCGCTCGCCCTGGGCGAAGACGATCACCCGGGCGGTCTTGCCGGTGCCATTGGGCAGGCTCACGGTACCGCGAACCATCTGATCCGCCTTACGCGGATCCACGCCGAGACGGAACACAACTTCCACGGTTGCGTCAAACTTCGTCACCGACGTTTCCTTCGCGAGGCGCATGGCCTCCACGGGGGTGTAGAGCACACCGGGCGCAATCTTTTCTGCTGCGGCGCGGTATGCCTTCGAGCGCTTTGCCATTTCTGCTTCTCCTTTAGTGCAGGTGTGGTCAACGAGCCTGCGTGGCCCTTCCACGGTTCCACTCGGGAACCTGCGGAGTCTAAGAGCGTGGTTGCTCGATGCTCTCAGCTCCGGTTACGTTGTGGTCTCGGATTGCGGTGGAACGACGGCGCAGCCGCCTTCCAGCCACGCGCTATTTAGATAGCGTCCGAGGTGATGCCCATGGAGCGGGCGGTGCCGGCGATAATACGGGCGGCGTTGTCAATGTCATTCGCATTGAGGTCCGGCTCCTTGATCTTCGCGATTTCGCGAAGCTGATCGGCCGTGAGGTGCCCAACCTTCTGGGTATGCGGAGTGGGCGAACCCTTCTGCACCCCGGCAGCCTTCTTGATGAGCTGCGCCGCCGGCGGGGTCTTGAGAACGAAATCAAATGTGCGGTCTTCGTAGACGGTGATTTCCACCGGGACGATGTTTCCGCGCTGGGATTCGGTCGCGGCGTTGTACGCCTTCGTGAACTCAACAATGTTCACGCCGTGCTGACCGAGAGCCGGACCAACCGGCGGGGCCGGGGTGGCCTGGCCGGCAGGAATCTGTAGCTTGATGAAGCCTGCAACCTTCTTCTTCGGTGCCATATCTGGTCCTTTTCTCATTGAACAGCCGTCGCAATGGCTAGCGACGGCACGCCTATCTATATTACGGGAAAGTGAGCGATGCACAAAGCCCCGCCTGTGTGAGACACACCGCGGAGCTTGTGTTAAATTGCGCGAGATACGAGCCTGCGTTGCCACCGTGCTCTCGTTTCTGCGCCCTCACGTCTATGAGTGCGCAGGTTACGGAAGTACGACGACGCCGCAGCGGCCGCGTGGAACTTAGTCTTCCTTGCGCACCTGGGCGAAGGAGAGCTCCACCGGAGTTTCCTGACCGACGAGCGTCATCATCACGGTGAGGCGCTGATTTTCCGCGTCAATCTCCGAGACGGTGGCCGGCATTCCGGCCCACGGTTCGGCGGTGAGGGTAACCGGATCGCCCACTTCGAAGGGAGCGATAGTTTCCGGCGTGGCGCCGGTGGGCAGGCCCGCGGCGCGTGCTTCGTCGGCCGCGGCGGCTTCCACCACCGGGGTCAGCATAGTGACAACCTCATCAAAGGTGAGGGCCACCGGGGTACGGCCGTTGCCCACGAATCCGGTCACGCCATTGGTGGATTGCACCACGCGCCAGGAGTCATCGGTGAGGTTCATGCGAATAAGCACGTAGCCGGGCATGCGCACCCGCGATACCAGCTTGCGCTGCCCGCGGCGCACTTCGAAGACTTCTTCCATGGGGACTTCGATCTGGAAGATGTAGTCCTCCATATTCATGGAGACAAGACGGACTTCCAAGTCCTGCTTGACGCGCTTTTCGTAACCGGAGTACGTGTGGAGAACGTACCAGCGGCCTTCCAGACCCTTGAGCTTGGCCCGCACCTCTTCTTCGGTAACGATGCCGTCCTTCTTCTTGCCCTTCTTGGAGGAAGCCGGAGCGGCTTCCTCAGCGGGCTCGCCGGTTTCAGCAGCGGATTCGGGCGCTTCTTCGGAAGCAAGGCCAGCGGTTTCTTCCGCGGCTACGCTTTCCGGGGTGGTGGTATCGGTGAGGGAATCCGCGCTGGGAGCAGCCTCCTCAGCGGGCGCGCTTGCACCCGGTTCCATAAAAAGATCGTCGTGCGCGGTATTGTTCTCAGACACGCTGTTCCCTCACTGTTCTTGGGGCCGGCCCTGGTTCTGGACCTACCCGAAGATCCAGACGGTGGCGCGACCGAAAATAAGATCGAAGATTCCGATAAAGACCATCACGGCGAGGATGAAGAGCACCACCGTGGTGAACAGCTGCCCCAGTTCCTCCCGGGAGGGGCGCTGGACGCGCTTCAATTCACCGAAGATTTCGTGGAAGAACTGCGCGAGCCGGGCAAAGAAGCCCTTCTTCTCCGCAGCGCCCTTGGAGGACTTGGATGCTGCAACTTCCTTCACAGTGCGTCCTTTTCCTCGTCGTAACAATGCCCCGTCAGTATTGGCGGGGCAGGAGCAGGGTAGGAGGGACTCGAACCCCCAACCGCCGGTTTTGGAGACCGATGCGCTACCAATTGCGCCACTACCCTAGGTTGGCAACTCCACCATTATGCCTGAAACCGGGGTGCTCCGCGAGCTCCGGCCGCCAGGTGGACGTTGGAGTATCACGACCGCGAGGCCGTCATACCCGGAATAGCATAGTCGATAACGCCCCGGCCGTCCACTTCCAGCACTTCCCTTGGAGAAAGGTCACAGCCGCGGCCGGGACAGTGTTTAATGGGAGGGTGAGTACTACACCGAGCCCCCGTACCCCGCGCCGCGTTTCCGCGCGCCTGGAAGCCCTTGCCCCCTCCGCCACCCTCGCGGTGGATGCCCGCCAGCGTGAGCTGCGGGCCGCCGGCCGCCCCATTATTTCCTTCGGGGCCGGGGAGCCGGATTTCCCCACCCCGGATCATATTGTTGCCGCCGCGGCTGCCGCCACCGGCGATATCCGCAATCACAAATACTCCGATCCCAACGGCTTGCCGGAGCTGCGCGAGGCGATTTGCGCCAAAGTCGCTTTCGATGCCGGGGTGCGAATTGACCCGAGCTGCGTCGTCGTTACTAATGGCGCGAAACAGGCCAATTTCGAAGCGTGGGCGGCGCTGATCGACCCGGGCGATAACGTGCTCCTCCCCTCCCCCTACTGGGTGACCTACCCGGAAGTCATTAAGCTCTTCGGCGGTACCGTCACCGAGGTGTACGCGCCCCCGGCGCAGGGCTTCAAGGTGAGCGTGGAGCAGCTCGAGGCCGCCCGCACCGAGAAAACGAAGGCGCTGCTGCTGTGCTCGCCCACCAATCCGACCGGCGCGGTCTACAGCGCCGCAGAAGTGCGCGCTATCGGCGCTTGGGCCCTTGAACACGGGATTTGGCTGGTGGTCGATGAAATTTACGAACACCTCACCTACGACGGCGTGCGCACCGCCTACCCGCTGGCCGAAGTGCCCGAGCTGGCCCAGCAGACGCTGGTGATCGGCGGGGTCTCGAAGTCGTTCGCGATGACGGGCTGGCGGGTTGGGTGGCTCTACGGCCCTGCGGATGTAATGGCCGCGGTCAAGCGGGTGCATTCGCATCTGACCGGGAACGTCAATAACGTGGCGCAGCGCGCCACCATCGCTGCACTCACCGGCCCGCGCGACCGCATCGAGGAGATGCGCGAGGGCTTTGCGCGGCGGCGCGGCCGCATCGTGAGCGAACTGGCCAGTATTGACGGGATCGAGGTTGCGCCCCCGGATGGCGCTTTCTATGTTTTTGCCGACGTCGCAGGCCTGCTGGGCGGGACGGGCCCCCGCCGCGCCACGAGCTCCCTGGAGCTGGCTGATCAGCTCCTGAGCGATATTAATGTTGCCGCGGTGCCCGGGGAAGCCTTCGGGGTGGGCGGTTTCCTGCGTTTCTCCTACGCGCTCTCCGATGCGGAGCTAGCCGAGGGCATGGCGCGGCTGCGCGATTACTTCGCCTAGCAGCCGCAGAGCTGCCTAGCCGGCGGGCCGTGCTCCGCATGGTCAATCCGGCAGCCTCCCAACACATGTGGGCCGCGACGTTTCCGCCGCGGCCCACAGTGTTTGACCCGTTATTCAGGCAGCTGAGCGCCGGTATGTAGCGCCGGTGCGCAGTGCCGTGTTTATAGTGCCGGCGTACAGTGCCGGTACTTAGCGCCGGTATTTAGCGCCGCACCGCCGGGGTATCGGTGCCGTTACCGTCCCAGTCACCAACGAAGAGCTCGTCGGCCACGCGCCCGTAGTGGAGCGTGAGATCGGCCGGGCCGGCGTTGAGGGAGTTCTTCACGAGCAGCGCGTTGCCGCGGCGCACCGCGAAGGTATCGGTGCCGTTCCCGTCGAAATCTCCGGTGAAGACTTCGTCTGCGGCCTTGCCGTAGGAGAACTGGGTATCGGCGTTACCCGAGACAATGGCGTTCTTGACGAAGATGACATTGCCGCGGCGCACCGCGAAGGTGTCCTTACCATCGCCGTCCCAGTCACCGACCAGCGGGGTATCCCCGTAGCGGCCGTAGCTGGTGACTTCATCCGCGTTCCCGCTCTTGAGGGAGTTCGCCACGTAGAAGGTGTTGCCGCGCTGGACCGCGAAGGTGTCTTTGCCGTCGCCATCCCAATCGCCCACGAGCACGGTGTCACCGGCCTTACCATAGGAGAATTCGATGGGCGCCTTGCCGCCCGCGAGGGTATCGGAGACGTAGAAGGTGTTCCCGCGGCGCACCGCGAAGCTATCCTTGCCATCTCCGTTCCAGTCGCCCACGAGCACGTCGTCGCCGGCGCGCCCGAAGCTGAAGACCGCCTGGGCCACGGTGGCGGTCCAGTTATTGGATACGTAGAAGGTGTTGCCGTTATCGGACGGCCCGGCCGGAACGGTGGGATCCGCGCTCGGATCCGTACCCGGTTCCGGACTCGGATTCACGCTCGGGTCCGCGCTGGGATCAACGCTGGGCTCCGGTTTCGGCTCCGGCTTCTCGCCTTCCTTGACGAACTGATTGACAACCGGCTGCGATTCCTTATCCAGGCCGAGCGCATTCGCCACGGTGTAGTGCAGGTCGGTTTGGTCGGTACGCCCGATGACGTTTTCCGCACCCGGGCCCGAGGCCGCGATACGCAGCTGTGCACCGGTGTGGCCCTGGCCGCCACGCGCCACCTCGTTGGAGGCCGCGGTGTTATAGGACATCTGCATGTAGTCGCCATCCACCGTCTTGAGGATGGTGTTCACGCCGGAGGTCGTGCTTCCCGCGCCCACGATCTGCGAGGTGTGGGCGTGATCGGCGGTCACGAGGATAAGAGTGGGTTCGCCATTCTCCTTGGCCCAGCGCTGCGCCACCGCAACGGCCTGGTCCAAATCGTCCAGTTCGCCAATCTGACCGCAGGCATCCGCCCCGTGATCAGCCTTATCAATCGAGGCGGCTTCCACCTGGAGGAAGAATCCGGCGTCGTTCTTGAGCAGATCCATGGACTTCTGGGTCATGGCCGCCAGGGTGGGAACATCAGCGGTCCGGGCTTCGTTAATCGTGCAGGTTTCATAGGTTGTCGGCTTGCCCGGGGTGGGCACCGACTCGTTGAACATGCGCGGCATATTGCCCGGGGTGAAAAGGCCGAGAACCGGCTTATCCTGGTTGGCTTCGGTCAGGGCAGCCATCTGCTCCGCCGTCGTCACAATCTGGAAGTCATTATCACGCGCGTTTTCCAGCACGGACTTACCGGCCGTCCACCGCGTCGTCTCACCCCAGGTACCGGACACCTGAACTTCGGCATCGAAGTACTTCGCGCCGCCGCCCATCGTCACGTCCGCGCGAGTATCCACGAGCTGTTCGGAAATCGAACCCATCCCGCCGTTTTCACGCAGATCGGAGCCCTTAGCCGGCTTCGCGTTCCCGGAGGGCGCGTAATGCGAGCGGCTGGTCACGTGAGCACCCATGACCGCCGGGGTGGCATCCTGCACTTCCGAGGTGGTGATATTACCGGTCTTGAGCCCGGCCCGCTTCGCCTTCTCCAGGAGATTCTCCTGGGGCTTCTGGGCCAGGTCCACGCCGATAGCGCCGTTGTAGGTCTTCGTGCCGGTGGCCCAGGCGGTACCCGAAGCGGCCGAATCGGTCACGTAGTTAATGGCGCCGTCGCGATCAATGGAGAAGTGGGTGTAGGACCCGGTGTAGTCGAGGTTATCGATACCGGGCAGGCGCCCGTTCGCCCCGTACAGGTAGTTGCGGGCGGAGGTGATTTCCGAATCGCCCATGCCGTCACCGATGAAGAGCACCACGTTCTTGGCCTTGGCATCCGAGCGCTGCTCGCCGTCCTCGCCGTACTGGGCGAAATCACCGGGGGCCGGCACGGTCACCTTGCCGTTTTCGTCCACGGCGATGGCCATCTTGGCCCCGCCGGCGACCGGCTTGGCTAGATTGGCATCGCTGGCGGCGGTGGAGGCGTCGGCGTTGAGGGAGAGTGCATTACCGATGGTGTAGAAAAGATCGGTCTGGTCGGTTTGGCCCAGCACATTTTCTTCACCGGGGCCGTAGGCGGCCACGCGCAGCTGCGCGCCGGTGTGCTGCTGGGAACCGGCATTCGTGCCATCCTCACGCACCGGAGTAGTGCCGTAAAGGATGGACATGGGCGAACCATCGGCGGTGGTCAGGCGGGTCACGGGGCCCACGTGGTCGTCGCCGTCGGACACAATCTGTGCGGTATGCGAGTGGTCCGCGGTCACGATAACGAGGGTCTGCCCGTCCTTCTTCGCGAAGTCCAGGGCAACCTTGGTTGCCTGGTCGAGGCGGTCAGTTTCCCCGATCTGCCCGCAGGCATCCGAAGCGTGATCGCGCTTATCAATGGAAGCGGATTCGACCTGGAGGAAGAAGCCCTTCTCCGCGCTCGGATCATCGAGAAGTTCAATGGCCTTGCGGGTCATATCCACAAGTTCAGGCTCGGTGCCAATATCCTGCTTTTCGCAGGTGAGCGGATCGGCCTTCGCCCCGCCGACCTTCGCCTGGGAGGACTTGTAGGCCGTGGTCATATTCGAGGGCGCAAACAGCCCGAGAACCGGGGAATCCTGGTTCGCCTTGGTGATTCCCGCGAGTTCGTCGGCGGTGGTCACCACCTGGAAATCATTCGCGCGGGCGTTATCCACAACCGACTTATTGGCTTCCCACTGGGTGTTGTACTTGGCCGCTCCCTCGAGGAAGGGGTTGGTATTCCCGGAGGCCGTGGTCACCATGGCGTCGAAGTACTTTGCGCCGCCGCCCAGCGTCACATCCGCGCGGGTATCCACAATCTGCTCCGAGATGGAGCCGAGCCCGCCGTTTTCACGCAGGTCCGCGCCCTTGGCCGGCTTCGAGTTACCGGAGGGAGCGTAGTAGCTGCGGCTGGTGGAATGCGCACCCATGACGGCCGGGGTGGCGTCCTGAATATCGGAGGTGGTCACGTTGCCGGTACGCATCCCGGCGTTCTTGGCCTGCTCGATGAGGTTCTGCACCGGCTTGCCGGCCAGATCCACGCCGATGGCTCCGTTGTACGTCTTCGTACCGGTGGCCCAGGCGGTTCCCGAGGCGGCCGAATCAGTCACGTAGTTGAACGAACCATCCTTATTGACCGAATGGTGGGTGTACATACCTTCGGAGGTGAGTTCGTCAATACCTTCGAAACGCCCCGAGGCACCCTTGAGGTAGTTACGGGCCGCGGTGATTTCCGACTGGCCCATGCCGTCACCAATAATGAGGATGACGTTACGGGCCTTGGCGTTGGAACGGCCCTGGCCCGCCTTGCCGAATTGCGCGCAATCGCCGGGTTTGGGCGGAATAACGTTTCCTTGCGAATCAAAAATAACGCAGTTTTCCGGCCCGTTTGCGGTGCGGTAGGTGGTATTTTCCGCCGAAGCGGCACCTCCCGCGAGCGCCGAAAAGCCGACGGCGGCCACAGCTGCTGCTGCCACCGCGCGCCGGGCAGTGAAATGTGAGGATCCCATTGTCCTTTTATCCCTTCTAACAGAACGTGGGCCCTCTAAGGTTCACTTAACTCATTTACCGGAAAGCAAGCACAATGTAACGAGCGGGTGAACAGTATTGTTTGTGCGGGATGGGTGCGGCACTGCCAGGTTACGAAAATTCCGGGGTTTTAACGACGACGCCGCCCGCCGGCCAGCGGGTGTATCGGGCGCGCCTGCTAGCCCCGCGGGTAGGCATTTCCTCCGTATCCGGCCAGGTAGCGAGCCCGGGAGAGCCAGTATTCGGCTTCGCGCAGCCTCCCGAGGGCATCGTGTTCCCAGCGGGTGCCGTCGGTGCGGGCGGCCCCGGCAACGAGGGAGAGCGTGACCCCGGCTGCCCGCGCGTACACGGGTGCGGCAGGTAAACGCTGTTCTAGCAAAGCGCACCACTGCCCCAGGATGGAACGCAGGTGCGGGTAGGCGGCCGGGGCCAGGTGGGGTAGCACGCTCATATGCCCGAGCAGGCAGGCCCAGTCGTCGGCGCGGTAGCCCGGGCCGAGGGAATCCACGTCAATAACGCCGGCACTCCAGCCGGTGGGGCTGGGCGCGGGGCCTGCTGGCACGGGTGGTAGGGCGGCCCTCCCGGAGGCCACTGCCGCAGGGCTTCCCGCCGCAGGCCCCGTTAGCGCGGGCGCGCCTACCGCAGGCCCCGTTGGTGCGGGCGCGCCTACCGCCGGCCCGCGCTGCACCGTCGCGGGCCCGTGCTGCACGAAAATATTGGCCTCGTAAAAATCGCCGTGCACGGGAACGATAGGCCCGGGATCGAGGCTGGCCATCATCTCCGTGACTCCGCTTGCCACCGCGTGGGCGCGAGCCGCGATTCCGGGGAGGGCTACCGCGGCGGCGTGCGCGTAATGGCCCACCCGATCCGCCCAGGCCGGCCGGTGGGTGAGGTGGATGGCCGCGGCCGGCAGACTTTCTTGCAGATTCCACAGGGTATCGAAAAGCGCGACGCTCTGCTCCCCCAGCCCGCGGGCCAGCCAATTGGCCAGCGGCTCGCCCGGGAGGGTGGAAATAAGGACCAGACCGTTCGGGTCTTCACGCACCACCCGCGGGGCGAGCACCCCGGCCTGGCCGAGCATGCGATGACGTTTGGCCAGGGACTGCGCGGCGGGTGGGCGCAGCACTTTCGCGAAGGCACTCCCGCCACCCCCGGTAGTTACTTTGACGACGGCGCGCCTGGTGGGCCGGTAGCTTTTGAGCTCCACCGCGACTTTTTCTCCCAGGAATGCCGACATTCTGCTCGGGGTGACGGCCAGCGGGAGCGCGGGAAGCTCGGGGTCATGGGGGTATTCCCAGACCCACACGGCGGTATCCCGGTGGGTGAGGCGCACGAGGGTGGGGGTGAAAGTTTGGGAGAGCTGCGCGGTGGATGCGCACACGTATTTTTCGCGCGCTTGGCCGGTGGGGCGCCCGCCTTCTCCGCGGGCTCGCACCGTCACGGTGTAGCTCACGGTCACGCCGGCCCCGGGGCGGTGATTGACGCGGTGGACCGCCCAGGAGATGAGCTGCCAAGCGGGAAGCGCGGTGGCGAGCATCGACCCGGCGTCCGGGCCGGTCAGCAGCGCTAAATCAGCGCTTTCCGAAGATGCAGCCATAGAACAATAGTGCCGCATCCACCCCGGTGGCACAATGCGGGCGCGCGGCCCGCCGACGCGCGCCCCATCCAGCACCGCCCGGCGGCACCGGACTCCACCGGGCACGACCTGCGCGCGGCACACGTGCGGGTGGCCCGCGCGCGGCACACGTGCGGATAGCCGCGCGCCACGCTCGCCGCCGGCGTGGGAAGATGGAGGGGTGCGTGACCTTGCTGCCCTTCCCAAAGCCCATGTGCATCTGCACTTCACCGGTTCGCTGAGCGTGCCCAGCCTCGTGGATATGGCCCGCAGCGCCGGGGTGCGCTTGCCTGAGAACCTCACCGATAACGTGGCGATGCAGGTGCCCGCGGACCAGCGCGGCTGGTTCCGATTCCAACGTGCCTACGATGCCGCGCGCGCCGTCGTTCGATCTGAAGAAGCGATGCGGCGAATCGTACGCGAAGCGGCGCGGGCCGACCGGGCGGAAGGATCGCGGCGCCTGGAAATTCAAATCGACCCGACCTCCTACGCACCTTACGTTGGCGGTATCACCCCGGCCCTCGAAATTGTTCTCGACGAGGCGAAAGCGGCCACCCGGGATACCGGAGTGGAGGTGGGTGTTATTGTGGCGGCCTCGCGCACCCGCCACCCGCTCGACGCACGCACCCTCGCCCGCTTGGCAGCCCGCTACGCCGGAGACGCGCCCGGCGAGGTCGTGGGTTTCGGACTCTCCAATGACGAGCGGCGCGGGCGCACCGCGGAATTCGAGGCGGCTTTCCGCATCGCCAAGCGGGCCGGTCTGCGTTCGGTTCCCCACGGCGGGGAGCTACTCGGCCCCGAGCATTTGCGCGAGGTCATCACGCACCTCAATCCGGACCGGCTCGGCCACGGGGTGCGGGCCGCCGAGGACCGCGCCCTCATCGGCGAGATTGTGAAACGCGGAATCGCGCTGGAGGTATGCCCAGCCTCGAATGTGTCGCTCGGGGTATTCCGCGAAAATGATGATGTTCCCCTGCGTACCCTTTTCGATGCTGGCGCAATCATCGCCCTGGGTGCCGATGACCCGCTGCTCTTCCTGGCCCGCCTCAATGACCAGTACGAAATCGCGCGCCGGCAGGGCTTCTCCGATGCGGAGCTGGCCGAATTGGCCCGCCGCTCGATCCGTGCTTCCTTCGCCTCCGTTTCCTCGAAGCGGACCTGGCTCGCGGAGGTTGATGCGTGGCTGGAGGAAGAGGAAGAAGACTAAGCTTCCAGGCCGCCCGCTACGCTCCTAAACCGCCGAGCACCACCGGCTCGGGATGAAGCACCACCCCGAAGGCATCTTTCACACCCGCCTGGATTTCCCGGGCCAGGGCACGCAGTTGCGCACCGGTGGCTCCCCCGGCATTGGTGAGCGCCAGCGTGTGCTTGGAGGAGAGCCGCGCCGGCCCGTGCCCGTAGCCCCGGGTGAACCCGGCATGCTCAATCATCCAAGCGGCTGAGGTCTTGACCAGCCCGTCGACTACAGGAACACCGCCGCTCAGAGTTGCGTGCGCGGCGTCGTGCACCTCGTAACGCGGGGCATCTTCCGGGAGGCGCTGCGCCTGCGCGGTGGTGAGCACCGGGTTCGTGAAGAAAGAACCGCACGAATACGTATCGCGGTCGGCATTATTGAGAACCATGCCTTTACCGGCGCGCAGCTCCAGCACCGCCTCCCGCACGGTTTCTGAAGGCACCCGCGCCCCGAGCTCCACCCCGAGGTGGCGGGCCAGCTGCGCGTAGCCGATGGGATCGGACACATTGGACAGCTTCGTCTGGAAGGTCACCTCAAGGACGATATACCGCGGGCTCGGCCCGTATTCCCCGATGGTTTCCTTGAGGATTGAGGTGCGGTACCCCAGGCGCATATCCGCGAGGAACAGCGTGCGGATGCGTTCTTCGCGCCGGTCATAAACCTTGAGACGCGCGAGGGTCGCGGCGACTTCCTGCCCGTAGGCCCCGATATTTTGCACCGGCGCCGCGCCCACGGTTCCCGGAATCCCGGAGAGCGCTTCGAAACCGCCCCAATCCTGGGAAATCGCGTGAACCACAAGGTCATCCCACGGGGTGCCCGGCAGCGCGGAAAAATTCGCACCTTCGCAGCTGCCCAGCGAATCCAGCACGATCCCGGAGCGCATATCGCGCAGCACGATCCCATCAAAATGGCTATCCGCGGGGAGGATATTCGAGCCGCCCCCAACAACGAGGAGCGGGGTACCGGCCGCGTCCGCCCGGCGTATGGTATCCACCACTTCGGTTTCGGTGGTGGCTTCCACGAGTTCGGTGAAGGTTCCGCCCACGCCGATGGTGGTGAGCTCGGCGAGGGTGGTAGCTCCGCTGCGGGCCCGGGTGGAGAGCACCGGCGCGCTGACGTGATGCGGTTCGGGTGGTTCGGGAAGAGTACAGCTCATTGTTCTAGCCTACGGCTTTCACGGCGACGGCGCATGCGCTGCGCGCGCGATTGGTACGACGGCGCAGCTTCAGCCCGCGCGTTAGTAGAACGACGGCGCAGCTCCAGCCCGCCCCGCGTTAGCGGAACGACGGCGCAGCTGGGACCACCAGATACGCAAAAAGGGAAGCCCGTTCAGGCTTCCCTTGAGCTGTGCATCCCGACCGGGGTTCACCCCGGGTGGGATACCGTCACGCTACCGCGCTATTAGCGGGTTTCGCGATGGTTCGTGGAGGCATTGCACCGCGAGCAGTACTTCTTCAGCTGCAAACGATCCGGATCGTTGCGGCGGTTCTTCTTCGTAATGTAATTACGTTCCTTGCACACCTCGCAGGCGAGGGTGATCTTGGGACGCACGTCAGCAGACTTGCTAGCCATTCCTTTTTCTCCTCAAGGTTGTGCCCTACTGGTAGTCAGTAGCGGGGGCGGGGATTGAACCCGCGACCTCACGATTATGAGTCGTGCGCTCTGACCATCTGAGCTACCCCGCCTCATGTCACCGCATGAGGCGGCAACGGAGCCCCGAAAGAGAATCGAACTCTTGACCTTCTCCTTACCATGGAGACGCTCTGCCGACTGAGCTATCGGGGCGATGCCGATTTCGCAACGAGTACCAAGCTTACTCGATTCACGCTGAAAAACCAACAATGCGAGAAATGTGAAACGGATCAACCGTTTCGGCATTTCGTGGCGGGTGTAGGATTCGAACCTACGAAGCGTAACGCATCTGATTTACAGTCAGGTCCCTTTGGCCGCTCGGGAAACCCGCCAATATGACTTCCGAAGAAGTGTTTTTCACCCTGCGGAAGAGAGGCTCCGTGGCCGCCCTTCCGTAAGGCACCAGATGAGATTACCCAGGGAGGAAAGTTACTGTCAACTTTTGAGGCGGGAACGTGGCCACCACCACTCCCCGGCTGCCCGGCGGGCGCGCCGACCGCTAGCTGCGCCGTCGTACCTACGCGTACAAGGGTGCGCACGCACGTGCAGGAGCACGCACGCATATGCGCCGGTACGCTCGCGTGCACGTACGCAATGCAATAGCGCGCACACGCACCGCAACCGGACTTAGGGCAGGCGGTGAATCCACTCGGGCGTGGAGAATTTCGCCTCGTAACGTTCCTGGGCCACGCGCAGGTCCTCCGCGGTGATCTCCCCCTGGCTCGCACCGTATTTCTGGGTGAATACGTCCTTGAATACCTCGATAATGGCGTCGCGCTCCATCCCGGTCTGGCTCTTCATGGGGTCCACGCGCTTGTTCGCGGAGCGGTGCCCGCGGTTCTTTTTGCCCGCGCTGCCCATATTGAGCACGTCCATCATTTTGTCCGCGTCAATGTCATAGGCGAGGGTGACGTGATGAACCATATAGCCGGTCGCGAAATGCTTCTGGGCCGCGCCGCCGATTTTGCCGCGGTCGGAGGCGATGTCATTGAGGGGAACGTAGTGGGCTTTCACCCCCACCCGCGCGAGGGCTTCGATCACCCAGGCGTCCAGGAAAGGATAGGACTCCAGGAAAGACATCCCGTCCACGAGCGCGGTGGGCACCACCAGCGAATACGTGATGCAATTGCCCGGCTCCATGAACATGGTGCCCCCGCCGGTAATGCGCCGGCCCACGGTGATCCCGTGGCGATCCACCCCGTCCTGGTTGATCTCATTGGAATAGGACTGGTAGGAGCCCATGACCACGAGCGGGCGGTCCCATTCCCAGATACGCAAGAAGGGCTTGTGTTCCCCGCGGGCCACCGCTTCGGGGAGGGTTTCATCCATGGTCATATTGAGGACCGGGTGGATAACCGGGGTGTGGAGAACCTCGAAATCGATATCCTCCCAGGCCAGGGCGTGGCCGACGGCACGGCGGACCGCCACCGCGACCCCGCGCGGGCTCAGCCCGAAGAGGTTATCGGTAGGGAGCACCGCCACTTCCACCGCCTGAGCAATATCTTCCGCGGAAGCATCCGCGCTCAGCCCCTCGATAGCATCGGTGATGCGCCACAGCGCGCTATCCGGTTCGATGAAGAAATCGCCGGAGAGGCGAACATTCGCGAGTTTGTTATCGACCACGTCCAGGTCAACAATGGCCATTTTCTGGCCGAGTTCCTTGTATTCGCCGTGCATAAGCGTTCTTCTTTCTGTCGCGGAAGGTGAGGGGTAAGCGGAGGGTGACGGATGAGCGGATGGTTAGAGAAGTGCGCCGTCGTGCGACTCCCCGCGGGAAATCGCGGTCATCGTGTCACGATTGACCACCTTGACGCGGGCGCGGCCCTGCTGGGCGCCGAGGTTTTCCTCGAAAGCTTCCAGGAGTTCCCAGCCTTCCCACGTGGTCCATTTCACGCCGCGCTCGGTGAGGAGATCGAGGAGCCCGCGCCCACCCGAGCCGTCCCCGGTGGCGCGCGCGATGCCGGCTTGGGCGTCGGCAACGAGGTGGCGGATGGTTTGGCGTGCATCGGATTTCGTGGAGCCGATCAGGCCCACGGGGCCGCGTTTAATCCACCCGGTCACGTAGTAGCCGGGGATGGTCTCCCCCGCATCGGTGACGATGCGCCCTTCCTCGTTCGGGATAACCCGGTGGATGGGATCCCAGGGCAGCCCGTCCAGCGGTTCGGAGGCGTAGCCGATGGCGCTATAGACGGCTTCCACCGGGTAATCCACGGTTTCGCCGGTGCCGGCAACGGTGCCATCCCCCTGGAGCTGGGTGCGTTCCATGCGGATTCCGGTCACGTGATCCGTGCCGAGGATTTCCACCGGCGCTTGCATGAGGTGGATGTGGATCCGGCGCGGGGCGGTCATTTCTTCCGGATCGTTGAAAACCCAATCCGTGAGAAGGTCCACTACCTGGCGGGTCATCTTCGAGGAATCGAGGGCTTCCTGAGAGCCGGCATCGTATTGGAAATCTTCGGGGTAGACCTGGATATCCACCCCGGCCACTTCGCTCAATTCGCGCAGCTCAAGCGGGGTGAACTTCACCTGGGCCGGACCGCGCCGCCCGAAGATATGCACGTGTTCGACGGGATTGGCGCGCAGCCCGCGCTCCACATTCTCCGGAATATCGGTGTGGGCGCGCAGGTCATCGGCGGAACGCACGAGGATGCGGGAAATATCGAGGGCCACATTCCCCACCCCGATAACCGCGACGTTGCGGGCATTCAGGGGCCAGGTGCGCGGCACATCCGGGTGGCCGTCGTACCAGGAAACGAAATCCGCGGCCCCGTAGACTTCCGGAAGATCGGCGCCCGGGATGGTGAGAGGTACGGATTGATCGGCGCCGGTGGCGACGACGACGGCATCGTAAAACTCGTGAATCTCGGACATGTGAACGTCTTCCCCAATTTTCACATTCCCGAGGAAGCGAATATCGCCGCGCTTGAGGATGGCGTGGAGGGCTTTGATAATCGAGCCGATGCGCGGGTGGTCAGGCGCAACCCCGTAGCGGACCAGGCCGTAGGGGGTGGGCAGCTTATCGAAAAGGTCAATGCTGACCGGGATATCGGATTTGCTGAGGATATCCGAGGCGTAAATCCCGGCCGGTCCCGCGCCGATAACCGCTACCCGATAGGGGCGTTCCGGGGTGGCTTGCTCGGGGGCGGGGGATGCA
This sequence comes from Actinotignum saccati, assembly GCF_051265055.1. Classification (NCBI taxonomy): domain Bacteria; kingdom Bacillati; phylum Actinomycetota; class Actinomycetes; order Actinomycetales; family Actinomycetaceae; genus Actinotignum; species Actinotignum saccati. Next base: position 144,293 of record NZ_JBOZCC010000004.1, read on the forward strand.
TGTGTCACGGCTAACTCTCCTTCTGCGTTCACCTCCCCTATCTTAGCGAGCCGCGCGCACGGCGGGCAGAGTGGTACTGGGGAACATCGAGCCGCACAGAGTGGTACTGCACGACAGAAAATCGGGGATTGGCTGTAGCTCCAGTACCATTTTGTTATCCGGCCTGATGAATAGGCGGTCAGTTCTGCCGAGGAACTCCCAAAAAGCAACCCCTCGACATCGCGGCTCTCAGGATGCAACCTCACGACATCAAAACAATTTCTTAATGTAGCTGTCGTTGCACTTTGATTTCCGGCAGAGAAGACGACCGGACCGCGCGAATCTCACGAGCCTCGCATACCCCAATAGTCACACGAGCCCCTGCCGGGCCGCCGTATATTCTCCGAGCTGTAGTGCAAATGTCGTACATGCGAAGTACACCTCGGAAAAACACCCCGCCTCCCGCCGGGGTGGGTATCAGCTCGAGCCAATACCCCTGCATTCCGTAGACCGCCCTCCCGCCGGGCGGGGCAGGTGGAGTGAGTCATTCTCGAGCGTCAAGGCTGCAAAGCGTGCATTTCAGACTGTTAGGGCCACAGGATGTACGCCACGGACATTAAACAGCGGAAAAACTGTCAGCCGCGTACATCCTGTTAGCCGGCCGGTCTCTCTCCTCCTCGAAGTGCGCATTTCGAACCATGGCTCCCGTCAGGTGCGCGTAAGGAACACGAAACCGGGTGAAAACGGTGTTCTTACGCGCACTTTGTTTTCCGGAGGCGGCTGCGCATGGTCAGTTACGATCCGGGAAATAGGGCGAGGGACCGAACATAGGGCGAGGGACCGAGACATAATGCTCGGTCCCTCGCCTTGGTGTGTATTCGTAGCTTCGGCCCGTTTGATGGTCCGCTGCTATCCCGCTACTCAGTGCGAGATGCATGGCGCGGGCCACACCGGGGTGCAGTCTTTAGTGCACCGTGGTGTCGAGACGAATAATCCCGTAGGTCCAGCCGTGGCGCAGGTAGACCGCGCACGGTTGCTTCGTTTCTTCGTCGATGAAGAGGTAGAAGGGGTGGCCCACCATTTCCATTTCGTAGAGAGCCTGGTCCACGGACATGGGATTGGCTTCGTAGAGCTTATCGCGCACCACAACCGGGGAATCCCCCAGCTGGGTTTCTACCGCTTCCCCGGTAGTTTCGGGGCGAGTGGGATGCGTTGCTTCCACCTCGACTTCGGGCGCGGGCTCTGCCTGGGCTTCTGCCGCGAGGTCCTCCGCGGTGAGCGTGAGCGGTTCGCCCACCTTCTCAACCACACGCCGATGGGACTTGCGGCGATCACGCGAGCGGCGCAGCCGCTCAAAAAGCTTTCCGGATGCTAGATCGAGGGCGCTGTACTGATCAGCAGCTGAGGCCTCAGCCCGGATAACCGGGCCCTTATCAATAACCGTGATTTCGATAACTTTCGAGTTATCCGCTTGGGCGGGGTTCTTTTCCTTCGACACCTCTACCTCAACGCGCTGAGCGCGCGGAGCGAACTGTTCCACCTTCGCGATTTTTTCTTCAATGTGATTGCGGAAACGGTCCGAAACTTCAGTGTTCCTACCCTTGACGATAATCTCCACGGTGTCCTCCTTGGGATGTAGTGGCGGGCGCGCGGCCCGCTGAAAAAAATGCCCGCTTCTCACGCGGATAAGAGAGGCACCACCCCCTATCCTGGGTCACCCGGCACGCATGCGGCTCAACGTTCACCATTGCTCGTTTCGCCCGCTCGCGCGGCCGGCACCGTTATTTCTTGGCATTAAGTGTAGTTCAGTTCACAACATTCTGAAAGGGCTGGAACAGCGATAATGCTGTGCGCGAGTTCGCTGGACGCGGATCCGGAGCGAGGGCTAGGACCAATGCCGCAACCACCTGCCCTCCCGCCTGCGCGATGGCTCGGGCACACCCGGCCAGGGTAGATCCGGTGGTGAGAACATCGTCAATAAGAATGACCCGCCCGGGAATGGTGATGCCCGGACTCAGCCGAATCCCGCGGCCTTTTGCGGCCCGCTCCCGCTGACCGGCAAGGTGGCGCTGCCCGGCCCGGGCCCGCTTTTCTTCCGCCGCGTGTTTTGCGCGGGCCAGGAGCTGGGCCGGAAGCGCGGCGAGTGCCCTGCCGCCAGCTCCTTCACCGCGCAGGATGCCGCCGAGCAGCCCACTACCCGCGCTTTCCCCGCTGATGAGCACCGGCGCGGCCCGCGCATCGACTCCCCCGGCAACCAGCCCTCGTGCCGCGGCCTGCGCCAGGTGGCCGGCGATGAAACGCCCGGCCCGGTGGCGGGCCGGGCCCGAGGGCGCGGGAATAACGCTAAGCGCCGTGCCTTCCCAGAGCGGGGCGAGCTGCCGGCAGCGCTGCGCAAAAAGAGTGGCGAAGCGTGCGGTGAGTGCGGCGTCGTTCCCGTGTTTCCAGGTGAGGAGTGCTTGCCGGCGTACCCCGACGTATTCCCCCAGGGCGAAAACCGGGAAGAGTGCTTCTTCGTCGCCGCTCGGGAGGATCTGCATGAGGGCGGGGGCGCGGCCTTCCCCGCCGCGCCAGCTGCCGGCTACCGCGCGGGTGCAGGCGGGGCACAGGGTGGCATCCCAGGCCCCGCATCCGGCGCACCAGCGCGGGAAGATGAGGTCGCCCAGGGCACCGGCCCAGGAGCGCAGTGCACCGGTAGCGCCACCGCGATGGGCAGGCGCGCTAGCTCCACCGCGGGTACCAAGCGCACCGGTGCCCGAACCGCGATGAGCGCGCGGACCAGCGCCACCGTCACGGGCTAACCGGGCGCGGGGCTGTGGGGGCGGCGTCGTACCAATAAACATGGCTCCAGCGTGCCGCACGTGCACCGAAAACGCAGCCACCCCCGCGCGGTCTGTGGATACGCGCGACGTTTGGGAACTTGTGGACACCTCCGCGAAAGGCGCAGCTACCCGAAAACCCAGCGTCCCGAGAAACCCAGCTACCCCGGCAGCACGATATCCGTGACGCCGGTGGCGACCGGGCGCCACGCCCCGCCGTCGCGAGTGGCAACCACCTGTTGGTCGGTGAGGACCACGATGGATTGTTCCCCGCGCCCGGCGGTCAGCCGCACCGAACCGGGATAGGGCGTGACGTTGAGGCGTTCCATGGGCCCGCCCACTCGAACCGCGAAAATCAGCGGGTCGGTGCCGGCGGTGGCGCGCCCGAGCACCGCGATATCGGTACTGGAAATCCAGGCCACCGAACTCACATCCGCCAGGCGCTGCCCCACTTCCAGGGGGTCGCCGAGCGCCGTCGGCTCGTGGCGGGCATCGCGCTGGATGGGAGCAATGAGCATCTGCACGGTATCCCCCACCTGCGCCACGATGAGCAGGCGCGCGCCCTCGCGCGAAGCCCGCACCTCGCGGATCCGCGCCCCCTTGAGGAACGGCGCGGTCAGTTCGCGCACCCGGCCGTCATCGGCCGCGGCCAGCACCACGCCCTTATTATCGGTTTCGGAGGTCCACACCCAGCCCCAGTAATCATACGAGGGCTCCACCAGGCGTTCCCCGCGCACCATCGTGAAGGGCTGGAAACCATCGCTTCCCACCCGCACCAGGGCATCGCGCTGCGCGGTGAGCAGGGCGTAGGACGCCACCGAATCGGAATAGTTCCCGGCCATGCGCGCTACCTGGATATCGTCGAACACCCCACTGCTGAAGACCGGGCGGGTCTTGCCCTCTTCCACCTTGTAGGGCCGGTTATTTTCCAGCACCGTGAGGTCATAAGCCCCGTACGGATACGTGGGCAGGTCAGCGATGGCGATGGTATCCAGCGGCTCGCCGGACACCGTAATATTCACCGAATGCACCGGCACCACGCTCTGGCCGGTGAAGGAACGCTGGATTTGCTGCACGGCGCGCGCCTGGGATTCCCGGCTCAGGGTGGAGATTTCCGCGGTGACATCCAAGGTCAGCACCCCGCTGTCCAGTTTCGGGCTGGAGGCCATGCGCAAACTGGTGGGAATTTCCGAGTGCACCGCATCGGCAAGCCACGGCGAAGGCCCGGCCAGCAGCCCGGCAATCGTGGAAGAAATAAAGGTCATCCGCGGGTAGAACCGCAGATCGGGCACCATGGTATCCGAGCCCGGGCCGATGAAATACAGCGGGGTACGCACGTACATGGAGGCGAAGAGGCTATCGGTCATCATGATGCCGTCTTCCAGTTCCGCGATGCGCCATTCGCCGCTGGCGTTGCGCTCCAGTTTGAAGGTGGTGGAGTGGATGGCGTCCGTGGAGGCCTCGGTGTAGCGCCCGCCGGTGTCCACGGTTCCCTGCGCGGTCACCGAAATAACGTAGGTGCCGTCCTCGCGTTGGGTGGGGGAAATATTTTGAGAATTCGGGTAGACCCGCACCTGGGAGCGCGGGTTCCAGGTGCGGCCGGCTTCTTTGGTGAGGAATTGGCGGGCGGTGGCGTAATCGTCGCCCGCCCCGCTGCTTCCGGCCAGCAGGAAACCGCGGATGACTTCTTCGGGCGAGGCACCGGTGGCCGGCCCGGCCGGGGTGAGACCGAAAACAGCTTCTTCGGTGGGAGGCACGCTCGCCTCATTGACCGGCCCGGAGCGCGGCAGCCGCCCGCAGCCGGCCAGCGCCAAGATCACCACGCTGAGCAGCACCGCGAGGGCACGCCCCCGCCCCGCTTTCTTCAGCACGTGCGCGTTCATGCGTCCTCCTTCCCCGCCGAACCAGTAGGCGCCGCAGAACCGGTGGGCGCCATTGTTCCGGTAGGCGCCACTGTTCCGGTAGGCGCCGCCGAACCGGTGGGCGCGCTCGGGGTGTGCGTCGTCGTACCGGAAACGCCCGTGCCCGGTACCGCATTTTTCGGCGACGCCGCAGCAGCGGCCCCGCTACTTGCGTCCACCGGCGCCACCGCAGTTGCACGAATAGCTGGAATCGTGCCGGTGGTACCCACCGCGGGCAGGGACCCGGTGGTATCCGCCCGCGCGATCTCAATAGGAATATCCCCGCTGTCCTGCCAGTCTTCCGCGGCCGCCACCCGCAGGGGCAGCGGCGGGGTGAAAGCCGCTTTTTGGGTGCGAGGCACGGTAAGGAGGAAGGTGGATCCCACCCCCAATTCACCGGTGGCTTGCAGGCGCCCTTCGTGGAGCAGGGCGTCCTCGCGGGCGATGGTCAGGCCCAGACCGGTTCCCCCGGATTTGCGGACCCGCGAGGTATCCGCGCGCCAGAAACGGTCGAAAACATGGGCGGCCTGCTCGGGGCTCAGGCCGATACCGCGGTCGGATACTTCCACCGCCACCGCGGTATCCGAACCAACCACCCGCACTTTGACGGGCCCGCCTTCGGCATGCTCCACCGCGTTCACCACGAGGTTGCGGACGATGCGTTCGATGCGGCGCGAGTCCACGCTCGCCACGGTTTCCCCGCGCGCGGAGAGCGTGACCGGCACCCCGTTCGCTTCGATCAGAGGCGCCTGGGAGATGATCACGCGCCGCACAATTTCTACGACGTCGATTTTGCTGGTTTCCAGCACCATCGAACCCGCATCGAAGCGGGAAATCTCCAGCAGGTCGGAAAGCATGGTGTCCAGGGAAATGAGTTGGGAATGCTGGAGTTCGGCCGAGCGGCGCAGGCTGGAGGGCAGTTCGGAACGCTTATCGTAAATGAGCTGGCCGGCCATCCGGATCGTGGTGACCGGGGTGCGTAATTCGTGCGAGACCGCGGATACGAAATTCTGCTGCACCTGGGAAAGCCGCTCGAGGCGGGTGAATTGGTCCTGGAGCGATTCGGCCATCTGGTTGAAGGCGGAACCGAGCTGGGCTAGTTCATCTTCCCCGCGGTCGTCCATGCGCACATCAAAAGCGCCCCCGGCCAGCTGGCGGGCATTTTCCGCCGCCGCCCGCACCGGCTTCAAGACCACATTCACGAGCACCCCGGTGTCCACCGCCACGATAGTGAGCAGGGCGATGGTGGCGAGCATCAGCACCCGGGAAACCTGCGCCACCGTCACTTCCTCGTTTTCCAGGGAATAGAGCGTGTAGAACTCATACATGCCAGCATTGGGCAGCCGCACGGTCGCGCCGATGAGAATCCCGGGGAGGGTGTATTCCTCCCCCTTGGCAATCGCCACCGCCTGCCATTGCGGGATGGAGGATTCCTGCACGGCTTCGCGCAATTCGGGGGTGAGCACATCCATAACGGTTGCCGGGGTGGGTGCCCCCACATCGGCCACCAGGTAGTTGCCGGTATTTTGCCCAGGGGAGCGAATGAGGGCCGTACCCACCACCCCGCGGATCGGCTCAAATTGGGAACGCACCTGCGCGTTGGCGATTTCTTGGACCGCCCCGGACGTTTGGGCGTTCGCGGAGTCAAAAACGTATTGGGCTTGGGAGCGGGCACCGTAGAACTGTTCGGTGGCGGCGCTCACCGCGCGCTCATAGAGTTGCGAACGCGTTTGGTTGGCAACAATTACCGCGGTGACGATACTGGTGAGCACCCCGATCGCCACAATTGCGGAAACCACCCGCGCGTTGAGGGAGGTGCGCCACGATTGTGAAAATGAGGTGAGGGCGCCACGCCCCATGCTCCCGAGGCTGCGATGGATATAGCCGCGCCGCGAAAATTGACTCACTCCTGGGTTGCCCCCGCCCGGTAGCCCACCCCGCGCACCGTAATAACCACCTCGGGATTATCCGGATCCTTTTCCACCTTGGAGCGCAGGCGCTGGATATGCACATTGACGAGGCGGGTATCGGTGGAATCGTGGCGGTAGCCCCACACCTGTTCCAGGAGTTCTTCGCGGGAGAACACCTGGTAGGGCTTGCGCGCCAGGGTGGTGAGCAACTCGAATTCGAGGGGTGTCAGGTGCAGATCCTCGCCGTTGCGGGTGACCTGGTGGGCGCGCGGATCGATCACAAGATCGGCAACCCGCAGGGTTTCCGCTTCCGGTTCGGTACGCCGCAGCCGCGCCTTAATGCGGGCCAGCAGCACCGAGTTCTCAAAAGGCTTGGTGACGTAATCATCCGCCCCGGCTTCCAGGCCGGCCACCACGTCCACCGAATCGGTGAGCGCGCTCATCATAATGATGGGCACATCGCTTTCTTCGCGCAGCTGGCGGGCCACTTCCACCCCGCTCATTCCGGGCAGCATGACGTCCAGCAGCACAATATCCGGTGTCTCCGCCCGGAAAATAGGCAGGGCGTTAGTGCCGGTGGCACACACCGTCACGGCGTATCCTTCCGATTCCAGCAGGATTGCCACCATTTCAGAGATACCGGGATCGTCATCGACCACAAGAACGCGCATAGTCATAGCGCCATTTTCTCACGTTCACGCCAATCGTGCAGAAAAACGCACGAATGGCGTGCGCGGTTGCGCGCGGCGGCTGCGGGGCGCAAGGCGCACGGCGGGGCCTGCGGTGGCGGAACGCGGGGCGCGGGGCCGAAGATGCGTCGTCGTACCCCTAGCTGTCTTTCGGCGCCCTACTTCTCCTCCGGCGTTTCCGGCTCTTCGCTGCGCACCACGCTCAGGCGCGGGCGCACCGCCACATCGGAGGGGCGGCTCACGCGCCGGGTAGCGCGGGTAGGTTCGGGTGGCTGGCGGGTGGCGGTTTCGCGGATGGCGTCCGCGAGCGCCATGAGGTCGGTATCCGAGGGCGGGGCCGGTTCAAATTCGGTGCGCAGGCGGATCATCTGCCAGCCGCGCGGGACGGTCACCGATTCGGCGTGGGCTTCGCACAGGTCGAAGGTGCCCGGGGAGGCCACCGGTGAGAGCGGCCCGATCACGGCGGTTGCTTCCGCGTACTGGTACGTCAACGTGGCAACGGCCGGCTGCTGGCACGTGGTGCGGGAACACTTTCTCAACGGACTCACGCCTTAGACGTTAGCACGCCCGTGTAACCTTGGGGTATGGACACTTTTCCTTCCCAGCCTCGCCCCCGCCGCCGTGATCGGCACGGACGGGGCATTCGAGGACCGGTGATCCCCTACACCCTGCCGGCCTGGCGCACCCGCGCCGATAAATTCGACGATATTATCGCCGCCGAACTGGCCACCTACCGCACCCATTTCGGTGAGGATATGCGCGATCTTGATTTCGCGGTGATGGACGTTCCGGCCTCGGATCCCTCGCCGTGGGAGGACGGTGTGCCGCTCGCGCGCCTGCTGCCTTTCGAACGCGGCGGCGCGGTGCGGGCGCGACTGCTGTTTTACCGGATGCCGATGATGCGCACCGCGATGGCCAGCCCCTTCCCGCGTATCGTCATCCACGATATCGTTACCGAGCAGCTCGCCGCGGCGATTTCCCGCCACCCCGAAGACATCGATTTTTTGCGCCGCGGATTTTAGTTCTGGCGCACCGCGACGCGGGCGGAGATTGCTTCGCGCTGGTCGGCCACCGCGCTCACCCAATCAATTCCGCTGGCCCCGCCGGCTTCCCCGTTCGGAGCGAGGATCAGCGCCGCGGCACTCACCGGGTTTTCCGCCTCGATGCGGTAGCCGCGAGCCGCCTCCGGTAGCTCCACCGTGGCGTATCCGCGCACCTGGGCGTCCACGGAGTCGAGGTCCACGCCGTCGGCTCCCACCGGGGTGATGTCTACGTGGCCGCGCCCGGCAAGTGCCAGGCGGGCCGGGCCGGGCCCGAAGTTTCCCGCGGTGCGGGCGGCCGGGGCAACCGGGCTGGCCCACGCTGAATCTCCCCCACCGGCCAGTGACACGCCCGCGGCGAGGGGCTGCGCCCCGCGCACCTGCACCGCGTAGGTGCCCGGGTCGATACCCGCCAGGGTAAGGTCCATCACGGAATTCGCGGCGATCTCCACGTCTTCCCCACCGGGCAGGGTGCGGGTGGTGCCATCTTCCCCGGTGAGCTGCACCGTGAAGGTGGTGGCTTCTCCGGGGTTGGCGATGCGCAGGGTGGAGCCCTCCGGGATTCCCGGAATGGTCAGCTCCGTGGCGGCCGGGGCACCGGTCGCAAAATCCACCCCAGCCCCGCTGGTCCCGGAAATATGCTGGTTTTGCAGGGTGGCTCCGAAGGTGCCGGCCTGGGTGCTCAGGTGGAGGGCGAGGCGGGAATCTTCGGCGAGCAGGCCGTCCAGGTTGTGGCGTACGGTGGAGCGCCCGGGTACCGCCACTCGCACCGTGCCGAGCGGCCCGGCCCCGCCTAGGCCGTCCACCCGCACGGTGATGGGTGCGGCTCCCGGATTGGTGAGGAGGAGCTGGTTGGAGTACCCCACGCTGGTGGCCGAGGCGGTGATCCACAGGTCTCCCGCCCCGCTCACGCAGGTATTCGTGGCCAGGCCGCGCCCGTTGCCACCCTGGGCGCTATAGGCGACCGCACCGGAAAGAACTTCGCCGGGATCGGCGCTGAGGATGGTGCCGGTGGGAAGCGCTGCGCGCGCTTCCTTATCCGCGGTCCCGAAAAGCAGCACCTGGGTGGCAATATTTTCCGCGGTCCCCCCGGGGGTGCCCTCCACGGTCATACCCGCGGAAATGGTTTGTTCGAATCCGCCCCCGCACAGCAGCTGGGTGGGGGCTTCTCCCGCGCTCGCCACCTCGGCTTCTACCGCGCGCGGCGCCCCGGTGGGAAGAACGACGCCGGCCGCCGCTACCGCGGCGGCGATTCCCAGCACCGCGAGCGCGCTACCGGCCCGCACCGTGAGGTGGCGCCAGCGCGCCCCGCGCCCGCCGGCACGCCCCACTTCGGCTTCATCGCGAACCTGCTCCATCACTCCACCACCTTCCGACGCACCGGAATAGCTACCACGAGCGCCGCAGCCACGGCGAGGATCCGCGCGGCGGCCACCAGGGCGTCCCCGGTGCGGTTATAGGTAATCGTCAGGCGCCCGGAGCTCCCGGCCGGTATCTCAAAAGCTTGGGCCCACCCGGCGTTATAGGCGGGGAGGCGCTCGCCGTCCAGACGGGCTTCCCACAGCGGATCCTGGCGTTCGGCCAGCCGCACAATCCCGCCGCTGCGGCCCGCACTCGCGGGCAATTCGGTGTCCACACCGTAGCGCCCGGCGGGTAGCGCGCTGCCGTCCAGGGTGAGGCGCGCGGCATCCACGGCGCTCGCCTCGCTACGGGTCAGTCTCCAGGAAAGCTGCTGCTCAGTGGCGCTGATCATATCGAAACGCCCGGTGGAGCCCAGGGCGCGGGCGAGCTCCCCGGCCCGGGGTGCCTGGGCGGGGATTACCACGTAGGAGATGGCGTGTTCGGCCAGGATATCCGCGGCGCGGGGGTTCCCGGCGTTCATATCGGCGACGGCGCTGGCCAGCTCCGCCGCGGCCGCATCCCCGGAGTAGGTTCCTTCCAGGGCCGCGAGCGCCCCGGCCATGGTGCTATCGGTGAGTTGGCGGCCCGGCCCGCGCCAGATTTCGGCGCGAATACCGTTCTCCGCCGGGTAGAGGGCGAGGACCCGCACCCGATCCGGGGAGGAGGCTTCGAGGGTGGCGGCGGCCGGCACCGGCCTCCCGCTTTCCTGTTGTAGCTCGGTGGTGCCGGTCAGGGCCCGGCTGAGGTAGAGGCCCGATCCGGCCAGGGCGCTAAGGATCAGCACCGCAACCGAGCCCAGGCCGAAGAGCTGGTAGAGCCCGAAGGAGCGTCCGCTCATATCGGTGCGCAGGCCGTCCCCGGCGCTCACCAGCGCGATCCACAGCCCGCCGAGCGCCACGCTCAAGCCGATACCGCTCCAGGCTGGCGCGCTGAGTGCGGTGGCGCCGTCGTACACCTGGGCCACGGATACGCGAGTGGAGGCAATCGCCCAGGCGAAACCGGCCGCGGCAATCAGCCAGCCGGCGCGGATGCGCTGCCAATTGCGGGCCCGGCCCAGGGCCAGTACCGCGATCACCACGAGGCAGGCCGCGCAGACGAGGGCGACCTCCCCGAGCCACGGAAGGGCTTCGAGTTGGGAAAGCGGGAAGAAGGAGAGGAGGTCGAGGGTGCTCGGGCGGGCCGCGAAAGGCTCTCCCGGGGTGGCGAACAGCAGCCGCCAGGAAGCCTCGAGCCCGGGAATAACCACCACGGCCGCGGGGATCGCCACCCACAGCCAGCGCAGGCGCCGCCAGCGCAGCGCCCCCACCAGGGCAATGAGAAGCAGCACGGCGAGCATGACCGGGGCGGCCGCCGCCAGGTAGATACCTGCGAGCGCCGCGGTGCCCAGGCCCGCGGTGGATTCGATGCGGTCGCGGGTGCGGGGCAGGCGCCATACGGAAAGCACCGAGGCGGCCAGCACCGGCACAAGTATATGGACGAGCGCCCCGGCCACGTGGCCCGCGCTCAGCGCCCCCACCAGGGGTCCGGCCCCGGCCCAGACCAGGCCGGCCACCGCGCGCACATGCGGGGAGAAGGTGAGGGTGCGGGCCGCCCAGAAAGCCGTCATGCCGGCCAGCACGGGGGCGCATAGGAGCAGGAGCACCGCGGCATCCCCCAGGGTGCCTCCGAAGGGCTGGAGTGCCAGGGCGAGCGGGGAGAGCAGGGTCCATAGCGCGTCGATGCGCCCGGGGCTGCCGTCCCCCACCGCGAGCCAGCCGGGCAGGCTGGCACGCAGCGCTTCGGTTCCGGTGAGGGCATCGGGGAGCAGTGCCCCGCCGCTCAGGTACCCGCCGCGCAGCAGCGGGAAGGCCGCTACCCCCGCCACGAGGGCGGTCAGGAGGAGGACGGTGCGCCGGGCACGTGCGGTGGAACGGTGCCAGCGCCGTCGTTCTGCTTCTTCGAGCGGATTCGGGCGCGCCACCAAACGGATTTTCTCCCGTTCGCTGCGTGTCATTTCGCGCCGTGCCGCGCGCACGTCACGCCCGCGCGCTTCGAGGGCCGCGAGTCCGGCGCGGCTTTTTTCGGTGCGCCGGCGCCGCCGCCGGGCCCGCATCAGCGCGGGAAGGCTCCCGAGCAGGCGTGCGGCCCCGCGTATTTCACCGTCCGCGAGCCGTGCCTCTTTGCCGAGCAGCCGCACCAGTGCCCGCACCGGGCCGAGCAGCACGTACCCGAGGAACAGGAAGGGCGCGAGCAGCGCGGGGGCGGCGAGCACCGCGTTGTAGAGTTGCGCGCCGCGGCGGGCCGCGAAGGAATCGCGGCCGTCGTTGCCGAGGGAGACGCGCGCGTGGCGTACGGTGGCGGAAGGTTCAACGACGACGCGCCAGCCCGCTCCGCGCAACCTCCGCGAGAGTTCGAGCCCGTCCCCGAAGGGCCCCAGCCAGGTATCGAAACCGCCCACCTCGCGCAGGGCGCTGGCGCGCACGAGCATGCCGGCGCTTCCCACCGCGAGTACGTCGGAACGCCCGTCCAGCTGCCCACCGTCGCGGTCATCGAGGGCGACTTCCGGGACTCGCCGCGCGCTGCGGGTGGCGCGGATGCCGACTTCCAGAAGGGCGCCCGGGTCTGCCCAATCCACCTGTTTGCAGCCCACCGCGCCGATATTGGCGGCGTTTTCCAGGGTGCGGGCGAGGTTCGCGAGGGCGTCCGGGGCGGGGGCGCTATCGTCGTGCAGGATCCAGTAGGCATCACAGGTGTCAGTGGTGGATTCCGCGGAAGTCGATTCAGCCGCGGCAGACTCGCCGGTACCGCGTGGTTCATTGCCTGAATCGCGGGCATCCGCGGCAACTGCCTCATTGACGGCCGCCCCGAGTTTTCCGGTGAGCACGCTCATGGCATCGGGTTTTCGGGTGGAGGCTTCCAGCGCGGTGAGGGTGTCCTCCAGATAGGCGGAGCCCGGCCGGGTAATAACGAGAGCGCGAATTCTGAACTGCATTGCTGTTGATGCTACGCCAGCGCGGGCGTTGGACGGTTATGCCTCGCCGACGCGGCGGCGTTGCCGGCTCAGGCGCCGGCGGTCATTATCCGACATGCCACCCCAAATACCGTGACGAATATCATGCTGGAGGGCGTATTCCAGGCATTCCTCCCGCACCGGGCATTCGTGGCAGATCGAGGTGGCGGGTGCGGTGGAGCCGCCTTTTTCGGGGAAGAAAATATCGGGATCGGTTTGGGCACACAGCGCGGATTCACGCCAGTGCAGCGATGCCGAATCAGCTTTATCGTAACCGAGGTCGAAGATATCGAGCATGGCGTCCTGGGCGTCCTGCGGCGTCAATCCGCCGCTCCCCGCGACGCGCAAGCCGGGGTTAATCCTCCGCACATGTCCTCCTCTAACCAAGGTCTCTTTGTAAATTACAAGCGTGTCATACCCAAAAAGTCAAGCGAAAGCGGTATATTGCCCACCCGAACTTTCGTTCGAGTCCGGCGTGTTGCCGCGGCCAGGTGCGCTTTAGGCCACGTGAGCGATTTGCTCACAATCACGAGGAGCGTAACCGGCCGGCAGTATTCACGCCCGGCCCAGCAGCCCTCGAACGCGACCGGCACCGCTCAAACCAAGCCGGCAGCCCCCGCCACCGGCCCGGCCGGTGGCGCCCAGCCTGCAAATAAGCAAAAATGACCCTATGCGTGGAATCATTCTGGCCGGAGGCTCCGGCACTCGACTTCATCCCGTTACGCTGGGCACCTCCAAGCAGCTGGTACCCGTGTATGACAAACCGATGATCTACTATCCCCTGAGCACGCTCATGCTCGCCGGGATTCGCGATGTCATGGTTATTACAACTCCCGAAGATGCCCCGGCGTTCCACCGGCTCCTCGGGGACGGCAGCCAGTTCGGCATCAGTATTTCTTTCGCGGTACAGGAAGTTCCTAACGGCCTGGCCACCGCCTTCACCATCGCCGCCGATTTCATCGGTAACGAACCGGCCGGCCTGGTGCTAGGCGATAACATTTTCTACGGCCCCACGATGGGGCGCCGCTTGGAACGCAATACCAATCCGGATGGTGGCGCTATCTTTGCGTACCATGTTTCGGATGCGCGAGCCTACGGCGTCGTCGAATTTGATGAGAATTTCAAGGCGATCTCCATTGAAGAAAAGCCCGCCCACCCGAAGTCCAATTTCGCGGTGCCGGGCCTGTACTTCTACGATAATGACGTTATCGAAATCGCCCGGAACCTCGAACCCTCCGCACGCGGGGAATACGAAATCACGGACGTCAATCGCAAGTACCTGGAGGCGGGCAAGCTCAAGGTTGAGGTGCTCGACCGCGGTACCGCGTGGCTGGATACCGGCACTTTCGATTCTCTCGCGGATGCCACCAGCTTTGTGCGCACCATCCAGGCCCGCCAGGGTCTCTCGGTGGGTTGCCCGGAGGAAGTGGCGTGGCGGCGCGGGTTCCTCAGCGATGAGGAGCTGCGAGCACGCGGTGAGAAGCTGCGCAAGTCCGGGTACGGGGATTACCTGCTCGGGCTGCTGGAAGCCCAGCACGATATCCCTTCCGCGAGCTACTAGGACGCTCGCTCAAGCGCTACTCAAGCAAGCGCGTCGGGCGCGCGAACGCGGCGGGCGCGCAGCTCGGGCCCATTCAAACCAAACAATCGGGGCGGCTGACATGGTGTCGGCCGCCCCGTTCGTTTCTCGCGCTAACTCACATAATTAGCCGAGGTACTCGGCGAGCACGCTCGGGGCCGCGGCCTCCCAGCGTTCCTTCCAATCCCCGATGGGCTCGATACCGGCCCGGCGCAGGGCACCGTGGGACAGCACCGAGAAATGCGGGCGCGGGGCGGGCCGGTTGAAGGCAGCCGCCGTCGTCTCCCCCACCATCGCGGGGTCTTTGCCGAGCGTCGCAACGATTTCGCGAGTGAAATTCCACCAGTTCGTCTTCCCCGAAGAGGTGCCGTGGTAGGTCCCGGAGGGAATATTCGCCTCGACCATGCGGTAAATGAGATCGGCCAGGTCCACGGTCCAGGTGGGCTGCCCCACCTCATCGGTCACCACGGAGAGCGCATCGCGTTCGGAGGCCAGGCGCGCCATGGTTTTCGGGAAGCAATTGCCCTGGGCGCCGTACAGCCACGCGGTCCGCACGATGTAGTAGTCCTCCGTTTCGGCGCGTACCGCCCACTCCCCGGCCGCTTTGGTGCGCCCGTAGGCACCCTTGGGGTTCATAACATCATTTTCTTCGTACGGATCCACGGCGTCGCCGGAAAATACGTAATCGGTGGAGACCTGCACCAGTTTCGCGCCGATCTGCGCGGTGCGCCGCGCCAGGATTTGCGGGCCGGTTGCGTTAATGGTGAAGGCTGCCGCCTCCTCACTTTCGGCTTTATCTACGGCCGTATGCGCAGCAACATTAACGACGACGTCGACCTTATCGACCAGGTGCGCCACCGCGGCCGGATCGGTAATATCCAGCTCGCTCTTATCCACGGCGAGCACGTTCTGCCCCCGCTGTGCCAGCAGAGCAACGAGATCCTGGCCGAGCATTCCCCGGCTTCCGGTAACCATCCAGCGCATGGGTGTCCTTTCCTTGGTCTATACCCGCGTTATTGTACTCATTGGACCGCAGCCGCGGCAGGGTGGGAGGAGCCGGCGGGGCGGGGCGCCAGCCCGGCGGGGCGAAACTGCGGTAGTAGTTCCGCCCGGGTGAGCCGGTAGCACACTAGGCCGGCAGCCAGGAGCGCGGCGTATCCGAGCGCCAGTGCCGCGCCGAGTACAGGTACCGGCAGCCCCGCCGCGAGCGCCCAGCGCTCCACATTCATCCCGAAAAATGCTCCCGGGTAGCACGAACGCAACCACAGCAGCATCGCGTACGCGGAGAGCAGCATGCTTGCGGCCACCACCGCGGGCAGGAGGAAACTGCGCCATCCGGCTTCTTCTCGGTAGCGCGGCCGGCCCGTGGGCGCGGTGAGCGGCGGATCCCAATGGTGTCCGGCTGCCCCCATAGCAATAACCACGAGCAAGCCCAGGGCTCCGGCGAAAAGATAGCGGCCCTGCACTCCGCCGATAATTCCCAATCCGCGGTACTGGTTGTAGGCCTGCACGATGAGCATGCCCAGAACCAGCACAATATTCGCGGTGAAGAGAAGGAGGCGCCAGCGCTTATCCGGGTGGGTGCCAAGGGCACGCGCGAGGAAAAGAACGGTGAGGAGGGAGAGGAGAATGAGGAGGAGCGGTGCGAAGGTAATATCCAGCCACCCGAAATCCGACCAGAAAGAGTCCACGAAGGAGGTGGTCACCCGCTCGGCGAAGAAGCCAATATCGGCGCCCGGCTCCGTGGCTTGGGCCTGGAAACCATCGGGTTGAATCACCCCGTAGCGCACGATATTACGCAGCCACCAGTAGCCGCCGGTGAGAACACCGATGAGTCCCGCGCTCAGCCCCTGGGCCAGGCGCCGCCTCCACCCGCCTATACGAGGATTAGTGAGGAAGGCGAGGAAAACCACCAGTCCCATGGGGATGAAGGTTCCTTTGCTCCACAGACCCAGCCCTAAGGCGAGCCCGGCTGCGAGCACGGTGCGCCACCGCCCGGCACCGAACATGGCCGAGCTCACCGCCGCTATGGTGAGCGCCCCGGCCCCGATGAAGAGGGCGTCGTTAGTCACCGAAGCGGAGATAAAGCTGAGCATGGGGATGGCGTATACCGTGCCGGAAGCCAGGAGCGCACCGCGCCGGCTCAGCCCGGTGCGCCGCGCCGCGAAAATAAGGCAGGGCACCAGAGGCGAGGTCAGCACAATGGAGTAGAGCCGCAGGATAAGAATCTGGCGATCCCAGGGGGCATCCGTCATTCCGGTGGCGCGCAACACCAGGGACCCGCCGGCGTAATAGAGCGGGGGGTGCTGGGTCATCTGATCCAAAATAGGAACTGTTCCTTCAGCACGCGGGGAGCGGCGTTGCTCGTGCGGGAGGAGTTTCTGGCTGCGGTAGGAGTCCGGATCCGCGCCGATCCAGGCATCTCGCCCCAGCCGGGTGCGGTAGTGCAGGGAGTAGCTGGGAGCTCCTTCCACCAGCAGGCCGCTGGCCCGGGAAGCTTCAAAAATATCGCGGTAGAGCCAGCTTGTTCCCGGATCGGGCCACTGCCCGGTCTGTTCGAGTCGAATAACGGAATTGAGGTGGTGAGGTTCATCCGGGGTGCGCAGCGGCGGGCTGGCAAGCGCCCAGAGCATCTGCCAGATGAGGAAAAGAACCGTGAGGAGTCCCGCGCACGTATAGAAACGGCGTGAGCTCATGGTGGTATCACTGTTTCGCATACGGTCCTTCGGGGAGTTCACTGGGCGCCCGACGATCCCCTCCTCACCGGATGGTACCTGTAGGGCCGCGGGAAGCGCGCTGGTTATCCCAGTCTAGCTTCCGCATCACCGGCGCGGAGAAGGTATCGTAGTTCCCGTACATCGACTAGCCGAGTGAGGGAACATTATGGAGATTCGGGAATTAGCGATTGCGGGAGCATGGGAAATCACCACCAAGCATTTCCCCGATGAACGCGGTATTTTCTTAGAAGCCTACAAATCCTCTGTTTTTGAAGAAACAATCGGCCACCGTTTGGATGTGCGCCAGGTGAATACCTCGGTATCGAAGGCCGGCACCGTCCGCGGTATCCATTTCGCCGATGTGCCGCCCAGCCAGGCGAAGTACGTGATGTGCCCGCGCGGGGCGGTTCTCGATTTCGTTATTGATATTCGGGTGGGCTCCCCCACCTTCGGGAAGTGGGATTCTGTTCTTCTCGATGATGACACCCGGAAGGCCATTTATATTTCCGAGGGCCTGGGCCACTGCTTCGTGGCGCTGGAAGATGATTCCACCGTGGTTTACCTGTGCTCGGCGCAATATGCTCCCGGGCGAGAACACGGGGTGAATCCGCTGTGCTCGCAGGTGGGTTTGGTCTTCCCGGAAACTGATCGCCAGGGTAAGAAGCTTGAGCTGCTGCTCTCCCCGAAGGATACCGATGCTCCCGATCTGGATGAGGCTGAACGCAGCGGGCTCCTCCCCCGCTATGAGGATGTCCAGGCTTTCCTCGCCACCCTGCGGAGCTAAATATGACGCGGGCTGAACTGTCCGCCCTCGCTAACCAGGTCACCGCGGTGGTCATTACCTATAACCCGGACGGGAACTGCGAAACCCGTCTTACCGCGTTGGCCTTGCAGGTGGGGCACGTGGTGGTTATTGATAACGGTTCGGAAGAATCGCGCCGGGCAGCCGTAGCGGAAAGTGCTCGTGCGGTGGGTGCCCAGTTCATTTCGCTCGCCCAGAATCTCGGGATTGCGGCGGCCACGAATATCGGTATCGAGCAGGCGCGGGCTCGCGGGGCTCGTTTCGTGCTGCTCATGGATCAGGATTCCCTGGTTGGCTCGGATATGGTGGCCCGCCTGCTTGAGGTGCTGGCTGGCAATCCGCAGATCGGTGCGGCCGGCCCCCTCCCCAGCGAAGAACGCGAGGGGGAGGATCAGCTGGTTTACGTTGCCCGCGAGTGGGCTCCCAAGCGTGCCACCGCGGCCGAGCTGGAACGCCCGGTGCTTGACGTTGCTTTCCTTATTGCCTCCGGGTGCCTCATTCGGATGGACACACTTGATGACGTGGGTGGGATGGGCACCGCTCTCTTTATTGACCATGTGGATCTGGAGTGGGGCGTGCGAGCCCGGAGCCAGGGGTGGCGCCTGGTGTGCGTAACGGCTGCCCGGCTCTACCATTCCCTAGGTGACGCCGTCGTTCTTCTTCCCGGACGCACGCAGCCGGTGCACGTGCACGCCCCGATCCGCAATTATTACCTGGTGCGCAATACCGCCCGGGTTATTGGCAGTTCGCTGTTCCCGGGGAAGTGGCGGGTGCGCTATGCCTGGTGGCTGGCGAAATATCTGGCCTTTAACGGCTTCCTCCTGGACCGCGGGGCCGAGCGGCGCCAGCTTATGCGCCAAGGTTTACGTGATGCGCGGCGGCGGCGCGGCGGGCGCATAGGTGACCCGGCAGTATGACACCGCGCCCGCACCGCCAAGCTCGCCCAGCTCGCCCAGTTCGCCCAGCTGACTCAGGTAACTCAGCTCACCCAGCTGACCCGCCAGTGCCGCCCGCATCACCCTCCCGCGGGCTGTGGTCCCCGCGGGTTTTCCTTTTTTCTTTCCTCGCTTTTCTTTGCTACACCACCGGCCTGAGCCTGCTCACCCCGCTGCACGGTTCCCCGGATGAACCCGTGCATGAAATTTACGGCTACCAGGTGGTCACGGGAAATATTCCCCTCGAATCGGAACGGGTACTCGCCCCGCGCTACCTGCGCTCGGGTGCGCCCGATTGCTGGCGTACCACCCGCGCCCAGACCGCGTGGTGTTCGCCCCCGCTCAGCTCGGACGCCACCCTGCGGGAAATGGGCACAAGCGCGGTCAATTACCCGCCGCTCTACTATGCCCTCACCCACCAGCCGCTGCGCTTCCTCAGCGGAGCGGCGGCGCTCTGGGCCGTGCGACTGTGTTCGGCGCTCCTCTTTTCCCTGCTGGCAGCTTTCGGCGTATCGGCTTTCGCGGCCGGTCTACCCCACCGCCTCGAATCCTTTATTGCCCTCACTGTGCTCACCCCGGCGTTCTTCACTTTCGCCGGTTTTTCCAATCCCCAAAGTCTGGAAATCGGGGCGGCCCTCGCCATGGCCGGATGCCTCATCCCGCTCCTCCGGCCCCTGCCCCCACGGGAAACGGCGCGGCGCTGGATCGCGGGGGGCTGCGCGGCGCTGCTGCTCATCATGGCGCGCCCGGTAGGCCCGTACTGGGCTATTGCCATGTGCCTGCTCCTGGCCGGGGTATTCGGGCGCGAGCGGGTACGCACCTATATTCGCACCCGCGCCTTCGCGCTATTCATGGCCCTGTGCGCTGCCGGCTGCCTGGCCTGGCTGGCGTGGACCCGCATCTCCACTATCTACGGCCCCACCCCCACCGAAGTTACCAATGACGGTTGGAGTGCCCTCACCCTGCGTCTGCTCGGGAATTTCCGCTACTACATGCACGAGACGATCGGCACAGGCGGGTGGCGCTCCGTGACTACCTCGGTGCCGGTCACGGTGCTCTACTGGGCGGTCCTCTTTGCCGTGGTGGCCACCGCGTGGCACTGGGGCCAGCGGCGGCACCGCCTCTCCATCGCCCTGGCTTTTATTTCCCTGCCGCTCAGCGCCGTCCTCATGAACACCCTAGTGCTCAGCCGTACCACCTTCCCTATCTGGCAGGGCCGCTACGGCTTCCCCTTCCTCTTCCCGCTCTTCTGGGTGTGCGTGGCTGTTATAGCAACCTCCGGGCGCCGTCGTACCAATATAAGCAGGGCTCTGGCGCGGGCAACCTCCACTCTCTTTTTCCTGGCGACCGTTGATATTACGGTGCGGATGGCCTGGCGTTTTTATGCTGGTATCACCACGGCGCCGCTGTGGCGGGTCCTCACCGATACCCCACCGCACGCCCTTATCGGCGCCGCGCTCGCTATCGCGGTGGCAGGAACGTACCTGGTGCTTACGTGGCGCTCCACCCGCAGATGTGCCGATTCGCCCGCGCCCGTCATATAATTCCAGGGGCTTATTTGTTATGAGATGTACGTCAATCAATAACTCATCGAGGTGATCATGGGCGGCAATGCTGCTGAGGCGCGTTCCATCGATTTTTCGCAGGACCGCCGGCGGGTAGTGCACGGGAAAATGTTCCTCCTCGCATTCGTCGGATTCTTTATCTATGCGATGGGGCTCAGTTTGCTCACCCCGCTCAACGGCGGCCCCGATGAAACCCAGCACGAAATCTACGGTTACGCGGTGGTCACCGGGCAAATCCCCCAAAAAAGTATTCGCGTGGAAGCCCCCGCGTTTCTGCGGCGCGGCGCCCCGGATTGCTGGCGCCACGACCCGGCTGCCACCGCCTTCTGCTCGCGCATTTTCACCACGAATGACGAACTTATCTCCCAGGGCACCTCCGCGGTTAATTACCCGCCGCTCTACTACTACCTCACCCACTGGCCGCTGCTGCTGGCCTCCGGGAAATACGTGCTGTGGGGTATCCGGGTGCTTTCCGCCGGGCTGTTTGCCGGGCTGGCAGCGCTCGGCTTTTCTTCTCTGTACGCGGGGTTGCGCAGCGCCGCGCTCCCCTATCTCACCATCGGCCTGCTCGCCCCGGGTTTCTATTCCCTCAGCGGTTTTTCCAATCCGCAGTCGATGGAAATCGGGGCGGCCCTGGCCCTCACCGGTTTCCTCCTCCCCCTCCTCAACCGGGTTCCCGCCCGCGAAGAACTGTGGCGGTGGATCGGCGGGGGGCTGGCCGCCATCCCCCTCATTTGCGCGCGCCCGGTAGGCCCCTACTGGGCGATCCTGCTCTGTTTACTTTTCGCAATTATTTTTGGGCGCGTGGCGGTGCGGCATTACCTGCGCACCCCCGGATTCTGGATTTTCCTCGGGCTGTGTGCCCTGGGATGCCTGGCCTGGTTCGGGTGGAATTACCTGGCCTCCACCTACGGGAAAGCACCCGATCCGGTGGCCAATAAGGGCGCTTTCCGCATGGGGCTGCAAATTCTGGGGACCATGCCCTATTACATTCACGAAACTATCGGCACCGCGGGCTGGCGGAATGTTGAGCCGAGCAGCCCGGTCTCCGTGTGTTACGTGATTTTCTTCGCCTGCCTGCTCATTGCGGTCTACCGAGCCGGGGCGCGCCACCACCGCCGCGCGGTTATTTTCGGGGTGGTAGTGCTGCCCTTCAGCGCCCTGCTCCTCAATACTGCGGTGGCGGATCGTATCCCGCTCGTCATGTGGCAGGGCCGCTACTGGTTCCCCTTCTTCTTCCCCTTCTTGGTGACCTGCGCGGCGGCTCTTCTCCAGCACCACGAGCTGCGTGAACGTACCGATTCTGCCCGCGACTCGCGCCTGATCCCGGTGCTTTCTTTGGCCGGGGCGCTGCTTTTCGCCGTGACGACCATTGATTTCACGGTGCGAATGGCCTGGCGTTTTTATGTGGGCTTGCGTACCCCTGTTTTCGCGGTTGTATGGACGACGCCGCCCCGCGCCATGCTGGGTCTCCTTTTGTGCGCGGGACTTTCCTGCGCGGTTGCGTATCTTGTGGTGCGCCGCTACCGCCCGCACCTGAGCGCGCTACGCCGCGCCTGGCGCGAGTATCTGCATCCGCAAACCTTAGCTGCGGGCCGCACGGCGCGCGGCGATTCCGGCGAGGAGTCCGAGGCTCACGTCCGCGAGGGTCGTGAAAACACGCGAAAGTAGTACGACGACGACAACCGGCCCGCTTCCAACCGCGGTAGACAGTACTGCGGCAAGAGCCAATTCCCGCACTCCCACCCCGGCCGGGACGAAGAACACCAGGAAGCCAACGGTCCAGCCGAGTGCGTAACCTCCGGTGGCGAGCAGGAAGGTGGGCAGCGAAGCGGCCATGCCCTGATAGATGAGCATGAGCCACAGTTGGGCGCCCATGAGGAGCCATCCGGCCGCGGCCCACAGTGCCGCCAGGCCGGTACCCCGCCAGCTCAGCTGGGCTTCCAGCGCCCCGCGCCCCAGAATTTTCAAGCCCAGACTAATGATCCTATTGAGGACAGGCGGGATAAGAGCCACCACGCCCACGGGAATGGCCAGGGCGAGCCAGCCGTAATCTTCCATGAGGCCGGCCGGGCCCAGGAGCAGTGCGAGGACCGCCAGCACCAGGCCGGTCACGATAGAGACCACCATGGAGAGAAGCAGCGCCACGAAGGAGCGCCGCCGGGCGATGGAATGCGCCGCGCCCATTTCCGCGGCGGCCACAAAATTCCACACTCCGCCGGGCAGGTATTTCGCCACCTGGGAGGTATAAAAAATGCGCCGGGCCACCCGCGCGGGCACGGGCTGGCCCACGTCATTGAGAAGATAGCGCCAGGAAACCATCGTGCAGGCCACGTAGAGCAGGGAGAGCGCGATTCCGGCCAGGGTCACCCACCAGGGCAGCGCCGCGAGCGCCTCCCCCACCGCTTCCCGGTTAGCCACGATTGCCCAGATCGCGGCAACAACCGCGAGGAGCATAAAGCCGGCCCGCACGGGTGGTGCTTGCAGGACGCTGAGGATTTTCTTCACCGGGGGCTCTTTTCCTTGGCGTGGTGGGTGGCCGCGCCCGTACCCCGCCTGCCCGGTACCCGGTCGAGGGCCGCGAGGAGAGGGCGTACCACGTGGGCAGGGTGGAAAGCGTGATCCGCGCGCTCGCTGGCTCGGGTACGGGCCGCGGCGATGGATTCGGGATCCGCGGCGAAACTCTCCAGCATATCGGCAAGGGCACTCGCATTCCCCGCGGGAACATAGCGGGCGGCATCCCCGAGCATATCGCGCTGCGGGGCGGTATCGGAGGTGATGAGCGCCAGGCCGGCGGCCATGCCCTGGTAGGCCTTATTGGGAACCACGCGCTGGGCCTTATCCGAAGTCCCGAAGATGCCCAAGCAGAGGTCATGGCCGGCGATTTCGCGCGGTAGCGCGACGGCGTCGACCCAATCCCGCCACGTTACCCGCACGTGGGTGCCTCCGCCTTCCAGAATCGCGCGCGCTTCGGCGTAATCTTGACCGGTGCCGATGAGGGTGACCTCGAGGTCTACGCCGCGCTCCTCGAGGAGGCGCAGGGCGCGCGCAATCGTGACGGCGCCCTGAAGCGGGGTGAAAAGGCCGTAAAACACCACGCGGGGCGGGGTGTGAACCGGATGCGGGCTGCGGGCCGCGAAGAAACTTTCGGGCGAGCCCACTGGCACGACGACGCCGCGAGCGCGCAGGCTTTCGGGCATCTGCGCAAGATGCGCGGGGGTATCTAGGACCGTGATGGTGGAGGCACGGATGGCGGCGCTATCCAGGGTGCGCAGCAGGCGGTCTTTGATACTGGTGTTGAGGCCGCGGTCGGTGGCGGTGGTGGAGGCGAAAATGAGGTGGTCGAGCACAATGGGGGTGCGCGGGAAGAGGAGGCGGGCCAGGAGCACATCGAAGTGGCCGAGGTAGCCCACCACGATAACGTCCGGGGCGTGCGGGCCGCGGAAACGCCGGGAAGCGCGCACCAGATGCCACCAGTGCCGGGCAATATCCGCTCCGAAGGAAAGCGCCCCGCGGGCGCTGGCGAGGGCCGCTACCCGGCCGGCGGTGCCGGTATCGAGGGGAATATTGAGTTCGCGTACCGTGTGGCCGTGCTCGGCCAGCCCGCGCAGCAGCACCCCTACCCGGGGGTGGTTCGCGGTGTTGTAGGTGCCAAAGCCGAGAATTCTCACCGGGCGGCTCCCCCGTTCGCGGCGGCGGCCGGTTCATGTGGGTAATCCGGGTCATGTGGATGATCCGGATTTTCCAAGATTTCCGGGGTATTCAGAGCGCCGGGGTGATCTGCTTCCGAAGCTTCAAGGGCATTGGGGGCTTGGTCGGTACTCGCGGCAGCAGCGAGCGGGCGCGGCGGGCCGAAACGCAGGGCTTTGATGCCCTCTAATTGCTGTTCGAGGAGGACGCGATTGGTTTTGAGGAGGTCGGCGATGATGAGGATGGTGATGGAGATAATCGAGGCCACGATCATGGCCGAACCGAAAATAAGGGATTGGATATGGCCAGCGCCCTGCCCCATGAAGTAGAAGATGAGGAAGCGAATGAAGGGGATCGCGCCCAGGATCCCGGTGATTGCGGCTGTCCAGCCCAGGGGCACATGGGGTTTGAACATGAGGTAGGAACGCACAATCGCGGTCCCGGATTTGAACATGTGCTGGAAAATATTGGAGAACAGGCGCGATTCGCGGGTTTTTGGGTTGGTGGTGATGGGTACGGAGTCGATGCGCAGGCGCTTATTTCCGGCTTGGATAATGGTCTCCATGCAGTAGGAGAATTGGGTGACCACATTGAGGCGGTAGAGTGCGCCCTTGGAGTAGGCCCGGAAACCGGAAGCGGCGTCCGGGAGCTTGGTGCCGGCCGCCCGATTGACCACCCGGGACCCCACATTCTGCATGAGCTTCTTGAAGCGGGAGAAGTGCGCGATTTTTGAGGTTTGACGGTCGGCAATAACGATGTCAGCACGCCCGGCCACGATAGGAGCTACCAGTTCCGGGATGGCTTCCTGGGGGTACTGGTTATCGCCGTCGGTATTCACCACAATATCCGCGCCGTTCGCGAGCGCGTATTCCACCCCGTCGCGGAAGGAGCGGGCCAGGCCCTGGTTGCGGGCGTGGCGCACAAAGTGTTTCACCCCGTATGATTTCGCGACCTCAACGGTGGCATCGGTGGAGCCGTCATCAATAATGAGGATCTCGATGCTATCGATGCCCGGAATTTCCTTAGGGATGGATTCCAGTACCAGGGGCAAGGTCTTTTCCTCGTTCAAACACGGAACCTGCACAAATAGTTTCATATCCCTCTCCGCCGCAGTCGCGATGATCCAGCACCTAGCCTAACAAGCTCCGCGGGCTCTCACGCGGAGCTACGCTGCTGCATGCCGCGAGTGCGGCGGGCGCCGCACCGACGTTCCCCACGTGCCACCGCACCGACGTTCCTCGCGCGCCGTGGCCGTTCTTCACCCGCCGCGGCATCGCTATACCTGTGCTTCCCCCCTCCGCGGCACCGCCACGTCCTCGCCTCCCGCGTGCCGCGGGGCCGCTACAGTACAATTCAAGAACAGAAAGCCGATGCCGCCTCTTCAACAAAAGGATTCCGCCGTGACGAATATTTCTTCTTCCTCGGCCAAGGCCGCCCTCCGCTCCGTGCTCCGCCACGTTCCGGGTGCGGAAGCTGCCGGTCGCAAAGTGCTCCAGAAGGTTCTCTACCGGGTTCCCTGTTCGGAGAGGCCCCTAGTGTCCATCATTATTCCGGTGTACGGGCATTGGAAGGAAACATTTGCCTGCCTCAAGGCACTGGCGGCAACCGCGGGGAATATTCCTTATGAAATCATCGCGGTGGATGATTGTTCGCCGGATTCCACCGGTAAGAAACTGGATCGCATTATTGGCTTGCGGGTTATTCATATGCCGAAAAACGGCGGCTTTATTCGGGCCTGTAATACCGGCCTCCAGCATGCTCGTGGTGAGATCGTTGTCTATCTCAATAATGACACCGAAGTGAATCCCGGCTGGCTCCTGCCCATTGTGGAACGCCTGGAAGATCCCAGCATCGGGCTGGTGGGAGCGCGCTTGGTGTACGCCGATGGAACATTGCAGGAAGCGGGCGGGGTCGTTTTTTCTGACGGTAGTGCCTGGAATTACGGCAAAGGCGATAATCCCGAGAATCATTCCTATACCTATTTCCGGGATGCGGATTATTGCTCCGGTGCCTGTTTGGCGGTGCGCAAGTCGATTCTTGATGAGCTGGGTGGCTTCGATGAGCGCTATATTCCCGCCTACTACGAAGATACTGATCTGGCTTTTGAAGTGCGGCGCCTGGGCTACCGCACCGTTTATGAACCGCGCTCCCTTGTTGTTCACCACGAGGGTGTATCGAATGGCACCGAAACCTCGTCGGGAACAAAACGCTACCAGGTCATCAATCGGGATAAGTTCCGGCAAAAATGGGCCGCTGAACTGGCCTCGCAGCCGCTGAGTCCCGAAGAGGACCCCGATTTTGAGATTGAACGCGCCGTGCATACGAAAAATGTTGTTATTGTGTGCGACGGCGCTGTTATTACCCCGGATCTGGACTCCGGCTCGGTGCGGATGGAACAAATCCTGCTGGAACTGCTCCGGCTCGGATACCAACCCGTCTTCATTCCGCAAAACAAAACCCGTCACGAACCTTATGTCGGCAACCTAACTAAATACGGCATCCAGGTTGTTTACGACACCTATAACGATATGGGACGCGCGAATATTAGCGCCCAAGCTCTCACCATCTTGCTGCGCGGGAATGTGCGCGGGGTGATACTCTCCCGGGTCGGAGTAGCCGCGGCAAGCATCTTCCCCATCACCCATGCACTTCCGGGCGTCCCCGTTATTTTTGACACGGTGGACCTGCACGGCACCCGCGAATTACGCGAAGCGAAACTGGCCGGTGATGATGCCCTTATCACTGCCGCGCATCAAACCAAGGAATTGGAGCTCGGGGTGATGCGGGCCAGCACCGCGACCCTGGTTGTTTCTTCCGAGGAAGCGAAGATGCTGCATGCGGACCATCCCGAGCTTCCGGTCTTTGTGGTGGGGAATGTGCACGTCCCGGTGGAGCACCCCGCGGGATTGCGGGGGCGGCGCAGCATTAGTTTTATTGGTTCTTTCGCCCATCCCCCGAACGCGGATGGCCTGCACTGGTATTTCACTGAGGTGCACCCGCTGGTCCGCGAGGAACTGGGCGATGTTGAGGTCAATGTGTACGGGAAGAACCCGCCGGAATCGCTGCGCGTTTTCGAGGGGAACGGCGTGAAGCTACGCGGCTACGCCGCTGATTTAGCTGATGTGTATAATCCGGCTCGGCTCTCTATCGCGCCGCTGCGCTACGGTGCCGGCGTGAAGGGCAAGGTTGGAGAATCTCTTTCCTGGGGCGTGCCTATTGTGACCACCGATATCGGTGCGGAAGGCATGGGTCTAGATGACCGCCGCACCGCACTGATCGCCAATAGCCCAGAGGACTTCGCGCGGGCCATTGTGGACGGTATGCGTGATGATGAGCTGTGGGAACGCCTCTCTACCGCGGGTGAACGCCATATTCAGGAGATTATGGGCGTGCCCCGCCTCCACCAGGATCTCGCGGCCGCCTTTGACTTTGCGGGAATCACGCGCGCCTGATCGTGCCGCTTGCTCACTAGTGCACCAGTGCGTTACTCCGCGAGCGTGACGATGGTGAAGTCCGCGTGCGGCTCTATCCGCAGGCGCGGGTCGGAAGCAATCTGCTCGCGCAGGGTCTGCGCTTCCGCGGCGAAAGTATCCGTGGATCCCTGTTCTATTCCCCAGCGGAAATCAAAATTCGGGATGACCACCGCTTGCACCTGCCCGGTATAGAGCACCTGCCACACCGAATGCCCGAAGTTCGCGTGTGAGCCGATCACGTCCTGCATTTCCGGAGTCCAGTTTTCCCGAGCTCGGGCCACGTCTTTATCGCCGAAAGTGTTGTAGAGGACCAAATCAGATTCGCTCGCGATCACCCCGGCTAGGAAATCATTACCGCCCGAGACCGGAGAACTGAAAGCCACCACGGCATCGTCTGGCAAGGCAGCATCAAGTTTTTCCGGAATCTCACCGATAAGCTCCTCAAGATGGGTGGCCCGGTCGCTAGCGCCTACCGCCAAGCCCGCGAGGTTCGGGGCGGAAGCCAGCACCGCCAGCGCGGCCAAGATTCCGCAGGCCACCCGCCGCCAGCTGCCTCGTGCTTCCCGGCGCAAAAGCGCGCTGATGCCGCTCGCGAGCGCCGCGAGCAGGGCCAGGCGAACCACCAGCATCCAGCGGTAGATAGCCCGCATGAGATCAAGGCCGGGAAGTTCCTCGTAGAGCGGTGCCCACGGGAAGGTCCATAAGGCTTCCGCGCGGGGCATAAGATAATCAGTCACCTGAATCGGTGGGGTTAGGGGACCGCGAATTTCCCACCATTTCAGCGAGGGCCCCAGGGCAATAACAAAGGCCACGAGCGCCACGCCCACCCACAGCAGCACGTAGCGGCGCGACCCGCGCGCCCACACCAGCACACAGACAAGCAACACCAGCGCAGTGATGCCGATGTAATTCCAGCGGACGTTGGTGCCGTCTCCCCACAGCAGATCCGCATCCAGCCCGATTCCAAAGAGCTCGGCCCACCACACGCTCGAGGTGGGGATAACCGTGGTGGCAATATCCACGCCCATGGAACGGAAGAAATCTTCGCTGGTACCCATACCGGCCAGGGTCCCACCGGCGCTGCGGTAATAGACCATGAGCGCCACGGCGCTGGCCACCGCCATATAAACAAAGCCCAGACCGGCATCCCGCAGGCCGCTGCGCCCGCGCAGCAGCGGTAGCACAATAACCACCACCCCGGCAGTGAAACCGAGCATGACGAAAGAATAACCGTCAAGGAAAACAGCCCAGGTGAGAACCCCGCACCAGCCAGCCACAGCGAGAAGCCGGCGCCACCAGGGTGGCCGCAGCCAGAGCCGCAGCAGCACCACGCCCACGTAGACGGTGGCGGGTAGGAGTAGCGCACCCCAGAAGGTGGTACCGAAATTCCCCATGCCGATAACGGAAGGGTTGATCATCCATACCGCAGCCGCTATCCCGGCGATCAGGCGGTGCGAGGTGAGCCAGAAGAACAGCCCGTACGCGCCCACCAGTGCCAGGAGGATCCAGATGAGGTACCACGCAGAGAGCGCGGCGGCGTCGTCGCCAGGAAAAATAAGTGCAAAGAAGGTGGCCGCGCGGCTAAAAATACCACCGTTGACCGTGGCGGTACCTTCCGGGAAACCGATGATCGGGCAGCGGCCTTCTTGCAGGTACAGGCGCGGGAATTCGGTTCCGCATTGGAGGCGCCCGAGGTCGGCCACCCAGGCGTGTACCGGGCCGATGGCCCACGCGTTCACGCCGTAGATAAAGGACAGGGCGATGGAGTAGAGGAGGGCGCCCAGGCCCGCGAAGCCGCGGGTGCGCCACCGCAGCGGCACGCTGCGTGGGTGGGCTTCGATAACTGGCACGTGGTTCCCCTCTATCCGCTCTATCCGCGGGAGCGGTGGTGACCGCGAACGGTATTATTGCTCGGTTCCGCTCCCCGCCTCGATCTTAACATTGTGAACATAGACTTCGGGGAAGGTTTTGACGAATCCCGTGGTCATGCCATCGGATTTGGTGGTGAAGAGTGCAACGCTATTGCGCCGTTCGATTTCAATATCGGCGCTGTTGAGAATCGCGAGATTGACGATGTAATCGCCCTCCCCGATATGCAGGTCGGGAAGCACCACCATGATGGTGGCACGGTCTTTTTCTACCGCGGGGAGGGGAAGCTGGAGGCGGCGGCTGGACATCCCGAAAACCGGGGTGCCCTCGTTCATGGTGGCGATTTCTACCACCACGCCGTAATCGCGCATGGGTTCGTGGGCCACCAGGTCGAAGGCAATGCGCATGGTATCACCGGAAATATGCACGAAAAGCCCGTCGTCGGAGGTACGCACGCCGTCCACAATCGCGGCATTGTCAATACTGCACGGGTGGGTATCCACCGCGGTGAGCACCCCGCCGTTCTTTTCCGCGAGTTCAGCGAGCATTTGTTCCTGGTAGCCCTGGTGGAGGCGGGACATCGCGTCGCGCACATCCCCCACCATAACCATGGCGCCTTTATCCAGAACGACGGCGCGATCACACACCTCGATCACTTGGGCCGCGGAATGTGACACCAGGATAATGGAGCGCCCTTCGCGCTGGAATTGGCGAATTTTCTCCATGCATTTCTTCTGGAAGGGCTCATCACCCACCGCGAGCACTTCGTCCACAAGCAGGATATCCGGGTCGGAATGCACCGCCACCGCGAAAGCGAGGCGCACGTACATCCCGGAGGAATAGAACTTCACCTGGGTGTGGATGAAATCCCGAATCCCGGAAAACTCAATAATGGAATCAAGCTGGGCGTCGATCTCCGCTTCGGACAGGCCCAGGATGGAAGCGTTGAGATAAATATTTTCCATCCCGGTGAGATCCGGGTGGAAACCGGCACCTAATTCGAGAAGCGCGGCCATACGCCCGCGGGTGCGGACCTGCCCGGCATCGGGGGTGAGGATCCCGCCGATCACTTTGAGGAGGGTGGATTTACCCGAACCGTTCGCCCCCACCAGGCCCACCGATTCCCCGGCGGCCACGTTGAAGGACACGTTCTTAAGCGCCCAGTATTCTTCCGCGTGGGTGCGCGAACGAGCCGCATTGACCAGGCGTTCCTTGAGGGATTTATCTTTGTGGACGATGAATTTCTTTGAAACTCCATCAACTTGAATGACGTCGGGACGTGACATGAGAATCCTTGACTCGCCTTTCTTTTAGAGTTCCTGCGCGAAATTGCGTTGCATGCGGGCGAAGTAGCGCTGCGCGAGCCAGAGAAGCACCAGCCCGATGATAAGGAAAATCCCCAGGCGGGTGAGCAGATGGGAGGGCAGCAGGGCATCCTGCCCGGCCGCCCAGAAGGAATGCTGGAAGCCCATAACCGCCACCGAGGTGGGGTTGAGGAGGTAGAGGTTAATCATCCAGCTGGGGGCCGCCCCGGCGATCATCGCGAAAGAATAGACGGAGGGGGTGAGCCAGAATCCGATGAGGAGAATGACTTCCACGAGGTATTGCACATCCCGCAGATAAACATTCGCGGCGGAAAGGAAAAGCCCGAAGGCCACCGCCCACACCACCACCACGGCCAGGGAAATCGGGAAGTAGATGAGGGCGCTCCCCCACGGCACCCCCCGAATAATGAGGGCCCCGCATACCAGAATGGCCAGCTGGGAGAGGAAGTCCACAAAAGCCGCACCGGCCGCGGAGAGCGGAAAGATTTCACGCGGGAGATAGACCTTCTTGACGATCCCGGAATTACTCACGATCGCCCCGGTGGAGGCCGCCACGATCTGGGAGAAAAGCCCCCAGGCGGTCAGCCCTGCGAAAACATAGATGGCGAAATCGGGGATGGCACGTTCGGCGCCCAGTACCTTGCCGATGGCGAAGTAGTAGATGAGCAGGTTGATGAGGGGCCGCACCAAGGTCCAGACGTACCCGAGCACCGAATCCTTGTAGCGTGCTTTGAGCTCGCGCCGGGTGAGCAGGCCCAGGAGGTGGCGATGGTCGAAAATATCGCGGACGGAAGCCCGCCACCCGCTAAAGAACCCGGTGTCAATAGCCACGCGCGTGAGATCCTGGCTGGCGAGTTTCTCGAAGCGTGCTTGCGCTTCGGGGCTCACCTCGCGTTCGCGCTCTGCTGCCATACCCGACCTTTCCTGCCGGCATGCGCGCTGATGGCTCCCCACCCGGGTTAGCCGCGCGTATGCACCTATCTGTCTCATATTACCTAGCTGGAGGCAGAGCCGCGCGCACAGCCGCGCGCAGCCGCGCACCGTCAGCGCTACCTCGCGTCGCCTTGTACGATAGAGAAAGTAAGTTTCACCCGGGAGCCGCCGCGGCTACGCGAGCCGCGCTTGCCGCCCCGCGGAGGATGATAGGCAGTCATGAGTGTTTGTGTTCTTGTTCCCGCCGGAGCCGGGCCGGCTTTAGCGCGGGCTCTCCCCTACCGTGTTGCGGAGCTCATTCCGGGCCAGCCCGCCCCGCGCGCGGATCTCGCGGCGGGAGAAACGATCACCGCGGTAGTGACCGCTCCCGGTGCCGTCACGAAAACTGCCCTCGCGCAGCTCCTGGCCAGCCCGGGGCGCAATACCGCGTGGTGTGCGGCTGCGGAAACCCCCGCGTCCCGAAATGTCCTCGCGGTTCCCGCCCCGGTCTACACTTTCGATTCGCGGGCGCTCCACCTGTGCGGCGGCCTCGATACCGCTTTCTCGCTTCCGGCCCTGGCCGTGGATGCCCAGTGGCGCCTGAGCGCCGCCGGAGTACCGGGTGAGCAGCGCACCACCGCGCTCCTCGAAGCCGGCACCCAAGATCTGGATACCGCCGATTACCTGCGTGTCCTCACGAAGAATCTTTCCCCGGCCTACCAGCTGGAATTCCTCGCCCCGCTGTTCACCGCGCTGATCGATCACCCGATCCGCAGCTCCAGGGTGGATACCGCGGCCTTGGATCTTGCCCGCCGCCCCGGGAACGACGACGTCCCCTCCCTCCCGGTCCCCTCCACCACCTTCAGCGGTGCCCAGGTGGTACGCGACTGGAGCGCTTCCCTGGCCGGCTTGGAAGATCGGCACGCCGCGGCCACCGCCGCCGCCCGTATCCCGGATCGCCGTCTGCCCCATATGGCCGATTTCCTGGACCGGGTCTGGGCCAGCGCCGGTATTCCCGCCGCCGAACGGGACTTCCTAGAAACCGCTTTCGCTGATGTGCGCCGCGATGATGAGCCGAGGATCGCTTTCGCGGTGGCGGCTTCCGATACCGCGGCCCGCGCCCGTTTCGAGCAGATTGCCGGCGCTCTTCCCGAGCCGCTCTACCTGTGGGATCCGGAAAGCAAAGAGCTGAGCGAGCGCAGCGCCGATCCCACCGCACCGTTCCGAGCGGCGCGCCGCGATATGGCCAGCGCCGTCGAAACAATTGCCGTGACCTATATTCTCAATCTCCCTGCCCGCGCCGTTCCCTGGAGCGGAACCCACGGGGTGGTCATTGCCGATGTCACCACCGCGAATCTCACCGCGATGGTCCGCACCGATTGGGTGGGGGTGACCGGCACCGAAAGTGTGGGCGCGAACGCCAGCGTCCTCAACGAAACGCTTAGCGTTGCGGATCGCGTGATCACCGCGGATACCGCCCAGCGTGATTTTGTGCTCGGGGCCCTGTCCGGGAACTATCGTTTGGATCAGAATACGTACGACGACGATCACTCTCTCACCAGCCTCGTCGCCCAGGAAAACGGCGGTATTGCAGCGGCCCTCGCCGCGCTACACTCCCCCATCCACGCCTATGAGCGGGTGGAAACCACCCAGCTATACGAGGAGCCCGGCAAGCCCGGTGCCCGCAAGCATCCCCACCTGCGCCGCGCGCTGCGCGGTCTGGCCAGCACTCTCAAGGGAGAACGCAAGTGACCTCTGTTTCCGTTATTCTTGTCAATTTCCGCGGGGCGGAAGATACGATTGCCGCCGCGCACTACCTGCGTGAATGTGATTGGCCCGCGCAGGATCTAGAGATCGTCGTCGTCGATAATAATTCCGGGGATGGTTCCTACGAGCGCCTGCGCGCCGAACTACCCGAC
Organism: Actinotignum saccati; assembly: GCF_051265055.1. Taxonomy (NCBI): domain Bacteria; kingdom Bacillati; phylum Actinomycetota; class Actinomycetes; order Actinomycetales; family Actinomycetaceae; genus Actinotignum; species Actinotignum saccati. The sequence goes on from NZ_JBOZCC010000004.1 coordinate 177,804, forward strand.
TGCCAGGTACTGCAATCGGGCGCCAACCTGGGCTTCACCGGGGGCTGCAACTTCGGGGTGGAGCATTCGCGCGGAGATATTTTGGCGTTCCTCAATAATGATGCCCGGCCCGGTAAGACGTGGATTCGCGCCGCGGTGGAGGCGATTGAGGCAGACCCGAAGGTGGGCTGCGTGGCCTCCAAGGTGCTCACCTGGGAAGGCGACAGAATCGATTTCGTCGATTCCTCGATGACGTGGTTCGGGATGGGCTACAAGCGCGAGGCGGAGCGGGAAGATACCGGCGCCTGGGATACCCCGAAGAATGTGCTCTTCCCCACCGGGGCCGCCATGTTCGTGCCGCGCCACGTTTTCGAGGAACTGGGCGGTTTCGATGACCGCTACTTCATGTTCTACGAGGATGCTGATTTCGGCTGGCGCGCTAACCTGGCCGGATACGATGTGCGCTACGTGCCCGAGTCGGTGGCCTACCACCGCCACCACGTCACCATGAAGAAGTTCGGGAATTTCCGAGAAACGTATTTCCTGGAACGCAATGCGCTGGCCTGCCTGTACAAGAATCTCGGCGATGACCTGCTCCGCACGGTTTTCGCTCCCGCCCTCGCTTTCGCCCTGGAGCGCAGCGCGGAACGCAGCGAAGTGGAGGAGCGCCGCGGCCCGGATTCCTACCGTGCCGCAGAAGGTACCATCACGAAAATGGCGGCCACCGCCCCTTACGCGGTGTCGTATTTCCGCGATATTTTGCCCTCCCTCGTGGAATCACGCCGGGAGATCCAGGCCGGCCGCAAGAAATCCGATGCGGAAATTATTACCCTCATGCGTAATGCCATGGAGCCGGCCTATCCGCTGCCGCGCTACCTGGACCTCCACGAGGCACTGGCGCGGTTCTTCGGCATCGCGAAGCGTTTTTCCGGGCAGGCGAAGGTGCTGGTGGTGACCGGTGAACCCATCGGGGAAAAAATGGCCGGGCCGGCTATCCGGGCCTGGGAGATGTGCACCCGCCTGGCGCTCGAACACCCGGTGCGGCTGTGTTCCACGGCCGGTGTTGGCAAGGTAGCCCCCCAGGCTTTTGAGATCCACAATGGCGATACCGATACCCTGCGCGCCTGCACCGATTGGGCGGATGTCATTATTTTCCAGGGCTTCCTGCTGGAAAGCGCCCCGTGGCTCATGAGCTCGGAAAAAATCATCGTGGCCGATATTTACGATCCCATGCACCTCGAGCAGCTCGAGCAGGCCCGCGACCAGGGCCCGGAGGGCCGCGAACGCTCCATTACCGGGGTGACCGGAGTGCTCAACCGGCAGCTGGCCCGTGCCGATAAATTCCTGTGCGCCTCGGATAAGCAGCGCAATTTCTGGCTCGGGCAGCTGGCGAGCATGGGCCGCATCAACCGCAACGTCCTCCCCGACGGCGCGGATGTGCGCAGCCTCATCGATATTGCGCCCTTCGGCCTGGGCGAAGAAGCGCCCCGCCAAACCGAGCACGCCATCCGCGGGAAGGTTCCCGGCATCGGCATGGATGACAAGGTGATCCTGTGGGGCGGCGGGGTCTATAACTGGTTCGACCCGCTCTCCCTCATCCGCGCGGTCGCCCAGCTTTCCCGCACCCACCCGGATGTGCGCCTCTACTTCCTGGGGATGAAACACCCGAATCCCGGGGTGCCGGCCATGCGGGTCGCCTCCGAGGCGGTGGCCCTGGCCGATGAGCTGGAGCTCACCAACCGCTTTGTATTCTTCAACCACGACTGGGTCCCCTACCACGAACGCCAGAACTACCTGCTGGACGCAAACGTGGGGGTCTCCACCCATTTCGAGCACGTGGAAACCCAGTTCTCCTTCCGCACCCGCATCCTCGACTACCTGTGGGCGGGCCTGCCGATCGTGGCGACCAGCGGGGATTCCTTCGGGAACGCCCTCGATAGCGAAGGCATCGGCATCTCGGTCCCTCCGCGCGACGTGGAGGCCCTCGCCGCCGCACTCGAAACGCTGTTATACGACGACGCCGCAGCGGCCCGCGCACGTGCGAATATTGCCGGTTTCGCCCAGCAGTTCCACTGGGATCGGGCGCTGGCCCCGCTGCTGGAGTTCTGCCGGCACCCGCGCCGGGCCGCGGATCTGGCTTTCCGCGCCGGCGACGATGTGCCGGGAACCATGCTCGGCTTTATCGACCCCGGTTTCAACCCGGTGCGCGATCTCAAACTCGTGGTGGATTACCTGCGCACCGGCGGCCCGAAGGTGCTGGCCTCCAAGGTGAAGTCCCGGCTGCGCAAGTACATCTAGGACGCCTCGTGCACCTGCGGCAGGTGCACAGATGCCCGCGGACGCTCGTTGCGTTCCGCGGGCATCTTCATGTTCATGCCGCTGGCATTGTGGGCAAGCTGCCGCGCTGCCGCCCTACGTTGCCGAGGGAATAATGAGGGCGTAGCCGTACATGCAGGCGGTCACAATTGCCAGGCCCCAGGTTACGGAATTGCGCAGCTTAATCCAGGCAGCAGCCGCGCAGAAGAGCGGGATAAGAACCATCCCGTAGCGGTGCTGCATAAAGGTGAGCGAGCCGGCGAGGATATTGAAACCGAGCACCACCCCCGGCGCGATACCGAGGAAGGACACCGCGGCTGCCTGGCAGAAACGCTGCTCCATAGTAGAGCGGCGTTCCAGGATCCAGGCCACGCTCACAATGGCGGTGATTCCCAGCCAGAGCGCCACGCTCGCGAAGGGTGACTTCGGGTATTGCTCGGCTGTCCCACCAATCCCGGCGAAAACAATTTGAAGCGCATCATCGGTCATATAGGGCAACTGGCGCAGATCGAGCACCCCGGTTGGATCCACCACAATATCCGGGCGTGCCACCGTAATGAAGGGGCGAATCACCAACCATGCCCCGCCCGCTACCGCGGACACCAGCCCGAGAGTGCCAATTTCCCACCAGCGCGGTAACGTGGCGGGCTCAGTGGCAGCTTTCTTCCCCCAGCCGTTTCCGGGCCGCATCCGGTACCACACCAGGAATATAAGGGCCGCCACCACCGCGAAAATATTTTGCATTTTCACCACGCAGGCCACCGCGGCAATAAGGAGCAGCCAGCCGAGAGACCATTGCCGGCGCGCGTAGAAAATACTCCCGAAAAGAATGAGGGTGCCCACCAGGAGATTGAGCGCATCCGGGGTGATATAGCAGTTTGTGGTGCGGAAGGTGGGCATGGAGGTGATGAGGAGCGGCACCGTGAGCGCCATCGCCCAGGTGGCACCAACGCGGCGCATTCCCCAGGCAAGGACCGTCATCCCCAGCACCAACCACAGCACGCTGGTGAGGCGAGCGCTGCCCAGCAAGCCCATCCCGAGCATCATAAACGGCTTAGCCAGCCAGGCGGTGAGGAAGTAGTAGACCGGGGAATGCACCCCGGCGGTGGTGTAGCCCGCGAAGGGGAGTTTCTCATCCGGGAAATCACCCCCGCACACCCCGATAGTTGCCGAACTGACCGGATTGGAACCAAAACCGAGGCAGGCCAGCACCTCACGGGCGTACGCATCCGTGGTCATGCCGTCACGCACCACGACCCCGCGACCGGCCTTATCAACCGCATCGAGGTACACGTATTCATCGAAGGGAGACAGGTGCGGATTGGTGATGATGAAGTGCAGATTGAGTGCCCCGCCCAGAATCCCGAAGAACACCAGAACGGCTAACCACACCACCCAGGGGCGTCCGGCACTGATTCTGCGCAAACGCGATACCAAAGCCGCCCGATGCGTCGAGGGTTGAGAAGACGAAGCGGCCTGAGGTGCCCGGACATCTGCGTGTGTGGCTGCAACCATGGATTTCCTTGAGATGGACAACGTTTCACTTGCCGCGTTATCTTATCGCGAAGTACCGCCCCTCATATAGGGCACACAGCACGGGCGTTCATTCAAGCCCGGGCTTAAATGGCCTAAAATCAAAGAATGACTTCTGAGCAAGACAGGCACCCACGTCTCGTCGTCCTCATTCCGGCCTGGAATGAAGAAGAGGCGCTGCCGGCGGTTCTCACCGAATTACGCCAGGCAGTACCGCACGCATCCCTCGTGGTCATTAACGATTGCTCCCGGGATGCCACCGCCCAAGTGGCCGCGGCCGGCGGGGCAACAGTCCTCAACCTGCCCATTAACCTCGGTGTGGGTGGGGCGATGCGCACCGGATACCTGTACGCCTGGCGCCACGGTTTTGACCGCGCCGTGCAGGTGGATGCCGATGGGCAGCACCGCCCCGAAGATATTGCCCGCCTCCTCGAAAAAATGGACGCTACCGGTGCCGATATTGTGATCGGGGCACGTTTCGCCGAACGGGGCTCCTATCGGGTGCGCGGCCCGCGCGCCTGGGCCATGCGCTTCCTCTCCCGCGTACTTTCCCGCGTGCATCACACCCGGCTCACGGATACCACCTCGGGTTTCAAGCTCACGAACCGAAAGGCCATCGGGGTACTCGCCGATGAACTCCCGGCCGAATATTTAGGCGATACCATCGAGGCTCTTATTATCGCCAGCAAAGCCGGGCTGCGCGTTACCCAGGTGGGTGTGGAGATGCGCGAACGGCAGGGCGGCACCCCCTCCCATAACCCGCTGAAAGCCGCGCGCCTGCTGCTGCGCGGTATTATCGCCATGGCGGTAGCCTCTACCCGCCCCGGCCAAAAAGATCTTGACGGAACCGAAGGAAGGCAATAACGTGCTCTACCGCCTCTTGCCGATCGCCGCGAGCATCCTCTTCCTCGTGTACCTATTCATCCTGCTGCGCTCGCGGCGGATGAAACAAACCTACGTGTATATCTGGTTCCTTATCGGCATTGGCCTGCTCGTTATTTCGATCTGGCCCCAGGTTGTTTTCCTCGTCTCCCAAGCCCTCGGCTTCAAACGCGCCTCCAATATGATTCTGGTGATCGCGTGCGTGGTGCTTCTTATGGTGACGATCCAGCTGTCCACCGCCGTCTCCCGCTTGGAAGAAGACCGGCGGCGTTTGGCTGAAGAAATAGCTTTACTGCGCGCGGAGCGCGCTGCGCCCCCAGCCGAGGCGTAAACTTCATGTGCATCAATACAGGAAGGACTTCCATGCGCATTCTTGTTACCGGTGGTGCCGGTTTCATCGGAGCGGCGATGTCAACGTACCTCGCCGACCATCACGAGCAGGTTATCGCTTTCGATAACCTGCATCCGCAGATCCACCCGGATCACCAGCCCACAGCCGGCTTCGATAAGCGCGTGGAGCTCTACGAAGCAGATGTGACCGACCCGGCCGCCTGGGATACCCTGCTGGAGCGCTTCACCCCGGATGTTGTGGTCCATTTGGCGGCGGAAACCGGAACCGGGCAGTCCCTGACCGAATCCACCCGGCACGCCTCCGTGAACGTGGTGGGCACCACCACGATGCTCGATGCCTTCGCGCGTCACCAGGTCATCCCGCAGCGCATTGTTCTTGCCTCCTCGCGCGCGGTCTACGGTGAAGGTGCCTGGCGGCACACCTCCGGAGAGCACGCCGGCGAGCTGTTCTACCCCGGTTCACGTACCGTGGCCATGTTTGAAAAAGAAGAGTGGGATTTCCCGGAGGCCGAGCCGGTGGCCATGAACGCCGCCCTGGTGGAACCGCACCCGTCCTCGGTCTACGCGGTCACCAAAATCGCCCAGGAGCAGCTCCTACGCATGTGGGGCGATGCTTTCGGCTGTGAGATCGGGATCGTGCGCCTGCAAAACGTGTACGGCCCGGGCCAAACCCCCTCCAATCCCTACACCGGGATCATGTCCCTCTTCTGCCGGGTTGCTTACAATAAGCAGCAAATTTCCGTCTACGAAGACGGCCTTATCCGCCGCGATTTCATCATTATTGATGATGTGGCCCGCGCCCTCATTAAGATGATCGAAATTGAAAAGTGCCCGGGAGTCTCCGTGGATATCGGGGCGGGCCACTACACCACTATCCTCGAAGCGGCCCAGATTATCGCGAAGATTTACGGAGCTCCCGAACCGAAGATCACCGGCCAGTGGCGCCACGGCGACGTACGCCACGCCTGGGCGGATCCGGCACCTGCCCGCGAACTCCTCGGATTCGAGGCCGAAGTGGACGTGGAAGAAGGCTTCACGCGCCTTGCTTCCTGGATTAACACCCAGACCCAGTATCTCTAAACCCGATAACCGCAGCGCGGCGTGCGGCGACGACCCGGCACCAGCGGCGTCGTCGCCCCGCCGCGATGGGACCACGCGAAGGAACGTATGCGCACATGGCTTGACCCCCGCAATAATTCGCTGAATCTGATTCGGCTTGTTTTTGCGCTGATGGTACTTTTCCACCACGTGGGGCCGGTAACCCAGCTCGTCGGGGAATTCGAGATCACACCCGGCGAATCTGTGGGTGCCTGGGCTGTTTTCGGTTTCTTTATGATTTCCGGGTATCTCATTACCGCGGCGCGGCTGCGTTCAGACGTGGGGCGCTACCTCAAGAACCGCGTGGTCCGGATTTTCCCGGCCTTCCTGTTTATCAATGTGGTGACGGCGTTCCTCCTCGCGCCCTTCGTCTACATCCTTGACCACGGCACCCTGGATGGCTACCTCACCACCGGCCCCACGCCGATCAGCTATATCCTGGGCAATTTCTTCCTCTACATGAACCAGTGGGGCATCGCGGATACCCTCCACAATGTCCCCTACCCCATTGCCTGGAACGGCTCGCTGTGGTCGCTCTACTACGAGTTCGTGTGCTACCTCATTGTGGGCGCGCTGCTCACCATCCCCTTCTTCAAGCGGCATATCTGGCCCACGGCCGTGATTTTCCTGGGCACCTGCGCGCTGCGGGTCTTCCTCCCCACCGCCACGGTCTACCTGGGTACCATGAACGGCACCCTCGACCAGCTCTCGCGGCTGCTGCCTTTCTTCTTCGGTGGCTCGCTACTTTTCCTGGCGAAAGACCGCCTCAGCCTCACCACCTGGGGTGCGCTGGGGGCAACGGTTGCGGCCGTGGCGATTATGGTGGTGGCCCCGCATTCCGGGCCGCAGATTTCCGCGCCGCTCCTCACTTACGTGCTGCTGTGGATCGGGCAGACGCTCCCCTCCCCGCGCCTCTTCCAAGTCCACGATTTCAGCTACGGCATCTACATTTGGGGATTCCCGCTCACCCAGCTGCTCACCCGCCTCGGACTGGCCGACGCGGCGCCCTACCTGGTTTTCTGCGCGGTTCTTTTCGTGCTCACCGCCCTGGGCGCGGCATTCTCCTGGTTCCTGGTGGAACGGCCCGCCATGCGGGCTTCGCGCGGCAAAAAGAATCCCTTCGGGGAGTTGCGCGCGCCGGCGCGCTAGTGGGTGCGAAGAAGCGCGCTGCGGTGCGTGCGTCGTCGTACTAAGAACGACGACGCCGGGCCTAGCTGCCGAGCAGGTAACGCAGCAGGGTACGTACCCCGGTGGAGCTGCGCTCCTTGAGGGCCCGCGGCAGCAAGGTGGCGGCGTAGAGGCGCGAGGTGGCGTGCAGCCGGGCCGCCCGCTGGGCCTTGGTCCAGCCGCGGCGCTTCATCTCCTCCGCCGCGAGCGCGAAATAGCGCCGTTCCCCGGCGAAGCGGGTGCCGTCCAGAAGCTTGGAGGCGGAGGCGGATGAATCATGGCGGCGGTAGCGGAAGCACACGGTCGGCTCCACGAGCAGGGAGGCGCCGGCGGCCAGCATATCGACGACGATAGCGAGGTCCTGGATGAGGGGGAAGCCGGGGCGGAAGGGGGTGGCGCGAATGGTCTCGGTGCGGAAAACGAGCGAGGGCCAGTAAAGCCAATCCCCGGTGAGGAGTACCGCGGCCGCACCTTCCCCGGAAATCACATTGCCCATCCGGGTGGAGCGCTTGCGCAGCGAGGTTTTAATACGGTCCCCCAGCGGAGAAATCACGGTGCCCTCCGCATCAATGGGGCGCACCCCGGGCTGAATAATATCGATGGTGGGGTGGGCGGCAATAGCGGCCTGGATGGTGGAAACAAAATTCGGTTCCATGATGTCATCGCAGCCCATGAACATCATGTACTCGGCGGTGGCCAGCTTCAGGCAGGTTTCGTAGTTTTCGGTAATGCCGCGGTTCGTTTCGTTGCGGATATAGGTGATGCGCTCATCATGCAGCTGGGCGAAGTAGTCGGGAACGCTCTCATCGGGATAGCAATCGTCCACCACGGTGAGCTTCCACTCATCGCTATCCTGGGCCAGGACCGATTCCACGGTTTGGAAGAGGTAGTCCGGGTTCCCCCAGAAGGGCAGCATGATATCGAGGCGCATCGGGCGTGATCCTTTCTGTGGCGAAGCGACTTTCCGTTTCGCCGCCATCCGTACTAGCGCCTATTATGGCACGGGCGCACCCTATACTTAAGAAATCCTGCGAAGAGAAAGGCCATCCGTGATGTCCACCGCCGCTGGCCAGAGCTCAGAAACTGCCGGGGCTGCGCTGCCCGTTGCCTTAGGGGGTGCCTCCGGGGCACTCTCCGGTTTCTTTATTACGGTGGTGAGTGCGCGCTCGCTCTCCCCTGCCGATAACACCCTGTTTTTGACCTTCTGGGCTGCCCTTTTCGCCATTATTGCCATCGTGGCGGGCCTTCAAAATGAAGTGACGCGGGCGGTACGCCGGGACCGGGTGGAAAGCTGCGAACGCGTGGACAACCGTGACGCCGGAGAAAGCCGCGCGGGTGTGGATTCCGGGGCCGCGGGCCCGCGTTACCGCACCTCGCCGGTGCTCATCTGCGCGGGGGTGGGTGTATGCGCCGCGCTCCTGGTGCTAGCTGCCACGCCGCTGTGGCTGCGGGTCTTTCACGGGTTTTCCGGGCGCGGGCTCCTCATTGCTTTTATCGCCCTGGGGGTACTTCTCAATAGCGTGCATTTAGGGCTCCTCGGAGTTTTCGCGGGGCGCGGGAAGTGGAAGATTTTCGGTACTCTCACGTCGCTGGAGCCGGCCCTGCGTTTCCTCTTCATTGCGGTGGCCGGATATCTCAGCCTTGCGCTCCACCTCTACGCCCTCGCCTGCGTGCTGGCCTGCGGTACCTGGCTGCTGCTCAGCGCCGCGCCGGGGGTGCGGGCTTTGGCACGCACCCGCATTAATATTGCGCCGCGGGGTTTGGTGCGCCGCCTCCTGCTGGCCATGGCCGCGACCGGGGCCAGCGCGCTTCTTATTAACGGTTTTCCGCTCCTCATGAGCCTGACCACCGAGCCGGTGGTGTTCTCTGAGGCGGCCCCGCTTATCCAAGCGGTGTCCGTGACTCGGGCTCCCCTCATGCTTCCCCTGGTGGCTTTCCAGTCCATGGTGATCACGGTCTTTGTCCAGCACCCCGAACGCACCCGCGGCTATTTGCTGCGCCTGGCCGTTATTGTGGGCGGAATTGGCGGGATTGGCGCCCTGGCTGCTGCCGTGTGCGGCCCGTGGCTCATGGCGGTTATTTTCGGGCCGGCTTATGCGAATACGCCCCTGATCCTGGGCTTCTTGGTGCTTGCCGCGGCCTGCCTGGCTCTTCTTACCCTGACCGGGGCGGTGGCGCTGGCTGCTGATCACCACCGGCTCAATATCCTGGGGTGGTGCGTGGCCCTGGTGGTCTCCGTCGCCATTATGCTCCTCCCCGTTTGCCTGGAAACGCGCACGGTTACCTCCCTGGTGGTGGGCCCGCTGCTGGGGAGCATCTGCCATATCTTCGGTCTGGTGCGCCGCACTCGATAGCGAGCTAGCACCGGAGCGGCGCGCGGGTACCATGGAGACTACTGAGCTGACCTAGGAGGAATCATGGCACGGATATCCGTTATCACTCCCGCCTACCGCGGTGAGGACACTATTCGGCGCGCGGTTGTATCGGTCCTGGGCCAAACCATGCCCGATGTGGAGCTCATCGTTGTGGATGATCACTCCCCGGATAACACTGCCGGCGTGCTGCGTGACCTGGAAAAAGAACTTGCCGATAACCGCCTCACCGTGATCTACCACGAGAACAATACCGGAGTATCCGGGGCCCGCAACTCCGCCCTTGAGCGCGCCTCCGGGGACTATATTGCTTTCCTTGACGGGGATGATTACTGGGAACCTACCTATCTGGAACGCATGCTACGTGAGGTAGAAAACGTGCCCGATACCGATGTGGTGTGCTGCGGGCGCACCATTCACCTCTCCAATGGCCAGACGCGCACCGAACATTCCCGTTTCCTCGGCACCTTGGCGGGCCCGGAGGCGGTACGTGCCTTCCTTACCGATAACCTCACCCCGTTCCTCTGGGATAAACTTTTCGCCGCCTCCACGTTCCAGGATCTACGTTTCCCGGAGCATATTCACCGCGGGGAAGACCAGGTTGTTGCCGCGATAGCACTCTCCCGGGCCCGGCGCGTCACCTCAATTCCCGATGCTCTGGCCAATTACGTGGTGGGCACCCAGTCTCTCACCTGGGGTCGCGTTCCCGATCCGCAAGAATACGAGGATGCCGCACGTTTCCTAGCCGAGCAACTCGGGCCGGAATGGATGGCAGAACCGGAGAACCTTTCCGCTTTTTTGGTGTACCGCACCCTCGCCATGATGATCTTGGCGCAATCGGCCATGCGTTCGGAGAAAGACACCGCCGATATTGTGCGCGCGGCGCGGCGTGCTATTAGCTTGCCCATGCTGCGCGCTACCGCGCAGGCCCGCCCGCAGCTGGCGGCCGGAGCCGCCCTGCTGCGTACCTGCCCGGCGCTCTACCGCAAGATCTACCTGCGCTACGTGCGCAGCACCTACGCCATCGCGGATTAGTAGCGGATTGCGATCAAAGTAGGAACGGCTTAAGCGCGAATTGGGAGCGGACTAGGAGCGGATGACGGGCGGCGCTTAGAAAGCCCAGCGCCATCCCGATCCCGGCACGCCCCAGGGATTGTAGACCAGGTAACCGTGCTCCAGGGAGGTTTCCAGGACCACCTTGCCGGCCGCGCTTTCCCCCGGATTGATAAAGGGAGTGACCAGCTCCGCGGTGGTATAACACCCGTAGGATGCCACCGTGTGGCTATCTTCCTGGATATTTCCTTCCCGGTCCGTGAGATGGAAAGCATCCCGATCCAGGGTGAGGAAAGGAGCATCCGGGTCGTAGGCGGCATAATCAGCTGCCATCTGCGCGCTGAGATCAACCACGAGGAAGGTGCCGTTCTCAGGAGTGAAAACAGCTGGATCTGCGATGCGCGAGGGGCACTCCTGTGCCCGGGTAATATCCGTGACTGTCAAAGTGAAGGCCGCCCGAGTGGCGCCGTCGACCGAAAGACCTACCGGCACCCCAAGCTGAGCTTCCACGTCCCCGCTGGGCGCAACCGTAACCGGGCGGCCACCTTCAGAACTGTCAGAACCGTCAGAGCCGTCGGTTACGGCGGCGCGGTCTTGCATAGTGCGATTCCCGGTACCGGACGCCCCGGAAACTCCCGGCATACTCGGCGCGGCGGTAGCCACCGGAATCGGGGTCACCGGGTCAGGATCCCCCACCGCAACGCTGGAGCATCCGCCTAAACCAAGAACCGCTACCGCGCCGATAATGGCGAGCGAGCTTCCTAGTGCCCGGCGGCGCAGGCCAGGGATGGAAGAAGGAGTGGTGTGAGAATTCTGCATCGTCTCATCGTCTTTCTTTTTCATGACGTCATCCCCTTAGAAGCGGTGGAAATCGCCGTGGGGTACAACGTAGCCCCAGCGCCGCGCGAAATCCTGCCGCCATTTCGTTGCCACGTACATCCACGCCGGCCCGTCCACGGTGGTCACGAGGTCACGGGTGTAATTCATATAGGCAGGGTTCTTACCCGGAACATAGCCTTCCCAATCATCCATTTGGGCCACTTTGGCATCGTAATTCCACGGTCCGTACTTCAGGAGGTCGCCGCGCAGCCCATGCGGGCCGGGAAGAGCCCAGGGCCACGGATTCCACCGCGGGCCAGTGATCCACAGTTCATAACCCGGCACCCAGCTTTCTTTGATACCGGAGTAGTTATTGACCACGAAGGCAGCTTCTTCGCCCTGGCGCAGCGTTCCGTAAACCAGGATAGGGTACCCGCCGGAATTAGGATCAAGGTTGGGTGGGCGCTCGCTATTGGGAGCCGGCGGCACATAATCGCGGCGCACCGCCAGGGTGTCCACCCCGTCGCGGTTCCAGTCACCCACCAGAACGTTATCCCCGTGCCGCCCGTAGGAGAATTCGGTAGAAGCGTTCCCACCGGACACGGTCGAGTTATTGACGTAGTACATATTGCCGCGGCGCACCGCGAAACTATCGATGCCGTCCCCGTCCCAGTCACCCACGAGGACCGTGTCACCGTGGCGCCCGAAGGAGAAGACCGTGAAGTTCTCATCATCGTCGAGCACATTGCTGACATAGAACATATTGCCGCGCCGAATGGCCAGGGTATCGGTGCCGTCCCCGTTCCAATCCCCCGCGATCACTTCATCATCGGGTTCACCAAAAGTGAAGCTATGTTCCCCGCCTCCGGTGGTGAGCTCATTACGCACGAAATACGTATTGCCGCGGCGAATAAGGACCGTATCGCCCACTACCGCATCCCAATTGCCGATAAGGAATTGATCGGTGGGCAGCCCGAATTTGAAGTGGATATCCGCGTCCCCGGACAAGAAAGTGTTCTTCATATAGAAATCGGAGCCGCGGTTCACGCCCAGGGTGTCCCGCCCGTCACCATTCCAATCCCCGGAAAACACCACGTCCGTATGCCGCCCGTAGGACATCTCCATATCGGCCGTACCCGAGGTGAGAGAGTTTTTGAAGAAATAGTAGTTTCCCGCGCCCTCGTCCAGAGCGGGCGCACCCTGCGCTGCCGGCATGAGCCCCAGCGAGCTCGCGATCAGCGCCAGCGCTGCGATCACGCCAACCATCAGCCCGGGGGTGCGGGCGCGCGCGTATGAATACCTCTTCAAGAGAACCTCCTCGAGTTGTTCGCGCCCCGGAGTGGTGCTAAATCCAGGCCGCGATGCGTGGACGATGCTTCCAGCCTAAACCCTCCGAGCGGCACAATTGTGGAGATCGCCTGTGTCGCCCTCGCATCGCACATTGTGGCGCGGCGGAATGGGCTGACTCCTTACCCCGCAGTTCCGGGTAGAATTAGCCAGGAACTGACCCACGAAAGGAATAATATGCGTGTCCTGGTTACCGGCGGTGCCGGATTTATTGGCGCGAATTTCGTTCACCAAACTGTCGAGGATTATCCGGATGCCGAAGTTGTCGTCCTGGATAAACTCACGTACGCGGGTAATCCCAAGTCCATTGAGGGCCTGGACCGCGTTACCCTGGTCCAGGGCGATATTGCGGATATGGATACCGTTGATCCCCTGGTCAAGGATTGCGATCTGGTGGTGAATTTCGCGGCGGAATCCCATAACGATAATTCTCTTGTTGATCCCTCCCCCTTCATTCGCTCCAACCTGGTGGGTACCTACACGATTCTGGAAGCGGTACGCCGCCACGGAGTACGCCTCCACCACATTTCCACCGACGAAGTGTACGGGGACCTGGAGATTGACGAACCGCGCCGCTTCCAGGATGGCGATCCCTATATCGCTTCCTCCCCGTATTCGGCTTCCAAGGCCGGCTCTGACCTGCTGGTACGCGCCTGGGTGCGTTCTTTCGGGGTGGAAGCCACCATTTCCAATTGCTCGAATAACTACGGCCCCTACCAGCACGTGGAGAAGTTCATTCCGCGTACCGTCACCAACCTCCTGGACGGTATCCGCCCGCGTATCTACGGCACCGGCCTCCAGGTGCGCGATTGGATCCACGTGCGCGATCACAACGTGGCGGTATGGGAGATCATCAATAAGGGCCGGATCGGGGAAACCTACCTCATCGGCGCGGACGGCGAAAAGAATAACCTCGAGGTCGTCAAGATGATCCTCCAGGAGTTCGGCCGCGAACCCGATGATTTCGATCATGTGAATGACCGCCCCGGCCACGATCAGCGCTACGCCATTGATAACTCCAAGCTGGTGGAAGAAACCGGCTGGCAGCCGAAGTTCAAGGACTTCGCCGCGGGTCTGCATGACACCGTGGAATGGTACAAGGCCAATGAAGAGTGGTGGCGCCCGCAGAAGGAAGCCGTGGAGGCCAAGTACGCCAAGACCGGCCACTAAAGCGCCCCGCCCCGGCCCATCGGCACTGCCAGCATGAGCTGCCTGCATGAGCCGGCCTTCCGCTGCCCCGTTCGCACTTCTCCGATGCGCACCCTGAGTGCCGCGAGGAGCGCGAGCGGGGCTGCGCTATGCGTGGGAGCCTCGCCGCGGCCCCCCTTCCGTGTCCCACCGAGCCGCCGCGCGGCAGTCCGGCTATACTGAACGCAACCCAAGAGCTAGGAGCATCATGCAGATTGCTGTGATCGGGCTGGGCTACGTGGGCTTGGCCAACGCCGTCCTTCTTGCCCAACACCACGATGTTGTCGGATCGGATCTCAATCCCGCGAAAGTGGATGCGATTAACGCCCGCACGTCCCCGATCCAGGATGCCAAAATCGAAGAGTTCCTCGCCACGAAGCCGCTTTCGCTGCGGGCTACCACCTCGAATATTGAGGCGCTTACGGGTGCTGATTACGCGGTGATCGCCACCCCTACCGATTACGATACGGAGACCAATGCCTTCGATACGGCCTCTGTTGAAAGTGCGATTGCGCAGGTAGCTGAGGCGAATCCCGGTGCCGTCGTCGTTATTAAATCCACTATCCCCATCGGTTTTACCGCGCGGATGCAAGAAACGTTCCCGCAGTTGCGCATCGTCTTTTCCCCGGAGTTTTTGCGCGAAGGCAAGGCGCTACACGATAATCTCAACCCGTCGCGCATTGTTGTTTCGGGCGACGACGCCGCAGCTGCCCATTTCGCCCAGCTGCTGAGTGAGGGAGCTGAAGCGCGCGACGTCCCTATTATCCAGGTGGGAACCCGGGAAGCCGAGGCGATTAAGCTCTTCTCCAATACCTATCTAGCCATGCGGGTGGCGTATTTCAACGAGCTGGATTCTTTCGCGATGGCGCGCTCCCTCAACGCCGCGGAGATTATCCGCGGGGTGGGCCTCGATCCGCGTATCGGGGATCATTACAATAATCCCTCCTTCGGCTACGGCGGCTACTGCCTGCCCAAGGACACGAAGGAATTACGCGCCGATTTCGAAGGCGTGCCCGAAAACCTCATGTCCGCTATCGTGGAATCGAATGACACCCGGATCGAGTTCCTGGCTACCCGCCTGGCCGGGGCCGGCTACGCCACGGTGGGGATCTACAAGGTCGCCATGAAATCGGGCTCGGATAATCACCGGGCTTCGGCGGCCCTCAGCCTCGCGGCGCACTTGCGGGCGCGGGATGTGGGGGTGCTTGTTTACGATCCGGCGCTGAAACCGGGCGGCCTCGGGGATATTCCGGTGCTGGATTCCTGGGAGGAATTCCAGGATCGCGCGGATGTGATTATCACGAATCGCCTGGATGGCACCATGCCGGAAACCTCCACCCCGGTGCTCACCCGCGATATTTTCGGGCGGGACTAAAACCGGCGCTCAAGCGCAGCGGCGCGCTTGCGCCTAGAGGTACGGGCCGGGGATTTCCGCTTCATAGCGGTATATCCCCAGCCCGTATGTCTTGACCGAAACTCGTGCCTATCGGTACTTAGCGCGAGCGCACCACCCCGAGGGTTTGGCCGCCCCGGCCATCCCAATCACCGAAGATGACCATATCGCTGTGACGCCCGTAGGTAACATCTTCGGTCACCTCCGGGCCGCTGAGCGGGCCGCGCACCACGTACACATTCCCGCGGCGTACCACGAGGGTGGAGCGCTGGGGCTCAATCTTCGCGGCGAGCACCTCATCGCCCGGGTTCCCGTAGGCCATTTCCCCGGAAACCGCGCTAGTGGCCAGGTTATCGGTGAAGATAAAGACGTTGCCGCGCCGCACCGCCAGGGTGTCCACGCCGTCGCCATTCCAATCGCCCACCAGCCAGGTATCCCCCGGGTTGCCGAAGCAGTAGACCGCATCGGCCGGGCCGGACGTGAGGGAATTGCGCACGAGCAGCAGGTTGCCGCGCCGCACCGCGAAGGTATCCACGCCGTCGCCGTCCCAGTCGCCTACGAACACCTCGTCATCGGCACGCCCGAAGCTGAAGACCCGGGTGGCAACCCCGGAGGTGAGGGTATCGCGCACGTGGAAAATATTGGAGCGGCGAATCGCCAGGGTATCGCGCCCATCTGCATTCCAGTCGCCGGTGAGGATTTCATCGCCGCGCAGGCCGTAGTCCATCACAATATCGGCGGTGCGCCCCCAGCCATTAGCGAGGAAGAAGCGCGGTGGGAAAGGTGCCACATTGGAGGACGGGCGCGGATTGCTCGGCGCGGGAGCCGGCGGGGCGGGCGGGCGCGGTGCCGGTGGCTGAGTGGGGCGTGGCGCGGGCTGCGTCGTCGTACCACCACCGGAACGCAGCTGCGTATAGATACGGTAGGCGTTCTCACGAATGGAGCCGATGGAATCGTAAATCGTGCCCGGGCAGGAAGTATTGCCCACATCGCGGTGCCCCACGATACGCGGCATCGCTTCGCCGGAACGGTAGCGCGCCGAATTATTGCGCTGCGGAATGGTCAGCGAGGTAGTGCCGCGCGGATCCAGGCCCGCGAGCGCGAATTTCCAGCCGGCCACATCCGCGAGGGTATTAAGAATGGTTTGCGAGGGGCGGTGGTCCGCGGTGAAGGTGCCGAGCACAGACACGCCCATGGTTCCGGTATTGCGCCCGGCAGCGTGCGCACCAATGGCCATGGTGCCGTCCTGGGATTGCAGGGTGCCGTAGCGCCCTTCCCACTTCCCGCCGTATTTATCGACGATCACGTTATAGCCAATATCGCCCCAATCGCGGGTCACGGCGTGGAACGCGTAAATCCCGCGGATAACACGCGGTACCCCGGCCTGGGTGTAGTTATTCGAGCCGGCGGTGTGGTGGATAACCATGCCCTGGAAGGTGGCGTATTCCACCGGCCAGGTCATGAGGGAGCCGTCCGCGCCCCAATCGGCGCGGGTGTGGATCCCACGAGTGCCGATACGGTTGGTCCAATCGCGGGCGGTGGGAAGCAGGCCGTTCGCCACCACGCTGCCCTGCTCCAGGGTGCCCCCACCGCGCGCGGCGGAAAGCGAAGCCCCCAGGGCCGGAATCTCTTCTTCACCCTCTTCGGGATTGACCACCGGATCGGTTTCGGTCCCGCGTTCGGGCAGAATCGGCGCGGTTTCAGCCTCCTCCACCTCCACGGTGTCACCCTCGGCGGTGTAGGCAATATCGATGCGCAGGCCGGCCGGGAGCGGGCCCTCGCCCTGGGTAATACGCACCTGAATACCGGTGGATTCCCCCGAGACGTTGTACTCCGTGCCGGGCCGTTCGCGCTCGGTTTGGGACTCCTCGCCCACTTCGTACCAATCCGACCACTGCTCCCCATCCAGGGTGCGCATCTCAATGGAGGCACCCTCGGGCAGGCTCTCCCCGCGGTTCCAGGTCAGCCCGGCCACCGCGAAGGGTTCGTCCACCCGCACCGGGCTGGTGAAGACGGCGTAGTTATCAGCCAGCTCCGCGCCGGGGGCACTATCCTCGGCTCCGTTTTCGGCGCTTTTGTTTTCGGTTCCCACGGCGCGCAGAACATTCGTGCGCACCGCATTCGGTACGACGCCGCCCGCGCGCCCGGCACTCGCTTCTTGGGCGGGCTCGGCTTCCCCGGTGGGGTGCGAGGCCTCGGTGGGGTGCGCTGCCTCGCGCGGCTCGGCTTCCTTGGAGGAGCCAGGCTTACTCTCCGCTTCTTCGTCAATTTGTGCGGTGGCGGTGGTGGTGAGATCCCCCGCTTCGGTTGTTAGCGGAATAACAATACTGCCCTGTGCATCATCGTTCTCGGCAAAAGCGTAGCCCACAATCGGGACGGCAAGGCCCGCACTCGCGAGCGCCAGCACGGTTCCTAGAACAAGACCGCGACGTTTGGTCATTTTTTCCTCCGGTTCACGCCGCCCGCCACGATGAGAACTCATACGGGCAGCTTCCAGACTTACCTTACGGCAAAAGTCCCAATTTTCACACCCTTAACTCCGTTTTACTTTAACCTCATAAAAATACATCGGTGTTATTCGATTGAGGTCGCGGAGTGAGGGGTGGAGCCGCCTCGCGGATACTCGCAGCTCCGATGTGATTTTAATACGTTTTAGTTAGTTGGAACGACGACGCGCCGCGCGCGCCGCCCGCACGTGCAGCTGCGCCCGCAGCGCGAGCCCGCCCCGGATCACCCAGCGCAAGGGCGCCTGCCAGGGGCGCGCGTACACGCTATCGATATAGTGCGCCGCGCTGCGGTGGTGTTCGCGCAGCATGGCGGCCGGTTGGTCTTTCCAGGAAGCACCCTGGGAGTGAATCACTTCCGCTTCGGGGAGGAAAACCGAGTGCCAGCCCGCCCGAGCCAGGGCCTCCCCCAGGGCCACGTCCTCGAAGAACATGAAATAGGAATCATCGAAACCCCCCACGGCCTCGAAGGCTTCCCTGCGAAGCAGCAGGCAGGCCCCGGAAAGCCAATCCACCGGGTGGGCGCGGGTGACATCCGCATTGGAACGGTAGGAGCGGGAGAAGGGATTATTCGGCCAGATATTCCCGAGCAGCGCGTGCCCCACCCCGGAAATGATCCGCGGGAATTGGCGAGCCGAAGGGTAGATCTCCCCTTCCGGAGTGCGAATGAGCGGGCCGAGCGCACCGGCCCGCGGGAAGCGTTCCGCCCCGCGCACCAGGGCGTCGAGGGAGCCGGGGGTAAACACCACATCGGGATTGGCTACCACCAGCCACTCACCGGTAAAGCCCCGGGCTCCGCGGTTGGCGGCCCGGCCGTAACCGATATTTTCGCCGGTGCGCACCACCTGCGCCCCGTGGGCGCGGGCTACCCGATCCACTTCGGCGTGCTCGGAGCCGTTATCCACAATGATGCATTCGTGGGCTTCCCGCAGGGCTGCCGGGAGGGAGGCGAGAAAAGCTTCCAGTTCCGGCCCGGGATTGAAAGCCACGGTGATGACACGAATGCGCATGGTCCTAGCCTAGCCGAGCGCGCCGCTGCCCGCCGCCGCACTCGCGTGGAGGCGGGGGCACGGGCCCGCTTCCACACACCGCCGCGCACCCGCTAGCACCCGCCCGCGCCACCGTGCTTAACACCGCAGTGCGGCGCTTCTTCCAGCGGGCGACGCGCCCGAACCCCTATGATGAGGTGGTGGCAAAAAACTCACGCGCCGCAGCGCATCTGATCGGTGGACGCCGTACCTCTTCGTGGTGGCGGGTCGTGGTGCTGGTGCTGCTTGCACTTCTGCTCACCTTCGGCACGGCCCTGTGGTCCGCGTGGGCGCGCTACCAGGGGAATATCACCCGGGCGGATATTGATGATCTGGTTCCTTCCGCCGCCGCGGCGGAGCCGGTGGATCCTTCCGCGGGCCGCCCGCTCAATATTCTTGTTCTCGGTTCGGATGTGCGCAGCGGGGCTTCCGATATTGATAACGCTGGAGAATCCGGCGAAGTCGGGGGGATGCGCGCGGATACCACCATGATCATGCATATCAGCGCTGATCGTAGCCGCGTGGATATTGTGTCCGTGCCTCGCGATACCCTCGTGGATATTCCCTCCTGCACGATTCGTACCTCTTCCGGGGGCTCGGAAACGGTCACCACCCGCCCCGCCCCCGAAACCATGTTCAATTCCGCCTTCGCTATTGGCGGCCAGTACGGCGATGTTGCCAGCGCAGCCGCCTGCACCATGACCACCCTCCACCAGATGACCGGCATTACCTTCAACGGTTATATCGTGGTGGATTTCGCGTCCTTTATTTCCACCGTGGATGCCCTGGGCGGGGTTCCTATGTACTTCGCGGATGATTTGTACGACGAGCGCGCCGGCCTCGATATTGCTTCCGGGTGCCGCCTCCTCAACGGCACCCAGGCTCTGGCCCTGGCCCGGGCCCGCTACAGTGTGGGGGACGGCTCGGATATTTCCCGTATAGGGCGCCAGCACGAATTGGTGAGCGCGGTGGCCGCCGAGGCCCTCCGCTCCAATCTCCTCACCGATTTCGGCCGCCTCATGCGCCTGCTCGACGCCGCCACCCAATCCCTGCAAACCTCCCAGGAGATCGGCTCCATCAGCAATATTGTGGGCCTGGCAAATTCGCTGCGTTCCATTGACCCGGCCAATATCCGCTTCTGGACCATGCCTTTCGCGTGGGCCGGTAACCGCGTGGTCGCCACCGATAGCGCCGAATACGTGTGGGAGGCGCTGCGCCGCGACGTTCCGGTACGTGCGGAAAAGAATGCCGACGGCGTTTTCGTTGGCCTTCCCCCGGAAGGTAGCCCCGATGCTCTTCCCAGTACCGCCGCGGGTGCTACGCCAAGTGCCGGCAGCGCCGCTGCGGGCAGCGAAGGAGCGTCCGGAGCCGCGGGCAGCACCGAGGGTGATACCGGCACCGCAGACGCGAATTCCGAGAGCACGTCTACGCCGGCCGCTCCCGGCGCGGATGAGACCGCTTCCGCCACTTCTCCCACCACCGCCCAGAGCACCGAGTCCGCACCCGTGTGCACCCGAGAGAATGCGATTCCCTGAGCATGAACCGTTTCCATGGGGCTACCCCACCACCGTCCTTCCCGCCTAAGCGCAGGCTTCCGCGGCCCTCCGCGCAGGGCGCGCAGCCGGTCGGCCGCGGCCGCGCGGTGCCCCCGCAGGCACGCGAACAGCATCCTGATGTTTCCGGGGACCCCCGCGGCGGCGGGATTGCCCCCGCCGCCGGTGCTATCCCCGCTGCCGGAGCCACCCGCAATGCCGGGGCGCCGCGCCGGCCCGCTCCCGTGCAGCCCCCCAGTTTTGCGCCGCAGCGCCAGGTAGCGCCCGCTCGTCCGGCAGAATCTTTCGAACAGGCGCCCTCCTATCCGCCTGCGGCTTCCCAGCCGCAGGCCCGCGGCTACGCTCCGCACACTCCAAACGGTGGCTTTGCGCAGCACAGCGGCTTCCCGCAGCCCAGCGATTTTGGGCAACCCGCACCGGAGGTGCCCGGAATGGGTGCGCCTGCCCGGCGCGCACGGCGCCGCCATCCGTGGCGCTGGGTCGCTGGCGTCGTCGTCGTTCTTCTTATTCTCGCGGTGGCCTGGCCTACCTACCTGTTCTTCTACGGCAACTCCAAGCTCACCCGCGCGGATGCGCTGAGTGGAGCCGCGGCAACAAGCGGGACCACGTACCTGATTGTGGGCTCGGATGTGCGCGAGGCAGACGGCATTGATGACCCGACCGAAGGCGAGCGCGCGGACACCATTATGCTGCTGCACGTGCCCGAATCCGGAGCGCCGGCGCTGGTCTCCCTCCCGCGTGATTCTTACGTGAACGTGCCCGGGGAAGGCGAGCAAAAGCTCAATTCTTCCTTCGCGCTGGGCGGGCCGCGGCTGCTGGTGGAAACGGTGGAGGAACTTTCCGGGATGACCGTGGATCACTACATCCAAATTTCCATGGCCGGGGTGCAGCAGATTGTGGACGCCGCCGGCGGGGTGCGCCTGTGCTACGACGCCGACGTAGACGATGCGGACTCGGGCATGGTGTGGGAAGCTGGCTGCCACGATACCAACGGCGCCCAAGCCCTCGCTTTCGCGCGGATGCGTAAATCCGATCCGCTGGGTGACCTGGGGCGTACCAACCGGCAGCGCCAGGTGGTCTCCTCCCTGATTGGCAAGCTGAAAACCCCGGCAACGCTGGTGAATTTCCCGCTGCAGCGGCGCATGGTCGGCACCGCCGGCTCCATTCTTACGGTGGATGAAGGGACCTCGCTGTATAACGTGGGGCGGGCCGGGTTGGCGCTCGGAAGCGTACTGGGCGAGGGCGGTCTGGCCGGGGTTCCCCCGATTGCCGATCTGGACTACCGGGCCAACGGGCAGTCCAATGTGCTCCTCGATCCGCAGCGCACCCCGGAATTCTTCCGGAAGATGCGCGAGGGGACCCTGACTCCCGCCGATATGCTTCCCAGTTTCTAAAGCGTGATAGTCTCAGCGCGATGACTAGCCCAGCACCAGAGCCAACACCAGAACCGCGTTCCTCCGCCCGCGCCCGGGTGGACAAACTCATGCGCCGTTTACTCAAAGGCCAAACCTTCCGGCAGTGGCTCGTGGAATTCATGCAATTCTGCACGGTGGGCCTGGGTGCCTATATCGTCAATGTGGGTATTTTTAATCTGCTGGCGCATACCGGGCTGGTGCGCCTGCCCGGCGATCAATCCATGACCGCGAAAGTCATTTCCGTTACCCTGTCCGTGATTTTTTCTTGGGTGGCGAACCGGCTGTGGACGTTCCGCACCCAGCGTTCGGCGGAAAAAATGCGGGAATTCCTGCAATTCGTGGCGGTGAACCTGTGCGGGATGGCTATTGAGCTGGGATGCTTGTGGTTCTCTCGCTACGTGCTGGATATGCGCTCCCAGCTGGCCGATAATATTTCTTCCAATGTGGTGGGGCTGATTCTGGGCACCGCCTGCCGCTACGTGCTCTACCGCTACGTGGTGTTTCGGGTGCGCGAGTAGCAGATTTTAGAAACGCCGGCGGCGTGCCCCCACCGAAATTTCCCCGCCCGCGGGGAAAACTTTCGCCGGGTCGAGGGCCGCCGGGAGCGCGGCGAGGACCACCGAAAAAATAGGGGGCTGGGCCTGGGATAATTCCAGGCGCCCGCCGTTGCGTTCGGCCAGTTGGCGGGCGAGCGGCAGGCCGAATCCGGTGGAGCCGCCCAGGGAGAATCCCTGCGTGAAAATAGCTTCCACGAATTCAGGGGCTACCCCCTCTCCCTCGTCGCTAATATCGATAATGACGCCCCGGCCGGCTGGGCGCGAGGTGACCGTCGTCGTTCCCGCCCCGTATTTCAGCGAGTTTTCCACACACGTGGCAATAATTTGAGAAAGCGCCCCGGGATCGGAGAGCACCGGGCCGTGATCACCCACCGTGAAAACCACCTTGCGACCCGCGGCCGCGAAAGCACGCTCCCATTCCACGCCCTGCTGGGTGAAAATCGGTTGTAGCGCCACCGCTTCCGTGGCGCTTTCCTGGGCGCGTGAGGCGTGGAGCAGATCGGTGACCACCCCGGTGAGGCGCTCGACCTGTTCCAGGCAGCGGGTGGCTTCTTCTTTGACGTCCGGATCGTTGCTCAGGTACTGGATTTCTTCCAGCCGCATGGATAGCGAGGTGAGCGGGGTGCGCAGCTGGTGGGAGGCGTCGGCGGCGAATTGGCGTTCGGCGGAAAGCCGCCCGGCCATGCGATCCGCGGCCCGCGCGATCTCCTCAAAAACCAGGTCGATTTCTTCGATGCCGGAGGGTGCCATTTGCGGGCGGGTGGTTCCCGCACCCAGCTGTTCCGCGGCGGCAGCCAGGTAGATGAGCGGCGCGGAGATACGGCGCGAGACCCGCATGGCGATCCCCACCGCCACCAAAATCGCCACGATAATCGCCAGGATTTCCGCGCCTAGGAAAAGCAGCATATCGCGGCGGGCCCGCGCTTCATCGAGGGCATTGCGCGGGATCGTCACCCCGCCCATGACCAGCGCCGGAATACCGACCAGCAAAATGGCCGCCAGCGCGGTGCGGATCGTCATCCGCAAAGAACGTGCGCGCATGGGTTCTTCTTAGCGTGTTTCGAAACGGAAGCCCAGTCCCCGCACCGTGGAGATATAGCGAGGGCTGTCAACGTCGTCGCCCAATTTACGGCGCAACCACGAAATATGCATATCGAGTTTCTTCGAAGCGGACGCCTTTTCGTCCCCCCACACTTCGCTGAAGAGCGCTTCGCGTGATACAACATCCCCCGCGCGGCGAATGAGCGCGGTGAGCAATTCGAATTCTTTTGCGGTGAGCGCCAGCTCCACGCCCGCACGCGTCGCCCGGCGCGCCCCGGTATCCACCGAAATATCCTGGGCGGTGAAATGATCGGTGCCCTGTTCGGTGCGCCGCAGCAGCGCCCGCACCCGGGCTAGCAGCTCCGCGAGCCGGAACGGCTTGGTGACGTAATCATCCGCCCCGCTATCCAGGCCCACCACCATATCGACTTCTTCGGCGCGTGCGGTGAGAATAAGGATGGGGAAGGTGTGGCCTCGCCCGCGGGCCTGCCGCGCCACGTCCAGGCCGTCCATATCCGGCAGCCCGAGATCCAAAACCATAATATCTACTCCGTGGGCGAGCTGTTCCAGAGCATCCAGCCCGGTATCAACACACGTCACGGCATATCCTTCCCGCGCGAGCGCACGGGCCAGCGGTCCGGAAATAGCGGCGTCATCCTCAACAAGAAGCAAAGTAGTCACACTGAAAGTCTAAGCTATTTTCTTTTTTCACTCAGGGGTCAAGGCAAACGCTCCTAATGCGCCCGGATGCGGCGCAATTCCAGCACCTCGGTGGCCCCCAGGCCCTGCAAGGTCGGAGTCCCCACCGAGATCGTGGTGAAGCGATTCTCCCCCACCGCCTTGAGCGCGGTAGCCACCGGCCGCGAGGTGAGCACGGTACCCGGGGAGGCCACATCCGCCAGCCGGGAGGCCATATTCACCGAGGGCCCGAATACATCACCGAAACGCCCGAGCACCGGCCCCCAAGTGAGGGAGGCGCGCACCGCCGGAATCTCCGGGGTATCGCGCAGAGCCTGGGTCACATCGCACACAATATCCGCCCCGGTGACGATGTCGTCCGCGATAAAGAGGAAAGCATCGCCCATGGATTTCACCACGCGCCCGCCACCGCCGGTAATCACGGCCCGGCAGGTGTAATCGAAACGCTCAATAAACTCCATGAACTGGCGCGATGTCATCCGTTCGGTCCGGTTCGTGAAGGACACGATATCGATAAAGCCGACGGCGCGCGGCAGCTGCGGGATCGCATCATCCTCATTAATATGCGCGATTTCCGCTTCCGTGTGGCGCAGCAGCGCGGCCGCCTGCCGCGACCAGGTGTAGGCGGCGGTGCGCCGCAAAAATTCTTCAATATCCGGGAAATGATCGAGCACCCAGCGCCGCGCATCCACCGGCCCGAGCCCGCCGCTAGTTTCGGCCAGCTCCAGGAGCGTTTCCACATGCCATTGCAGCATGCGATCCACGTTGTGGGCACTGGCGCGTAGCAGCGAGGTGAGGGCCGATTCGGTAAGCGGGGATTCCCCGAGCGATTCCGCCATCGCCCGCATCGCCCGAATATCCCCGTCCGTAAACACGAGTTCGCTATCTTCATCCACGATGGAGGGGAAACCGAGGGCCAGCCAAAAACGCCGCACCCCTTCCGTATCCATATTGGTCAGCTCCGCCGCCTGGCGCAGGGTATAGCGCGGCAGCCCGCCCTCGAGGTGTTCCATATAGGCGGAGAACGCGGTGCCTTCCGTTTCCGCAGGCTGCGGCTCATTGCGCGGTTCTTTGTGCGGCAACGACGCCGGCGCAGCCGGCAGTGCGGACTGAGAAGCGCGCGTGGCGCCCCCGGGCCGACTACCAGTATCCGGGAGGGAGGTGCGCGAACGCTGCGGGGTGCGAGCCGCGGTTTCTCGGCTCGGCACAAAATTACGATCCACCGGGGCTTCCATACGGGCGGCAGTCCCGGAGCGCGGCACCCCCGATTCGGGACCGAGGGGCAGATCAGCTGCGGTATTACGCCGCAACTGGGCCATATCATCCGCGCTGAGCTGCGCGCTAGCGGCCGGCTGGGCCCCGCCCCCGAGGAGGTAGGCGATGAGATCCGGGCTCATGGCCGGGCCGATGCTGGAGCGTTCCCGCGCACTCCGGCCCGCCCCGGCCCCGGTTCCGGGTGATGTTTCGGATTGGGGTGCGGGGCGCGGCGCGCTAGCGAATTGCTCAGCCACACTCGCCCCTTCCCTAGCTGCTTAGCACCGGCGCAGCGCCACCTCAGGTGAGGAGAACGGGGAGCGCCAACCGCCGGCTATAAATAAAGTGCCTTCCATCACAGTATACTAGTCGTCCTTGACACTAACGTCCATGTTTTCATCCGGGGATTTTGCTGGGAGTGGAGTGGCGGGTAGCCGCGGGCTATTCTGGAGCAGTGGAGAATAAACGAGAACACACAGATATTGATGCCCTCGCGGACCGCTATTTCCAGCGCGTCCTCGATACCTCACCCGAAACGGTGACGTTCACCGGCCTGCCCGGTGCCCCCGAAACCAAACTTGATGATTACTCCCCCGCCGGGATTGCCGCGCATATCGATAACGTGCGGGAGACCCTGGCGGCCCTCGATCACCTTGAAGAGCGCGATGCCACGGATCGGGTGACCGCAGCCGGCCTGCGTGATCGCCTCGGCCTGGAAATTGAGCTGTATGAAGCCGGCGAAGAAGTCGGCAAGCTCAATGTTATTGAATCCCCGCTTCAGGGAATTCGTGATGTTTTTGATGTGATGCCCCAGGACAGTGCTTCCGATTGGGAAACCATCGCGGAGCGCCTGAGCGATGTGCCGCGGGCCATGGCCGGCTACCGGGAATCCCTGGCCCAGCGGGCCGCGTCCGGCCCCGTGTTTGCGGCCCGGCAGGTGGAGCGCTGCCTGGAGCAGGCCCTCGCTGCCGCCTCTGATTCGGGTAGTTTCGCCGGCCTGGCCCAGCGCGGGGCGGCCGTAGCCCCGCAGCTCGCTGGAGCTTTGGAGCAGGGCGCAGCTCAGGCCCGCGCCGCTTACGGGGAGCTGGCGGAAACCCTGCGGGGTCTGCTCCCGGGTGCTACCGAAAATGATGCGGTGGGCCGGGATCGTTACGCGCTGCATTCGCGCGAATTCCTGGGCGCCGTCGTCGACCTGGATGAAACATACGAGTGGGGTATCCACGAACTGGAGCGTATCGACGCGGAACAGCAAGCCATTGCGCGCGAGTTGTACGGGGAGGGCGTGAGCGTGAACGAGGCCCTCACCCGCCTCGATCAGGAGGAACGCTACACCCTGCACGGTGTGGAGGAATTGCGCTCGTGGATGCAGCACACCGCGGATGATGCCATGGCCGCGGCCACGCAGTACTTCGATATTCCCGAGGCGATGCGCACCATCGAATGCATGATCGCGCCCTCGAATTCGGGCGGTATTTACTACACGGGGCCCTCCGATGATTTTTCGCGGCCGGGGCGCATGTGGTGGTCGGTGCCGGAAGGCGTGACCGAATTCCACACCTGGCAGGAAAAGACCACCGTCTACCACGAAGGGGTGCCGGGTCATCACCTCCAGCTGGGTCTGGCCGTCTACCTCAAGGATCAGCTCAATGCGTGGCGCCGCCAGGCCTATTGGGTTTCCGGGCACGGGGAAGGCTGGGCGCTCTACGCCGAAGCCCTCATGGCCGAGCTCGGCTTCCACGAGGATCCGGGTGACCGCATGGGTGTGCTCGATTCCGAGCGGCTGCGCGCGGCCCGCATCGTGGTGGATATGGGCGTGCACCTGGGTAAGGACGCCGGGAAGGTGGCCGGCGGGCAGTTCGGCACCGGCGCCTGGGATCACGACGCCGCCTGGCGTTTCCTGCGCGCGAATGTTGCCATGGAACAGTCCTTCCTCTCCTACGAGCTGGACCGTTACCTCGGCTGGCCGGGGCAGGCCAGCGCCTACAAGGTGGGTGCGCGGATCTGGAAGGAACTGCGTGAGGAAGCCCGGGCCCGCGCGGGTGCCGGTTTCGACCTCAAGGCGTGGCATATGAAGGCCCTGCGCCTGGGCGGGGTGGGCCTGGACGTGCTGCGCAGCGAGCTTTCGCGCTAGGCCGGTCTTTCCTATGCCGATGATTCATGACGGGGGCGGCGCGGCGCATACGCCTGCTGCTGGGCGCACGCCCGCGGGGCATATGCCCGCAGGCCGCGCGTCCGCTGGGCACGCGCCTGCACCGCATATGCCCGCGCTGCCCTCCCTTACCTTGGCTCTCGCCAGCCAGTCCCCCGCCCGCCTGGCCACCTTGCGGGCCGCGGGCGTGGAGCCGCTGGTGCAGGTCTCGCACGTGGATGAAGATGCGCTGCTCGCGCGGGTGCACGGGGGTCCTTCCCAGGGGGTGCTGGCGCTGGCCGCGGCTAAAGCCCGCGATGTGGCCGCCACCCCCGGGCCGGCCCAGCGCGCCGATTTTGTGGTGGGCTGCGATTCCATGTTCGAGTTCGAGGGCGAGGTTTACGGGAAACCGCATTCCCCGGAGGTGGCCCGCGAGCGCCTGGCTCGCATGTCCGGCAATTCCGGGATTCTCCACACCGGGCACTGCCTGGTCCATGTTCCTTCCGGGCGTTCCCTGGCCGGGATTTCCCGCGCGAAGGTGACCTTCGCGCACCTGAGCGAAGCGGAGATCGAGGCCTATATCGCCACCGGGGAGCCCCTGGAAGTAGCCGGTTCCTTTACCGCGGACGGCTTGGGCGGCCCCTTCATTGACCGCCTCGAAGGTGATTACCACGGGGTGGTGGGCATTTCCCTACCGCTGCTGCGTTCCCTGGTGGAGCACTTGGGTCTGTCCTTTACCCAGTTCTGGGCGAAGCCGGCCCGCCCGGCCCTCGGGGTGCTCCCGGAGGCCGCGCAGCGTTTCCTGGCCGATAGCCACCACGGCACGGTTCATCACGGCGCGGACGGTTTCCTGCTATGCGGTTGCGGGAAACGCCATTGGGGGATGAACGGGGCGGCCGGGATCGCGGCTTTCCGGCGCCACGCCGGGCGCATCCAGATCCTGCTTCAGCACCGCTCCCCCTGGAGCCACGGCGGCGCTACCTGGGCTTTCCCGGGTGGGGCGCGCGAATGGGACGAGGAGCCCTGGGAGGGCGCCCTGCGCGAATTCACGGAGGAGACTGCACTGGCTCCCACGGATCTGCGCCGCGGCGGGGAGCTCACCACCGCGCATGCGGATTGGTCCTATACCAGTTTCGTGGCGCGCTGCCGCGATGGGCTCGAGGCGGTGGCCGACGGGGAGTCCATGGAGTTGCGCTGGGTGAACGTGGAGAATGTTACCTCCTACCCGCTGCTTCCTTCCTTCGCGGCCACCTGGCCGCAGGTGCGCGAGCTGGCCCGCACCACCCTCGATTGGAACGACGGCGCGCGCGGCTAGCGCCGCGCGATCACTCTCCCGCGCGTAATTAGCGCTGCATGGAAACCGTGGTCGAGCAGGTCTCCGGCTCAGGACTCGTCGTTAACGTTCGCCGGCAGGCCGGCCACATAGGGGTGGTCGGTGCCGGTGGGCCCCAGGCTTTGCGCCCCGCCCGGGGAGCCCAATTCGGAGAAGAATTCCGCATTGACGGCGGTGAATACTGACCATTCTTCGGGAACATCATCTTCGTAATAGATGGCTTCCACCGGGCAGGCCGGTTCGCAAGCCCCGCAATCTACACATTCGTCCGGATTAATGTAGAGGGTACGATCCCCTTCGTAAATGCAATCCACCGGGCATTCGTCCACGCACGCCCGATCTTTGGTATCGACGCACGGCAAGGTAATGACATAAGCCACCGGTGTCACCTCCTCCTCTACCGTAATCCGAGCTCACGCCCAGCACCAAATCTAGTGACCGGGCGCAGGGGCTGGAGCTGGTGCGGGAGCCCCTTCGGCTTGCGGAGCGGGTGCGGGCGGGGTAGCCGGCTCCGGCTTCGGGCAGGTGCGGCCGTGATCGGGCTGGTAGGTCCAGTCATAGGACGAATCCTCAACGACCTTATCCCCCAATTTCACGGTGCGGGATACCGTCACAGTAAATCCGGGATCGCCCAGACCCTGGGGTTCACAATCCGGGCCCTTACCTTCCGTCATAACCGGCTGGCGATAATTGCGCGGTTCCGAGGTCCAGGTTTCGACGTCGTAATACTTCGTCGACCACAGCTTCGTGACCACGTACCCGCCCTCAAGGTAGGTGTCGATCACCGCGCCGTACGGGGTGGTATTCTTCCATTTCACGTCAATGGAACCGGACCACAGCGTCGATTCGCGGCCCATGGGGTAGCGGGAAAAATGCTTGGTGTGGGGGCGGTGCTCCACATCCTCGTAACCGGCCAGGTAGCCAATATTGAAAACATTTGTGGCCAGCTGGGAAAGCCCGCCGCCCAGGGCCTCGTTATTAAAGCCGTTCATAACCACCCCGGAAGAAACGAAGCCTTCCGAGTATTCGATGGGGCCCAGCGCTGCTTCCAGGGAGAACGTCTCATCGGGTTTGACCAGGGTATCGGTGATTTTCCGGGTTCCCACCCGCAGGTTGGTGGTACGCACCGAATCGCTGGTGAGCGGGGTGGAAATCTCCGAGACCACTTCCTTCACCCCGAGCTTTTCCGCATCCGCGGTGCTGAAAGCCGCCGGAATCGGGGCGGGGCTCAGTTCCACGAGGCGCTCGGCCGCAGCGGTGCGCAGCGCGGCCACCTGGGCGCCGGAGGCGAGGGCGGCGTCGTCAATACCCACGCCGTCCTGGGAGGGAATAATCTTGGGCGTGGTGTGGTCCACGATCTCAATGCGGGCATCCACACCCGGTTTGAGCAGGTCCGGAGCTGCGGCCCGCACCGCATCGCCCAGCACTTTACCGTCCAGCTTAAGCTGGAGCGCCGCACCTTCCGGCACGAAGGACGCCGCCTGCGCCAAAGTTGCCGGGCTGAGGTTCACGGCCCGGTCCCCCACCTTCGCGGTGAGATCGCCGGAGACCAGCGGCCCGGCCAGCTCCGCGCGCGCCTTTTCGGCAGCTTCGGTGCTAATGGCCGGCTCGGCGGGTACCGCTTCCAGTTCGATGCGTTCCTGGCCGCGCAATGGTTGTTCAATCAGAGCGGCCCGGGTGGCCTCCGGGTCGACGGCGCGCCCGGCTTGCGCCGGGCTGAGCTGCGCCGTCGTACCTTCCATCACGAGGGTGGCATTACGCGCCTCCACCCCGGTGCTATTACGAACGGTATCCACCTGGGCGGATAATGCGGCATCGTCCACGGTGACCTTCGGGGCGACCTCACCCTTGCCCGTGAGTTGGTGGAAAATCTCCACGGGGTTGAGGGTGAAACCGGTCAGGCTCTCCACCGTGGCCGCCGCGTCCACGCCCAGGGAGTAATCGCCCGGGTTGACGCTCACGCTGGTGCCTTCCACAACCACCTCGACCGGGCGGGCCACCCGCGCGGCGACCTCGCCGCTGAGGTGTTCGGTGGCGGTCGCGGTATTCATCCCGCCGATCTCAATACCGGCCACCGTGGTGCCCCGCGCCACCCGGTCGGCGCTGTACCAGGCATAACCCACGTAAGCGAGAAGCAAGATCGCAATAACCCCGGAAACAATCCAGGGCCAGCGCAGCTTGCGGGTAGCTTCCACCTGCCGGAATTCCCCGGTGTCGAAGCTCAGCGGCGTGTGCTCAGGTCGCATGCGTCCTCCTGTGGTTGATCCTGGTTGGCCTGCGGGTGTGGGCCCGGAGGCGTGGAATGCCGGCGGCGCACCAGGGCGCCGATCAGCGGGAATGCCCCGGCGAGCGGAGCCAGAATAAGCCAGAGATTCGCGGCCACCCCGTGGAAGGCCACGATGTCGCCGTAGCCGGGGGCGGCAAATGCCCAGAAGGTAAGGGCCACTTCACCCAGCCAGAATCCAGCCCAGCACCATGATCCTAGCCAATCGCGGGCGAAAGATGCGCCACTGGCAATGAGCAGCGTGGCGAGGAGCGGGCCGACCCACACAATATCGGTGGCCAGGCCGGGAATTCCCGCCAGCCCCGCGTGGGTGACCGCGGCCAGCGCTCCGGCGAAGGCACCGAGCAGCAGGCCGGTGGCGAGCTTCGCGCACGTCCGCAGCGCGGTTCCCAGCGCGTTTGGGCGCGCCGCGTGAACCGGGCGCGCCGTATGGGACGAGGCGTCCCCCGAGACGCGGGGCGTGTTCGGGCGCGGGGTGCGGTTCCTCATCTCACTCCTTGTCTGGGCGGGCGCGCCGCTGGTAGGCCGGGCCGTAACCGCGGGCGGGTAGAACAGCCGCTATATGCGAGCCGTTCACGCCGCACCGCGGGCGGGCGCTACTTCTTCGCGCGCTTCTTCCGCCCGGCGATCTTGCCGCGTTCCACCGCGCTGAGCACAACTTTGCGCACCCGCACGGATTCCGGGGTTACTTCCAGGCATTCGTCATCAGCAGCGAATTCCATAGCTTCTTCTAGGGTAAGCCGTCGGGGCGCTTGCAGGGTCTCAAACACGTCGGCGGTGGCCGAGCGCATATTTGTCATTTCCTTGGCGCGCACCACATTGACGTCCATATCCTCATCACGCGGGTTTTCGCCCACGACCTGGCCCTCATATACTTCCTGGCCCGGGGTGACGAAGAATGTGCCGCGGTCTTCCAGGCGCTGGAGGGCGTAGGCGGTGACCTGCCCGGCCCGGTCGGAGACCAGGGAGCCGGTGGCCCGCGAAGAAATCTCACCCATCCAGGGGGCGTAGCCCTCCGAAATGGAGGCGGCAATGCCGGTGCCGCGGGTCTGGGTGAGGAACGCGGAGCGGAAACCAATCATGCCGCGGGCCGGCACCACAAATTCCATGCGCACCCAGCCGGTGCCGTGATTCGCCATCGTTTCCATGAGGCCCTTGCGGGCGGCCATAAGCTGGGTGACCGCGCCGAGGTATTCTTCCGGCACGTCAATGGTGGTGCGCTGCATCGGCTCGCATACGGTTCCGTCAATGGTGCGGGTGACGACCTGGGGTTTGCCCACCGTCAGCTCGAAGCCTTCCCGGCGCATCTGCTCCACCAGAATCGCCAGAGCCAGTTCCCCGCGATCTTGCACTTCCCAAGCGTCAGGGCGGCCGGTGGGGAGGACCCGGATGGACACATTACCCACGAGTTCCTGATCGAGGCGGTCCTTGACCTGCCGCGCGGTGAGCTTATGGCCCTTGCCTTCGGTGCCGGCCAGCGGCGAGGTATTAATACCGATGGTCATAGAAATAGCCGGGTCATCCACGTGGATGGGCGGCAGCGGGCGCGGATCCTCGGGATCCACCAGAGAATCACCGATCGTAATATCCGGAATACCAGCGATCGCCACAATATCGCCGGCCCGGGCAGAGGTGGCCGGCTTACGTTCCAGACCTTCGGTGAGGAGCAGTTCCGAGATATGGGCCGACGACGTCGTACCATCAGCGCGTACCCACGCAACTGTCGCACCCTTCTTAATGGTGCCCGAATAAATACGCAGCAGCGCGATACGGCCGAGGAAAGGCGAGGCATCCAGATTGGTGACCTGGGCGGCCAGCGGGGCGTCCGCCTCGAAATGCGGGGCGGGAATGTAGTTGACAATCGCCTCGAACAGCGGCTCCAGATCGGTGCTTTCGGGCAGCTGGCCGTCCGCCGGGCGGCTCAGGCTCGCGCGCCCGGCCTTCGCGGAAGCGTAAATCACCGGGGTTTCCAGGAGGGAATCGAGCATATCCGGATCGGGATGATCCAGGTCGGAAGCGAGGGAGAGGAGGAGATCCTGGGTTTCGGATTCCACCTCGGCGATGCGCGCGTCCGGGCGATCCACCTTATTAATAACAATAATGACGGGCAGCGAGGCTTCCAGGGCCTTGCGCAGCACGAAACGAGTTTGCGGAAGCGGGCCCTCGGAGGCGTCCACGAGCAAAATAACGCCGTCCACCATGGACAGGCCGCGTTCGACTTCCCCGCCGAAATCGGCGTGGCCGGGGGTATCGATCACGTTAATAGTGATGCCCTCAGGTGCACCAGCCGCAGCCGCGGCCGGCCCGCGGTAATGGATCGCGGTGTTCTTCGCGAGGATGGTGATGCCTTTTTCGCGTTCCAGTTCTCCGGAATCCATGACGCGCTCCCCGGTTTTCTCCACGGTGGCGCGCTCTCCGAAAGCCCCGGCCTGCCACATGAGCGCGTCCACGAGAGTGGTTTTCCCGTGATCAACATGCGCCACAATGGCAACGTTGCGAAGATCGTTGCGACTATCCATAACCTACTTCCCTGCCGGCCCGCGCCGGCGTTGTGACATACGGGCTGCGCGAGCGCAAACCCCTGGCAATGTTACTCGCCTGGCCGCCGCCGTATACGCCACCATGTCAAGAATCACCACCGCCGGCCGCGGCGGGCGGTGATCGGGGCGCGCTCGGCGGTGATTGCGGCACGGCCGGCGGTGACCGGGGCGCAGCGAACGGTGGCCAGGCCGCAGTTTTCGGCAATCGGGGCGCGAACGTGGGAAAATATGCTTATGTCTGCACGTTATCGTCTTCGCGGCGCCTCGGCCGCCCCCGCCGCCGGGCTGTGCGGCGCTATCGGAATCATCGCCCTGGTCATGCAGGTGTGGCAGGGCGGGTGGGGTTATTTGCCGCCCGCGGCTGTGTTCGCCGCCGGCATGTGTCTAGCCGGGTACGCGCTCTTCTATTTGCCCAGCGTGGACGTGGACGGTTCCGGGGTGACGATACGCAATACCTTCCGCGACCTGCGGATTCCGTTCCCTCGTTTACGTGCGGTCGAATCCGGGTACGGTCTTGTTATAACGACGACGGACGGGGCGGCCATTCACGCCCGCGCCTTCGGCTCCGTCGGGCGCCCTACCCCGGATACTCGCCGCGCCGTCCCGGTCCACGATTCCGGGGATCATACGGTCACCACGGCAACGCTGCCGGTACGGAAGTTCATTGAGTCGGTGGCCTCCCGTTATGTTCCCGCGGGTGCCCCTAGCGAGCATCCGCGGGTGGAGCGCCACTGGGCCTGGGATCGATTCGCTTTCGCGGTGGCCGGAGTGCTCGGGGTGCTCGGCGGTATTGCCTGGTCGGTGGCGCTGTGAGTGCGGAAGGTACGCACGCGGGCGAGGACCACCGCGGAAACGAAGTGACCGGGCATGGGAGCGAAACGGCCGGGCACGGCGGAGCGAGGCGTCACGCGGGCGAGGTGACCCTGCGTTCGCGCGGCCAGATCGTTAAAGGCGGCCTCCTCAGTGGCCTTGGCTTCGCGCCCCTGATTCTCATTGCGGCCGGGGTTCCTATGCCGCTCTCCGCTCTTGCCGCCGCTTTCCTAGGGGCCGGGGTTACCGGGGCCGCCTATTCTTTTTTCTTCCTTCCCGAGCTGCGCTATAGCGCCGCGGGCCTGACGATTATTAACCCGCTGCGCACGATCTACCTGCCCTGGGGCGCGGTGGCAAGCTTCACCACTCGCTTTTATCTCACCACCCACGCCCGGGGCGGTCAGCATTGGGATGCGGCGGCGTTCCCTGCCGGCGGCGCGTTGGCGGCCGGGCGCCGGCTTCTTCCCGCCCGGCATCCGGCGGCCGCTCGCCACGCTGATCTTCCCGCGCTGCCCGGGCGCAGCGCAGCTGCCCGCACCCGCTGGGTCACGCTCGCCCGAGCCGCGGAGCAGCTGCGGGCAGCGCAAGAAAGCGCGGCTGGCACGGCCGGCGCAGCCAAGCGGGAAACCGGCCGGCAACGCGGCACGGGTGTAGATGCCGGCCCATGCACACCGGAGACCAGCCCAGCGCCGAGTGCACCTAGCACAAACCGCCCGGTGCGATCCGTGGATCGTAACCGAGCGGTTCTGTGTGTGGCGTGGGTGGCTTGCCTAGCCGCGACCTGCGGCCTGGCATTCACCTGAGCGCCAGAGTAACTCTCGCCTAGTTGGCGGCGTCGTCGTTCTCATTCAAACGCAAACGCGAGACTTCACGGCCCTGCTTGCGCAGCAGCGCGTGGCGTTCTTCGCGGCGGCGGCGCTGCTCAATCGGTTCGGGAACCGGAGCGGCGGCCAGGAGGCGCTGAGTGTAGGCTTCCTGCGGGTTGTGGAGGACGTCCTCGCGCTGACCCGCTTCCACGACCTTGCCGTTTTGCAGCACCACCACGCGGTGCGACAGCATATCGACCACCGCAAGATCGTGCGAAATGAAGAGGCAGGCGAAGCCCATGTCGTCCTGGAGTTCGGAGAGCATGGTGAGGACCTGGGCCTGGACGGACACGTCCAGCGCGGAGGTCGGTTCGTCCGCGATGAGGAGCTTGGGGCGCAGGGCCAGGGCGCGGGCGATGCACACGCGCTGGCGCTGGCCACCGGACAGCTCATGCGGGTAGCGGTTGAAGGAGGAACGCGGCAGGCGCACTGCATCGAGCAGGTCGTACACGCGCTGGCGGCGTTCCGCCTTGGTGCCGACCTTATGAACATCGAGCGGTTCCATAATGCAATCGCCCACCGGGAAACGCGGGTCGAGGGACGCGGCCGGATCCTGGAAGACCACACCCACGTGCTGACGCAGCTCCTGGGCGTGCTTACGCGAAGCACCCACGAGGTCCTCACCGAAGATCTTCACCTCACCGGAAGCTGCCGGGATGAGCCCGAGCACGCATTTGCCGATGGTAGATTTACCGGAACCTGATTCGCCCACGAGGCCCACGATTTCACGCTCGGCAACATCCAAGGACACGTGATCAACCGCGCGGAAAGGCTCCTTGCCGGGAATCTCGTATTCGATAACGAGGTCCTTAGCTTCCAGCACCTTCTTATTGAGGTCGATAGAAGCTTCCTTTTCCAGGGAGAAACCGAATTGCTCGCGGCCCTGGCCCAGATGCGGCACGGCTTCCAGCAGCCGGCGCGTATACGGGTGCTTGGGGTGGTTAAGAACCTGAACGACGTCGCCCGATTCCACAATCTCACCCTTGAACATCACATGGACCCGGTCGGCCATATCCGCAATAACACCCATGGAGTGGGTAATAAGCAGAATGCCGGTATTGAGCTGGTCCTTGAGGGAGCGCAGCAGGTCGAGGATATCGGCCTGGACGGTCACGTCCAGGGCGGTGGTCGGTTCGTCCGCAATAATGACGGAGGGGTTGGCGATGAGCGCGATCGCGATGACTACGCGCTGGCGCTGCCCGCCGGAAAGCTGGTGCGGGTACTGGTTCATGCGCTCTTCGGCATCGGGCAGCCCGACGGCCTTGAGCATGGCAACCGCGCGATTGCGGGCATCTTCCCCGAAGGCGAGCCCGTGGGTTTCCAGACCTTCCGTCATCTGGCGGCCAATGGTAAGCACCGGGTTGAGGGCGGTCATGGGTTCCTGGAACACCATGCCCACTTCGGCACCACGCAGGGCGCGCATGCCCCGCGAGGTCATCCCGCGCACTTCCCGCCCGGCCACCTGCACACTCCCGCTAATAACAGCATTGGAAGGGAGCAGGCCGAGGGCCGTGGTGGAGGTGACGGACTTGCCGGAACCGGATTCACCCACCAGGCCCACCACTTCGCCCGGGCGCACATCAATACTTACGCCGCGTACGGCGTGAACCGCACCGAATTCGGTGGCGAATTTGACGTCCAGTTCACCGAAGCCGAGCACCGGCTTATCGGTTTTCGGGTGCGGGGTGACGACGGGCTGGTCGGCCTTCAGCGTGGCCGCGGAGGCAGCTTTATCGTGCGTTGTTGCAGCGCGTTTTCCGAGACGCATTTATTCGCCCTTCCTTTCGGTGGCGTCCGATGCGGGAGCGGCGTGCTCGCCACCCGTCGCGGTGGTGGCCGCGGTGGTCACCGGCATGAGATCAGCTTCGACGTCGTTCTCAATATGTCCTTCGGCAAGGGCCTTCATCTTGCGGCGCGAAACCGCAGAACGCTGGCGCGGATCGAAGGCATCACGCAGGCCGTCACCAATGAAGTTAATGGACAGCGCGATGATGAGGATCAGACCGGCCGGGGCGAAGAAGAGCCAGGGGCGGGTCGAGAACGTGGTCTGGTAGGTAGAAATAAGCAAGCCGAGCGAAGTTGCCGGCGGGCGCACCCCGAAACCAAGGAAGGACAGCGACGTTTCCAGCAGAATGGCCGAAGAAATCGACAGGGTTGCCGAAACAATGATTGTGCCCAGGCAGTTCGGGAGGATGTGGCGGAAAATAATACGCCACGGGGAGGCTCCCAGCGCGCGGGCCGAGGCCACGAATTCGCGTTCGCGCAAGGAGAGCACTTCGCCGCGCACCAGGCGCGCCAAGCCCGTCCAAGAGAGCACACCCAGCATGACCGCGAGGAACAAAATGCCCTGGCTTCCCACCATCTTGCCGATAACCGCGGCGAGGATGAGCAGCGGGATCACGATGAAGAGGTCGGTGATGCGCATGAGGATCGCTTCGGTCCAGCCGCGGAAGTACCCGGCGGCCGCGCCGATAACCGTGCCGATAATGGTGGAAACCAGCCCGACGACGAAGGCGATAATAATAGAAATCTGGGTGCCCTTCATGGTGAGGGCGAAGTAGTCCTTACCGATATTGTCCTGCCCGAAGGGGTGTTCGCCCAGCGAGGTCCAGGTCAGGGTCGGCTTGCCGTTATTGACGACTTCCAGAACATCCGTGTAATTGTGGCGCCACAAACCGGAGAAATGCCAGTGCAGCCCAAAGAAGCTCATATTCCAGCCAATGGACAGGAAGGCCACCAGCGTCA
Source organism: Actinotignum saccati (assembly GCF_051265055.1). Classification (NCBI taxonomy): domain Bacteria; kingdom Bacillati; phylum Actinomycetota; class Actinomycetes; order Actinomycetales; family Actinomycetaceae; genus Actinotignum; species Actinotignum saccati. The sequence continues at coordinate 216,059 of NZ_JBOZCC010000004.1, forward strand.
CAAGAATAAGAACGACGGCGGATACCATCGCGGGCTTATGCCGCAGGAAGCGGCGCAGCACCAGGCGCCCCTGGGAATAGGAGGGGCTGGAGGAAGCGAGCTGAGCGTCGTCGACCTCAACAACGTGTTCCGGGTCGAGCGACGCGACGGTTGTTTTCGAGCGATTCTCACTCATCGGATTCTCCTCGGGCTTGGTGACGATTCATGGGGGTAGTCAGGCTCATGCTTACCGCCTAATCCGAGGATCGACGTAGGCGTACATGATGTCCGCGACCATATTCATGAGCACCGCGGCTCCGCCGGTGACCAGGAAGAAGGCCATGACGGGGGCCGGGTCTACCTGGGCCAGGCCGGTTCGGAAGAGTTCACCCATGCCCTTCCAGCCGAAGACCGTTTCGGTAATAACCGCGCCACCGATGAGGCCCGCGAAATCGAAAGCGATAATGGTGAGCAGCGGCAGCATGGCGTTACGGAACGCGTGCCGGGTGATAACCGTGTGTTCGGGCAGGCCCTTGGCCCGCGCGGTACGGATGTAATCCTGACCGAGCACTTCCAGCATGGACGAGCGCGTATAGCGCGTATAGGACGCAATGGACATGAGCGTCAGCGAGATCGTCGGCAGCAGGAGGTGGGTGAAGGAATCCAGGAAGCTGAGCCAGAAGACGTGGCTGCCCTGGAAATTCGGGGTCATCGAACCGATGGTGGAAATCGGGCGGTTCTGGGTGAGCGGCAGGTAGGTGGACCAGTACCGGGCGGCGAAATCGAAGATAATCGCGATCCACACTGAGAACACGGCCCAGATCGAGGCCCAGGTGACCGAGCGGCGGGCGTAGCCACCGAAGAAGTAGGACACCCCCACGGAGGCGGCGACACCGAGAGCCAGGATGAGGAAGAGGAAGCCCCACGTGGGCTCCCAGAGCATATTCGAGCAGGCCGCCACGATGACGAACATAATTGCGGCATTGGCGCCCACCACGGCGAAGCCGCGCTTATTGGAGAAGCCGAGGAACAGCCCGGTGAAGAGCACCGTGCCGGCCAGGCCCATGAGGGCTTCGATCCACAGCCCGCCGGTGGGTTCCAGGAAGGCGCGGGTTACGGAAATGTATTCCATAACGCCGAAGGCGATAGCGAAGCTGATGCCCGCGGCCATGGCACGCCGCTTCGGGCCGCCGGCCACGAGGGCCTGCACAAAGAGTGCAAAAATACCGGCAAATATGACGATCGTAACCAGTGAGATTGTTGGATCTGCCAGCCAGTCATTAAAGCGAATAGCGCCGTATTCCTTCAGGAGCACCGCGAAGACGAAGGCGGGCAGTGAGTAGAAGGTGAAGGCGAGGAAGGTCACGACGTAATCGAAACCGGTGTAACGGCGGATAGCACTCATAACACCGAAGAAGATTCCGAAGAAGATCGCGAGGAAGGTGGCCGCCAGCACGAGGCGCAAGGTGGCGGAAGCGGCCTGACCGAGCATGTCATTGACAGACTGTCCGGAACGATTGACGCCCAGGTCGCACTGGCCGATGAAGCATTTTGCTGCTCCGGTCAGCCAGGTCCAATAGCGCTCGTACCAGGGCAGATCGAGGCCCATGAAGGAGGAGCGCTGCTGCATGAGGTTTTCGCGATTCGGGTTATTGGATTCGCGAAGGTCCTCGAGGGGGTCGCCCGAATTAATCGTAAGAACGAAGATAAGGAGCGACGCGGCCCAGAGGATAAGTACTGAGATGCCAATTCGTTTGGCGATGAATTTATACACCGCGAGACTTCTTTCCGTTCTGTGTGCCGATGGGCGCCGGTTCGGACAATTTTACTCGGTGACTATAGTACATAAGCATTTCCAGACGAAATGGGACGTGGGATGTGACACAGGAAGGTGATAAAACTGCACGCCCGGAGGGGCCGCAAGCGCGGCCCCTCCGGTGCAGCTAGAAAATAACTATTACTTCCTATGCATAAGGCTAATTACTCAGCCTTGGCGGGTGCGGAGCCCCAGCTCCACTTTTCGGCATTCCAGGCGATACCGGACTGGGTGACGTTGCGCTCAACGTTCTCCATACCGGTGGTGTACGCCGCGATGCCCGGGTGGGTGAAGAGCGGGATACCGAAGAGGTCATTCCACAGTTCCTTCTCAATCACCTTCTTGGCTTCCTTCTGGACCTTCGGATCCAGGCTGGAGGAAACCTTGTCCCATTCGGTGTCAACAGTGGCGTTGTTGTAACCGGTCTGGTTCTGGCCACCGTTGGACTTGTAGATATTCGCGCCGGAAACGATCTGGCCGGAGCCGGACCAGGCGAAGAGCACCATATCGAAGTCGCCGCTCTCATAGCCGCCACCCGGGGCCATGAAGCCCTGGGCCCCGACGTCCTGGACGGTGATGCCGGCCTGGGCGCAGGAGGAGGTCACGAGGGCAACCTCATCGGAACGGCGCTGGTTGGGCTGGTTGTAACCAATGCGGACCACCGGGTTGGCGATACCGGATTCAGCAACCTTGGCCTTGGCCTTTTCGATGTCGACCTTATCGTATTCGCCGTTGTAGGAGGCGGCCACAACTTCCTTGTACTCGGGGTTATCCGGGAAGTATTCGCGGGAGTTGAGGACTTCAGCGTTAGCGTTGAGCGGCTTGATGAGCGAATCAACGATCTGCTGGCGCGGGATGCAGTAGGCCATGGCCTGGCGCAGCGCGAGGCCGCCCTTGTCATTGGCGAAGATGGAGCCCGGCTTGAAGTTGAAGTCGAAGTGCTCCCAAATCATGGTGTTACCTTCGAGGACGGTCACGCCCTGGGTGCCGTTGAGGGCATCAAGGGTGTCCTTGGTGGCCTGCGGCTCAATGACGTTGACGTTCTGGTTGGCGAGGGCCTGAACCTGGCCTTCCGGCGGGATGAAGCGGATCACGAGCTCATCAAGGCCGGGCTTCTCACCCCACCAATCCGGGTTGGGAACCATGGTGATGTACTGACCGGCTTCCCAGCCACCTTCCTTGAGGGTGTAGGGACCGAAGGACGGGGCATCTTCCGCGGAGGGCAGCTGGCCCGGGGTGGGCGAATTCCAGTTGTTCCAGAATTCAGCGGCCTTCTTAGCGGTCTCGAAGTCCTTGTTCTTCAGAGCTTCGAAAAGCTCCTTCTTGGACATGCCGATCTTCTTGGCTACCACGTGCGAGGGAAGCTGACCGGAAACAACGAGCTGCCAATCCGGGTTCGGTTCGGCGTAGGTGATGGTGAAGGAACGGTCGCCAGCATTGCACTGGGGGCCTTCCGGAACGCCGTCCGCGTAGGTATCCGGGCTGGACACGTGGTTGAACAGCGGCTCATCGGAGCCGGCCGCAGCCTGGCCGTCCATGATCCACTTCGGGTTCTGGGAAACCCAGTCCAGGTAGGCATCTTCACAGGTAATAAGTTCGCCACCCTGGTACTTGGCCTCATCGTTGTAGGTGTACTTCACGGTGAGGGGATTCTCGGAAACCAGTTCGTAGTCACCGAGGGCGGTGCCATGCTTCCACTCGCCATTGGCGGAGTAGTAGCCGAAGCCGGGCATCATGCGGTCAACAACAAGGGAGTTGGCTGAGCTGTAGGTAGTGGGCGTCAAGCCGTTGTAGCCCAGGAATTCATCGGCACCGACGGTGACCGAAGCGGTCCGGTTGACATTTCCTTCGACCTGGGTGGGGCCACCCTTGCCGTTGGAGGAACAACCAGTCATGACCAGAGCAAGCGCGGCTGCTCCGGCCACCAAGGGATAAGCGGTCTTCTTCACGAAGGAACCTCCTCATTGACTGTTTCCGTACCGCGGGGGCAGTCCCCCGGTACGGAGTGATCATGTTCGCGCTGTGGGCGCGTGGAATATGCAAAAGCGGTGCCGGATTCTCAAGAATCCGGTGCGTTGACGATCTCCACAGGATGGAACACGCATTGACATCCTGTGCGGATAGCCAGCGCCACCGCTCTAACCATGGAAAAAGCCTACACGAGTCTTGACGATTTCTTTACGTTTAGGCTCAGGCTTTTTTCATGTGCGAATGTTCACGCCCGCAAAAATTGGAGAAATCCGCAGCGTAGAGCCGTTTTTCTAAGTTGCGAGAGTCTGGACACTTTCAGGAAGGAGTCACGTCTCACGCCGCGCATATCTCATATGCTGAGATAGTTTTTCTCAAAATCATTCCAGAAACGAGATGCGGCGCTGTTTTAGGGCGCTGCCGAAGCGTCCACAGGCACCGCGGCCGCGGCTGAAGGTGTGCGGAGCCGTTTTAGAAGGCTGCCGGCGCCGCGGGAGCCGGCGCGGCGGTACCGTGCCCGAAGAGGTCGCGCAGCCGCGCCCGGGATAGCTTCCCGTCATCGTCCACCGGGAGCTCATCGAGAACCACGAGCAGACGCGGAAGCTTGAAAGAAGCGAGCGCTTGGGCGGCAAAAGCCCGAAGCTGATCGAGGCTGGGCACCGGCAGACTTTGGGGCACCACCGCGAAACCGCCGGTGGCCGGATCCGGGGTGGCGAAATCTTCGGGGCTGGACTCGTGGGAATCCATGACGATGGCGGCACCCACCACCTGGCCCCATACCGGATCGGGCACGCCCGTCACGAGGGCGGCCCGCACCCCCGGGTACTGGTGGAGCACCCGCTCAATTTCTTCGGGGTGAACGGTATCTCCCCCGGTTTTGATGGTATCGGTAACCCGGGCAACCAGGCTGATATACCCGTCCGCATCCACCCGCGCGTGGTCCTGAGAGCAGAACCATTCCCCCGCGAAGGAGGAACGCTGGTAATTATCCCCGTGCCAGTATCCGGCTGAAATGCTCGGCCCGCGCAGCTGCATTTCTCCGATCTCCCCGGGCGCCACCGGGGTATCGGTACCTGGCTCTACCAGGCGAATCTCCACGTGGGGCATAGCGCGCCCCACCGTTTCAGCTTTGTGCGCCACCCGCGCGGTAGGAAGATAGGGGCCGACGCCGCCCGTTTCCACAGACCCCCACATATTAAGAGGATGGAGACCCGCCGCATCCAGGCGCCCCATGAGAGCCGGCGGAACCGCCGCCCCGCCCACGAAGGAGTACCGGAGACTGGAAAGGTCCCGGGTGAGGAAGGTGTCGTCGTCGAGCATAAAAGAATAGGTGGTGGGGGTGCCGAACATCGTGGTGACCCGGTGTTCTTCAATGAGGTGCAACAGGCCGGCCGGGGAAGGAGTGCGCGCAATAACAATGCGGCCCCCGCGCGCGAAGTGGAAGAGCGTGCCGCCGTTGAAGCCGGCAATAGAGGAACATCGCGCGCTGTGTAAGAAAATGTCATCACGCCCGTAGCCCAACGCATCGTGGAAAATACGATCCGCCCACCACAAATTATCGTGGGTGAGTTCGAGGGCCCGGGGTGCTTCCGGGGGCGCGGGCCGGAACATCATGACGGCCACTCCGCTCGGGTAGCCCTCGGTATTAAAAGCGGGATTCCCGGCGGTGCCATCGGCGACGAAATCAGCGGTGAAACTCCCGGTTGCCGCGCTCAGAGCAATATAGCCGTTGGTGAGGGCGGGAGTGAAGGGTGGCGCGAGGACGTCGTCGTCGATAACAAAATGAATGGGGGTGCCGGTGGAGGTGAAGGCGCCGGCGGTGCCTATTTCCGCGCACGCGATGAGGACGCGCGGGGCCGCAAAATCGACGAGGCGTTGTATTTCCACCGGATGGAGGCGGGCGTCCACCGGAACGAAAACCGCACCAATACGGGCGCAGGCCACCGCAACCAGATAGTGGTAGGGAGAGTTATGGGCCACGATCATGACGCGGTCCCCGTGGGAGACGCCGGCCTGGACGAACAGCTGGGCGAGGCGGGAGGTGGTATCGCGCGCTTCGCCGACCGTCAGGGTGGTGGCATCGTAGTGGAGGCAGGTGCGATCCGGGTTGGCGAAAGCGGTGCGATCAAGCAGATAGGCAACGTTCGTGACGGGGACGCTACTCATTGCGCTCACTTTCTGCGCTCGGGCTCGCTCCCCCACCGGTATCCGTGAGATCGGCGGGATCCGCGATGTCCGCGAGATCCGCGTCTGGAAGAGTGGCCGCGCCCTCACCGAAGAGGAAACCGCGGATGAGGCGGCGCAGCTGGTAGAGGTCTTCCACGTGGGAGAGTTCGCGCGCGGAGTGCATGGACAGGAGGGGCACGCCCACATCCACCGTGGTGATACCCAGGCGGGTGGCGGTGAGCGGGCCGATGGTGGTTCCGCAGGGGATGGAGTTGCGGGAGATGAAGAATTGGTAGGTGGCGCCGGCATCGCTGGCCGCGCGCAGGGCGAGGGTCACCGATTCCGCATCCGAGGCGTAGCGCTGCTGGGCGTTCATTTTGATGAGCGGGCCGGCACCGGCGCGCGGGGCGGAATCCGGATCGTAAAACTCGGCGTAATTGGGGTTGAGGGCGTGGCCGGCATCGGCGGACATACAGGCCGAACGGGCCAGTAACTGGTACCAGCTATCCCCGCGCACCCCGAAGCTTTCCGCGATGCGGGCCAGCACGGTTTCCAGGAAGGGCCCGCTGGCTCCGCTGGTGGTTCCCGAGCCGACTTCTTCGTGATCGAAGGCGGCGAAAACCGGGAAGTACGGGAGCTCGGCGCCGTTTTCTGCCGTCTGCCGCGTATCGCCTGCGGCGTGCCCCGCGGCCGCCACTCCGTCGAGGAGTGCCCGCAGCCCGGCGTATACGGAGGACAAATTATCCTGGCGCCCGGCCGATAGGTACATCCCATTGCGCCGCGGCGGCTCAACATCATAAGCGTAAATATCGTGCCAGCCGATCCATTCGGCGCTGGGCGCTTCCCGGCCCGCCGGCCCCGGCTTCGCGTAGCGCGCCAGGGTTTCAAAAAGATCGCTATCGGTGCCGAGGCTGGAGTCCGCCTCGGCTTCCGCGTGCGCCGCGCAATCCGCGTGCGCAGCGTTATCGGCGCAATCCGCGCCCGCGGCACAGCAGGCTTCCGCGTGCGCCCCAGTGAATATCGGGTGGAGATGCTGCTGGCGATCCAAGCTCAGGGTATCCCGGTTGCCGGAAATGAGATGCGGGGCGAGCTGCGGGATCACCATGCAGGCCGGGGTGCGCACCAGATATTCCCGGCCATCCATATCCGTAATGCGCCCGGCCAGGCCAAGGTCTCGGTTGAGCCACGAATTGAGCAGCGGCCCGCCGTACACCTCCATATCCACCTGGGTGTAGCCCCCGTGGCGGGAAGTTCCGGCCGGCTTGAGTTTGAGAGTGGGCGAATCCGTATGCGCGCCGAGGATGCGGAACGGCGCCAATTCACCGTTCCCCGCGCCCCGCGGGCTCACCCAGGCGATGAGCGCCCCGCCGCGCCGCACATAGCGTGCTCCGCGTGCCTCCCAGGCTTCCGTTTCAAGCTGTTCGGTGAAACCGTGGGCTTCCAGAATCTGAGCTAGCTGCGCCGCCGCGTGGTAGGAGGACGGAGATGCCGCGATGAATTGCGCGTATCCGCGGGCGTGGCGATCAGCAGCGGTACTCCCCTTTGCTTGCGCCGGATCCGCTGGTGCGGTACCCGCCAGTGCGGTATCCACCTGCGCGGCATCGGGCGTGGACTCAGCAAACTCAGACATGCTCATGGCCTCCCAGTCTAGTGATTGCCAGGTTCGCCGGCGGCCTCAGCTGCGCCGTCGTTCCCCATCCCATCATTTTCCGAAACGGCACCGGCCGCAACTTCCGCGGGCGTGACCTCCATGGTGCCGCGCGCGGCGTGACGGCGCGCCAGGAACAGCAGCAGAATCCCGAGAGCCAGTACCAACACGCTAATAACCACCCAGGCGAGGACCTGCGCCCCGCTATTGGCGAGCTGGGCGCCACCGTGCATTGCCATCATTGTTATTGAACTCCTCACCGCAACGATTAGCTTCCTGGGACGATGGTACACCGGGTGACTAGAACATCACACCGGACCTTTTCGATGCATTTTCGTCAGCGAGGGTGGCTAGGATTCCCGCTCATGACAAAAATTTTTCGCGCTGCGTCGCTGCGGCGTGACGGTGGGGAACACAGTGCCCACCGTGGCGGGGCACTGGCCCGCGCCGGTCTTGGTTTGGCCGCTCTCGGGGTGGTTTTCGGCGATATCGGGACCAGTCCGCTCTATGTTGTGCGCGCGGTTTTCACCGTGCACGGCGGGGCCGTTCCGCTTACGGACGCCTCGATTTACGGAGTGATTTCCCTGGTGGTGTGGATGCTCCTTCTTATCGTGTCCTTCAAATACGTGATCCTTGTGTTGCGCGCGGATAACGACGGCGAAGGCGGCATCACTGCCCTCGCCACCCTGCTGCGCACCCTCAGCGGTGGGCGGCCGCGCGCCGCGGCGCTTTTCACGGTGGCGGGCATGTTCGGGGCGGCGCTCTTTTTCGGCGACGCCGTCATCACCCCAGCCATTTCAGTGCTCTCCGCTATCGAAGGTATCCGGGTGGCGCTGCCAACCTTCCCCTCCACCCTCATCGTGCCCATCGCATTGGTGATTCTTCTCACCCTGGGCTGGATGCAACGCTACGGCACCGGGCGGGTAGGCAAGATTTTCGGCCCCTTCATGCTGCTATGGTTCACGGGGCTGGTGCTGATCGCACTCCCGCATATTGCCGCGCATCCGGAAATTATCGCGGCACTTTCCCCGCACCAGGCGCTGATGTTCGTGGGCGGGCACCCGACTATCGGTTTCCTCGCCATGGGCGCGGTGGTGCTGGCCGTGACCGGCGCCGAGGCGCTCTACGCCGATATCGCCCATTTCGGGCGGCGCCCCATTTCCGCGGTGTGGTTCGCGGTGGTGCTGCCGGCGCTGGTGTGTAACTACCTGGGGCAGGGCGCGCTGCTGCTCGAGCACCCGGAGGCCATTGCCGATCCGTTCTTCCACCTGGTTTCTTCCCAGTGGGCCCTGGTGCTCATGCTGCTGGCGACCGGCGCCACGGTCATCGCCTCGCAATCGGTGATCGCGGGGACCTATTCCATTGCCCGCCAGGCGTCCCGGCTCGGATACCTCCCCCACCTGCGGATTCGCTATACCTCCGCGAGCGGGGCGGGGCAGATTTACCTGCCCGATATCACCGGGCTGCTGGTGGTGGCAGTGGCGGCCGTGGTGGTGATTTTCCGCGATTCGGCGCGGCTGTCCTCCGCTTACGGACTGGCGGTCTCCACCGATTTTCTTCTGACGACCGCGATGCTGCTGGCTCTTACGGTGATCGGTTGGCACTGGCGCTGGTGGCAGAGCGCCGCGCTGGCGGTGGTGCTGGGCGTGGTGGAAGTGCCGCTTTTCGCCGCTAATGCCGCGAAATTGGTGACGGGTGGCTGGCTGCCCCTGCTCATCGCCCTCGTTCTTATGGTGGTGATGCTCACGTGGCGGCGCGGGGAGGCGGTGGTGGCGGCCACCCGGGCGCGCACCGAAGGCACCCTCGCCGAGTTCGCGGCGCACTTGCAGAAAAACCCGCTGCGGCGAGTTCCGGGCACGGTTATTTATCCGCATTCCCTGGCTACCACGGTTCCGGCGGCTTTGCGGGCCACCACCGAGCTGCATCGCAGTATGCGCGACCACGTTATTATTCTCTCCATCAAAACGGCCCCGCAGGCCCATATTGAGCGCGCCGAGCGCATTACCCGCACGCAGGTGAACCCGCGCGTGGAGGGCGTTGTTCACCTCACGATGCGTTACGGCTTCATGGATATCCGCAATATTCCGGCCGACTTGGAATGGGCGCAGCGCGAATACGGGTGGGGTTCTTGGAAGCTGAGCGAGGCCCAGTGGGTGCTCAGCCACCTGGGGGTCCGTTCGCGCGGGAAGAACGACGACGCAGCTAGCGGCGGTGGGGATTCTGGCAAGGGTGCGTGCTTCGGCAGTGCGGGCTCTGGCAGTGCGGGCTCTGGTAGCGCGGGCTCTGGCAACGGTGCAGACTCTGGCAACAGCGCGGACTCTGGTAACGCCAGTGATATTCCGCAGCTGCCCCGCTGGCAGGCCTGGCTTTTCGCGCACATCGCGCGGCATTCCGCTTCGCCGGCCTGGGTGAAGAGCCTCCCGGCGGATCGCACCGTGGAGATTTCCCGCGAGGTCATTGTGTAGGTGAGGTTCGGGGCGGGAGGCTCACGGATTCGGTGGGGCTCACGGGTTCGGCGGGAGGCTCACGGTGCGAAGCGAGGCGCGTGGGCCTCCCGCCCGCTGATAATGTCGAAGCGCCTGGTAGCGTTCCTAGTATGACGACAACAACGCACTACCTCGAGCAGCTTCGCCTCGATGAACTTACCCTCACCGTCCCGCTCACCGCGGATCGGGAAGATACCCGCACCATTGAGGTGTTCGCCCGTATCGCTATCCGCCCGGGCGGGGAATCGCTCCCCTATCTCTTCTATCTGCAGGGCGGGCCGGGCTATGAAGCCTGGCGGCCCAGCCTCTCCCCGCTGGAGCCCTCCTGGCTGAACGTGGCCCTGGAGCGCTACCGGGTTGTGTTCGTGGATGAACGCGGCACGGGCCGCTCCACACCCGTCGGGGAAGATATTCTCAGCACCGGAAGCACCGCTGAGGTGGCCGAATACCTCAGCCATATGCGTGCCGATAGCATCGTGCGCGATTGTGAGGCGCTGCGCCAAGAACTCGGGGTGGAGAAAATCAACCTCCTCGGGCAGTCCTTCGGTGGTTTCACCACCGTGCATTACCTTTCGGTAGCGCCCGAACATATCGACCAGGCCTTCCTCACCGGCGGGCTTACCGCGGTGCGCCGCAGCGCTGATGATGTCTATTCCCTCACGTGGGAAAAGATGCGCGAGCACAGTGAAGAGTACTACCGGCGTTTCCCCGCGCACCGCGACCGGGTGCGGGAGCTGGTGGAGCTGGCGGGTAGCGGTGCCATCGATTTACCCACCGGAGAAATCGTTTCGCCCTCGCGGCTGCGTTCCCTCGGGCACCTCCTCGGTTCGGATAACGGGTGGCGGGAACTGTACTATCTGCTGGAAAAGGATCCGGCGTCCACAGCTTTCCGTTATGACCTGGCCGCGGCCATGCCTTTTGATGGGCGTAACCCGCTCTACTACGTGCTGCACGAATCTTCCTACGCGGATGGTGTGGTCACCAACTGGAGTGCGGAACGCACCCAACCGGAAGATTTCTGCACCGATACCTCGCTCCTCTACGGCGAACACGTGTGGGCGGAATGGGCGGATACCGTCCCGGCCTTCCAACCATGGAAAGATGTAGTTGAAAAACTGGCCACCTGGGAGTGGCCGCAGCTCTACTTCCCGGAAGCTCTGCGGGAATCGGGGGCGCGCGGGGCGGCCGCGGTTTACGTGAATGATGCCTATGTGCCCCTCGAGTTCTCCCTTGAAACGGGGGCGCTGCTTCCCGGGATCCACCGGTACGTGACCTCCACCCACGAGCACAGCGGTTTGCGTTCCAGTAACGGGGCGGTGCTACGCACGCTCTTTGAATTGGCGGATGGCACGCGGCTGCGCTAATCATGCGTGGCGGGCGCGCCACGGCTGGGTTAGCCGGCGCGCTGAGCTGCACTAGCCGGATGCGTTGGGCTGCGTTAGTAGGGTGCACCGGCCTCCGCTAGGCGGGTGCCCGGCGCTGCTCCCCCAGTTGTCCGGGATTTCCGGACAACTGGGTACGGGGCATGCGCTCCAGGAATAATGGCCGGCCCGCGCGCGGGAGGGCCGGCGGTACGAAAGTGAGGATACATATATGTGGAATGATGCGGATACGGACGCTGTGGTGTTCGGGGATAACCTACCGGTACTCCGGGCCCTACCGGCCGAGTCATTCCAGCTTATTTACCTCGATCCTCCTTTTAATACCGGCCGGCCCCAGCGCCGCTCCACGGTGGTCACCCGGCGTTCCACCACCGGGGATCGTATTGGTTTCAAAGGCCAACGCTATGAAACTATCGTGGAGCGGGTACTCGGCTACGACGATAGCTTCGCCGAATATTGGGGTTTTCTGGAGCCGCGCCTGGAAGAAGCCTGGCGGCTCCTCACCGATTCCGGAACCCTCTACCTGCATCTGGACTACCGGGAAGCGCATTACGCGAAGGTGCTTCTCGATGCGCTTTTCGGGCGGGAGTGTTTCCTCAACGAAATTATTTGGGCCTACGATTACGGCGCCCGCACGAAGAAACGCTGGCCCGCCAAACATGACACCATTTTGGTGTACGTGAAGAACCCGGCCAGCTACTACTTCAATTCGGAAGACGTGGACCGCGAACCGTATATGGCTCCCGGCCTGGTTACTAAGGAAAAGGCAGCGCGGGGCAAACTTCCCACAGACGTGTGGTGGCATACCATCGTCTCCCCCACCGGGAAAGAAAAAACCGGCTATCCTACCCAAAAACCGCTCGGGATACTGCGCCGGATTATCACCGCGTCCTCGCGCCCCGGGGATCGGGTTCTTGATTTCTTTGCCGGCTCGGGTACCACCGGGGCCGCGGCCCGCGAATTAGAGCGCCATTTCCTGCTCATTGACGCGAATCCGGAAGCCATCGCGGTCATGCGCACCCGCTTCCCCGATCAGGTGTGTTTCGGGGAATGGGATGGCGCGGCGGTGAGCTGGGAATAGAGAGCGCAGGCTCCCACCCGGTAGGCCGGCTCCAGGGAAAGCTCCGGGTCGGCATAGAAATCCGGGGAATGATTCGAGGCCGGCTCTCCGCTGGCCGGGTTGAGCTGCTCGGGTGAAAAGCCACCGAAGAGCCAGAATACCGATTGTGCGCCAGCGGCCTGGCCGAGCACCGCGAAATCCTCACTGAAACCGAAAGTTTCGCTGGCCAGATGTTCCTCCCCAAATTCCGCGCCGATCACGTCACGCAAGGCTGCAACAGCTGCGTCGTCGTTCACGGTGGCATCCACCTGGCGGATCTGGCGGATCAGCGGTTCGGGGGCGCCGGCCGCGAGCGCCTCGGCCCGCGCAATCCGCTCGATACCGGTGTTGATAATCGCGCGGGTTTCCTCGTCCCGGAACCGGGTATTAATGCACAGGCGCGCGGTGTCCGGAATGATATTGTCCTGACTGCCGGCCTGGAATACGCCAACGCTCACCACCGCGTTGCGGTCCGGATCCGTCATGCGGGAACGGATTGTTTGCAGGCGGGTGACGATGGCCGAACCGATAACAATAGGGTCGACGGCGCGGTGGGGCTGCGAGCCGTGCCCGCCCACGCCGTGCACAATTATTTCGAAACCGTCCGAGCCGGGCAGCACCCCACCCGGATAGAGATTGACCCAGCCGGCAGGACGCGGCACCACGTGGCCGCCGTACATGATCTGCGGGCGCGGGGATTTCTCCCACAGACCGGCCTCCACCATGGCGCGTGCCCCCAGGCCGTTTTCTTCCGAGGGCTGGAAAACAAAAACGATGGTGCCGCGCCACAGTTGCGGGTGCGCCGCGAAAGCCCGGGCGAGGGCGAGCGCAATCGTCATATGGGAATCGTGCCCGCAGGCGTGCATGACCGGCACATTTTTCCCGGAGGCGTCAATTCCGGTGGCCCGTGAAGCGTAGGCGAGGCCGGTGCGCTCGGCAACGGGCAGGCCGTCCATATCCGCGCGGTAGCCCACCACCGGGCCGGGGCCGTTGCGCAGCACGCACGCAAAACCGGTGTCGGTCACGGGGATGATCTGGTGGGTGACCTCACCGGAAAGCTCGATGGCTTCCAGGCGTTCGCGGAGCGCGCGCGAAGTCTCCACTTCCTGGAAAGACAGCTCGGGATTGGCGTGGAAATACTGGAAATCCGCGGTCATAGTGGCCCGGTCCGAGGCGCTGAGGTGAAATTCCTCGGGAAGATACTGCACGGCGTTCCCTCTCATCCGATGCTAACTGCGGGGACGGCCCGGTAGCGCGGGGCGCACAGGGCCGCTCACCTGGTTTATTTTAGCGCCGCGCTCGGTGCGGACGCTCGGGCGCCCAGGTATGTGCGCGGAACCCCGGCGGTTGTCCGGCGGTTGTCGGGCGGGCTAACCGGGCGCCGCGCCGAACGTCCGTGGCAGGCCGGGGCGGTGACTAGCTAGGCTGGAGGGAGTGCGCGGGCGAAGAGCTCCGGTAAGTGCGGGCAAGGCACACCGATACGCGCGGTGGAAGCACCCCGGCGAGGAGGAATATGTTCCACAATATTATTTGGGATATGGGCGGGACCATGGTGGATACCTACCCGCATGTGGATGCCACCTTGCAGGCGGTAGTTCTTGATTCCGGCCAGGAGGTTTCCCTCCTGGAAGTTGCGCGCCTCACCCGCCGCTCCACCAACCTGGCCATCACCGAGCTATCGCGCCGTTTCGGGATTCCGGAAGCGGAGTTTCGCAAGCGCGAACAGGAACTGAAAGACTCGTGGAAAATCACGCCACCGCCCGCGATGGCGCATGTGCGTGAGGTGCTGGCCGCGGTTCCGGGGCTCAATGTGGTGGTCACGCACCGGGATCGCGCGAGTGCCCGCACGCTCCTGGACGGTTTGAATCTCCGGGTTGCCGATATGGTCTGCCCTGAGGACGGCTTCCCGCGTAAACCCGATCCGGCGATGTTCACCCATATGCTCAACAAGCATCGCTTGGATCCGGCCCGCACCCTCGCTATTGGGGATCGGCCTATCGATATCACGACGGCGCATAAGGTTGGCGTGGCCGGTGTACTCTTGGAAACTCCGGGTATTGAGCTGGAGGCCGATGCCGATTATCGCATCACTGACCTTTCCGAGGTTCTCCCGCTTCTCGGCTGATGAGCGAGCATCTCGACCGATGAGCTAGCATCTCGACCGATGAGCTAGCGGAGCGGGTGCGCGCCCGTGTGGAAACTTTCCAGCCGCAGCAGCGCTTTTTTCATATCCAGCCCGCCCGCATAGCCGCCCAGCGCGCCGTGCGCAGCAAGCACCCGGTGGCACGGCAGCACGATAGGGATCGGGTTACGCGCGCACGCCGAGCCCACCGCCCGCACGGCCCGCGGGTTGCCGACCATCGCGGCTAGCTCGCCATAGGAACGGGTCTGCCCGTAGGGAATTTCCGCCAGGGCTCGCTGCACCCGGGCCGCACAAGGCCCGCGGGTGAGAACCAGATCGGTGGGGAGCGTGAAGCGGGTGCGCTCCCCCGCGAAATACTCGGTGAGCTGGGCGCAGACCCGCGCGGCAAGCACCTCCGCCCGGCGCCGCTCCTCGCCATCCTCAAGTTCGGTTACTGCCTGCGGGCGCGACAGCCCGGGAAGCACTACCGCGATAAGAGCATGCGCCTGCGCCGCAACGGCGAACTGCCCCAGTGGGGAATCGCACGTCCGCCATACCGCTGCGGCGCAGGCACGTGTCATCGTCGGTCCTCTGATCGCTCCTCTTGCTTTTTACTTCGCGAGCTGAGCGGTGAGCTTTTCGAGGCCGCTCAACACGGCTTCCACTTCACCCGCGCGGCGTTCCAGCGGGGTGAATGCGCCGTCCGCCCAATCCTCAAACATCATGAAATTCACTTCGGAGCGGATGGCGGGCATATTGAAATTAGCTGTGATCTGGCGCCATTGCTCGATAGCGCGCACGCCCCCGATGGAGCCGTGCCCCACGAAAGCAACCGGCTTATTCATCCACTCCACACCCAGCCCATCCACTGCGTTCTTGAAGGCCCCGGGTACCCCGTGGTTGTATTCCGGGGTCACGAAAATAAAAGCGTCGAATTCGCTGATTTTATCGGCCCAGCGCTGGATGGCCGGATGATCGTACTGGCCGTTGGCCGCGGCCGGAACCACGGGGCTGGTGAGCAGCGGAATATCAAAATCCTTGATATTCACGAGTTCGTAAGTGGCCTCCCCCGCCCGCTGGGCTGCGAGCTGGGCGACGTACCGGGCCACGCCCTCGGTAGCCTGGCCCTCGCGAATTGATCCGGAAATAATGGCGATCTTCATACAAGTATCCTTTCGTTTAGGTGAGCGATACCCAGATTACCAATCACTCATTTACCTTTCAATCGGATATGTGGCGCTCCCGTTTAGCTCGGTGCGAACATCGCCCGCCTCAGCATCGACACCAGCATCGGCACTACCCTCAGCAGCAGCACCGCGTTCATCAGCAGCGCTGCCGTTTCCAGCCATCCCACCGGCACTCTCGTCCAGATCACTGGCGAGCACGGCGTAGACGATAGTGTCCGTCCACTCCCCTTTGAGCCAGAAATCCTGGCGCATATGCGCTTCTTTACGCATTCCCGCGTGCTGGAGCATGAGCTCACAGACCCGATCCCGCGCATCCATTTGCGCGGCAACGCGATGCACCCCGCACTCGGTACAGGCGTAGCGAATCATGGCCCGCATGGCCTCCGAAGCGTAGCCGTGCCCGCGAAAATCCGGGTGGAGAACAGTAGCGATCTCCGCGACGCCGTGCTGCGGATCGGTCATCCACAGACGCACGTCCCCGATAGGTTGCGCATCAAGTTCGATAACGACGGCGAGCGCGGCCTGCGGGCCGCGCAAATCCCGCGCCTGGGCGCGCTGGGCAGCTTCGTTAACCGCCCGTTCGGGATTCCAGGCATCGGTCATGAGGTATCTGGTGACATCTTCGCGGCTGTAAATACTATGCAGCCACGGCGCATCATCGGGCCGGTGCAGCCGGAGCTGCAACCGCGAAGTTGTCACCGAAAATTCTTCAGGTGTCGTGGTATTCATAACTCCTTAAGTGTAACGAAAAACACTTTTAGGGGAAGAGGTGCTGAGCTGGTTATCCGCGAAACGGAACGGGACGGTAGTGCGGGAACGGATCACTTGCCAGCCTCCCGTACAGATCAACGTCGATCCGCTGCCCGTTGATCAAGAATTTCCCGCGTTCGGTGCCTTCCTTAACGAATCCGGCCGCGCGGGCCACCCCGCCGGAGGCGGGGTTGTTCACCCGGTGCCCGAGTTCGAGGCGTTCCAAGCCGCGCTCACGCAGGGCCCAATCCGCCACCGCCGCCGCGGCCCGCGACATCATCCCACGCCCCCAGTAGTCGTGGTGCAGCCAGTAGGAAAACCACCCGTTTTTCTCATCCCAATCCGCATTGATGCGGACCATACCGATGAGTTCGTCGGTATCATCCCGCGCAATCACCCAGGCCAGCTGCGAATCCGGTGCCTCCAAGATACGCGCGATATAGCGGCGGGCCCCGGCCATATCCGTGATATTGCCCTGCCGAATCATATCCGGGTGGGAAGCGAAGGCCGCCGCGATAGCTGCGGCGTCGCCCTCACGCACCGGGCGCAGCGCAATATCAACGTTCACAGCCATTCCCACGCGCTCCCTACACATTAAAGCGAAACTCGACCACGTCGCCGTCCTGCATCACGTAGTCCTTGCCCTCTTGGCGCAGTTTTCCGTGTTCGCGAGCGGCGGCTACCGAGCCGTATTCCACCAGGTCATCGAAGGAGACCACCTCCGCTTTAATAAAGCCGCGCTGGAAGTCGGTGTGGATCACGCCGGCGGCCTGCGGGGCGGTATCGCCCTTGTGGATGGTCCAGGCGCGGGCTTCTTTGGGGCCGGCCGTCAGGTACGTTTGCAGGCCGAGGGTATCGAAGCCCACCCGAGCCAGCTGGTCCAATCCGGATTCTTCCTGACCGGTGGCCTCCAGCATTTCCCGGGCTTCTTCTTCGCTGAGTTCCACCAGTTCCGCCTCGAATTTGGCGTCGAGGAAAATGGCTTGGGCAGGTGCCACAAAGTCACGTAGTTCCTGCTGCATGGCAGTGTCAGCGAGGCCGTCGTCGTCGGTATTAAAAACGTAGATGAAGGGCTTCGAGGTCATGAGCTGGAAGGAACGCAGGGTGTCGGCGTCGAATTCGGCGGCGTGGTTGGAGAGCACCTCCCCCGCCTCGAGGAGCGCGTAGGCTCGCTGCGCGGCATCGAGCGTTTCCTTCGGGGTTTTCTTCCCCGTCACTTCCTTGGTCAGGCGCGGGATCGCCTTTTCCAGGGTTTGCATATCGGCGAGGATGAGTTCGGTGGTGACCGTTTCGATATCATCCTTCGGGTCCACGCGGCCTTCCACGTGAACCACGTCCGGATCCGCAAAAGCGCGGGTGACCAGGCAAATCGCATCCGCTTCGCGAATATTGGCGAGGAATTGGTTGCCCAGGCCCTCCCCCTTGGAGGCCCCGCGCACGATCCCGGCGATGTCCACAAAATCGACCGTCGCCGGCAGAATTTTCTGCGACCCGAAAATTTCGGCGAGTTTGGTCAGCCGCGCATCCGGGAGCGGCACCACGCCCACATTCGGCTCAATCGTCGCGAAGGGGTAGTTCGCCGCGAGCACCGTTGCGCGCGTGAGCGCATTAAATAGGGTCGATTTTCCGACGTTGGGAAGTCCTGCAATACCAATTGTTAAAGCCACGCCCTCCATTCTAGCTAAGAGAAAGGAGGGCGGGCTGCTATTCCCCGGACTCGCAATCCGGGTGCGGCGCTACCGGGCCGCGGCGTTGCACTACCGCCGTAAGGTGCGGCGCTACCGGCCGTTCACTACCGTACGGGCGCGTCCATGGACTTCGGGGCGTGCCAAATATCTTCGCCGCGCAAAATCGCATCCGCGCCACCGTCGATATAGAGAATCTGCCCGGTGATGGTCCGCGAGAGTCCGGTCACGAGGAAAACGAGGGCGTCGGCAATATCGCGAGCTTCCGAGGCGCCGTGGTACGGGGCGGGTAGCGCGCCGAAAGCCTGTTTGCGCCCCTCTTCGGTGGAGAGAAGTTCCTTCGTCATCGGGGTGGCGACCACGCCCGGCCCCACCGCGTTGAGCCCCACGCCGCGCCCGGCAAATTCTTCACTCACGGCCGCGCGGCGCACCCACGTGGCGATAGCGCGCTTGGAAGAGGCGTAATTCGCGTAGCCCTGCATCGGGCCCTGATCGGCCAGCTCCTTACCGTAGGCGAGGGCTTCTTCGCGCTGATCATCGAGGAGCAGCTGCACGAGCTTAGGGTCGCTGGGCTGCAAACTTGCACACGAGGCGGTAATGACCGCGCGCCCATTGTCCGCCTTCTCCAGGTAGGGAAGGAAAGCGCGCACCGTATCGCGCGCGCCGAAGTAATTCACCTTGAGATCGAGAGGCGAATTGCTCTGGGTGCCCGCATTCGCGATCACCCCGTCAACCTGCGGGTACTTTTCCACCACCCGAGCAACCGCATCCGCTATTCCCTCCGGCGTGGACAGATCCGCTTCAAATTCTGCCCCGCGCAAATCAACACCGACGGGCGTATGCCCGCGTTCTTCCAGAATCTGCCCGCAAGCAGCGCCAATACCCGAGCCCATTCCGGTCACGACGATAGTAGACATGGTGTTCCTTTCTCCCCGGCGCCGCTTCCTCGCGGCACCGCCCGCGGGGCCGTACGTCCCAACTGTTGTGTGAGTTGCGTTATACCCCGCTTTTTGAAAGCTATCAAAGTTTTTTGCGGGGAACAAGGGGCGACGACGCCGCCAGTCCGCTTCCCTCCCATTTTTCTGTCGTAGGTGGATGTTTGAATACCGCTATGGATATTTCGATTGTTCTAGGTGCTCTTATCGCGGTGGGATGCGCATGTTTCGCCCTGGGGTTCTTGAGCGCGCGGGTGCGCTCGGGTGGGGCGGTTTCGGCCCGTGAGCTGGCACTGGTGCGCCAGCAACTGGAGGAGGCGCAGCGCGATGCCGGAGCGGTGCGGGCGCAGCTGGCGGCCGCCCAGGCTCGTTCGGATCGTTTAGAGGAGGAAAATAACGGGCTCATCGCCCGCGCTAAAACCGATAACGATATTTTGCGTTCCCTGGCTCCTATTACCCAGCAGCTTGAGGTGATGGAGCAGCGGGTTCGGGATGTGCAGGTTCTTCAGGGCGAGCAGCGCACCGAAATCCGCACCCAGCTCAGCGCGGCGGCGCGCACCCAGGAAGATCTGGCGCGGGCTACCCAGGCGCTGCGCGGGGCGCTCAGTTCTACCTCGGCGCGCGGCATGTGGGGTGAAGTGGAATTGCGCCGGGTGGTGGAGGCCGCCGGAATGCTCCCCCACGTTGATTTTTCGGAGCAGGTTTCCGCGCCCGCGGGTGGTGGGCGCGCGGCGGGAGCGCGCCCGGATATGGTTATCCACCTGCCCGGAGGTGCTCATCTCCCCCTCGATGCCAAGGTTCCCCTCACCGCGATGCTCCAGGCGCAGGCCGCTCCGGCTACCACGGCGGAGGAAATCGCGCGGCGCCAGGATCTACTCAAACAGCACGCCAAGGCGGTGCGTGCTCACGTGAACGCTCTAGCCAAACGGGATTACCCCGCGCTTTTCCCGGGCTCACCCCGGATTACCATTATGTTCCTCCCGGGGGAATCCCTGCTCGCGGAAGCGCTGCGGGAAGATCCCCCACTCCTGGAGGATGCCCTGAATCTCGGGGTGATCCCGGCTTCTCCTGCCTCGCTGCTGGCGCTGCTGCGCACCGTGGCAACGCTGTGGGCCTCCAGTAAAGTCAGCGAGGAAGCCGGGCATATTATTGCGCTGGGCCGGGAAATGACGGATCGGCTGCGGGTGGTGGCTGGCCACCTGGAAAGGCTTGGGAATTCCCTCACCTCAGCGGTGAAAAACTACAACTCGGCGCTCTCCTCTTTCGATACGCGCGTGCTGGTCACCGCGCGGCGCCTGGAAAGCCTGGATGCTGATTTTTCTACCCCGCCGGCCATTGCCGCGGAAGAAGGTCAGGTCAAACGTTTCCACGATGCCGCCTTGCGGGAAGCATTGGACGGCGAAGAAGATCATGAAACGCGGATTGTCCCGTAGCAGTGCGGGGCAAAACATGGCACGATAACTGATATGGCTTCAACAACTCCGGTACCCGCCAACCTGCCGCAACGGGCTGCGCAGACAACACCGGATCACCCGTGGCCACTGCGCCTCCTCTCGGTCAAAATCCGGGAATACGTGGCGAAAATGTCACGCCTCTGGGTGGAAGGTGAAGTCATTACCCTCCAGCGCCGCCCCGGAGCCAAAGTCCAGTTCCTCACCTTGCGGGATCTGGAAGAAAACGTCTCTATGACGGTGAAAATACTCAGCCATCTACTTCCCGCAACCGTCACCTCCGGAAGCCGGGTGGTGGTGTGGGCGGTCCCGGATTTTTATACCGGTAATGGCTCGCTCTCCCTGTGGGCACAGGAAATCCGCCCTGTTGGCGTGGGTGATATTCTGACCCGTTTGGAAGCCCTGAAAGCTAAACTCGCCGCCGAAGGCCTGTTCGCACCCGAACGGAAAAAGCCGCTCCCCTTCTTACCGCGCGCGGTGGGGCTTATTGTGGGGCGCAATACCAAAGCCAAAGAGGATGTCATTATTAACGCCTCGCTGCGCTGGCCCGGGGTTCGTTTTGAGGTACGCGAAGTAGCGGTTCAGGGTCGGGATGCCGTGGCCCAGATGATTCCGGCTCTGCGTGAACTCGATGCCCATCCCGGAGTGGATGTTATTGTGCTGGCCCGCGGGGGTGGCTCCGTGGAAGATCTCCTTCCCTTCTCTGATGAGCACCTGGTGCGTGCTATTGCAGCCACCCGCACTCCGGTAGTCTCCGCTATCGGGCATGAGGGAGATAATCCCATCAGCGATTATGTGGCTGATCTGCGGGCCTCCACCCCTACGGATGCCGCCAAACGCATCGTCCCGGATCGGGAAGCGGAACGTGAAGGTGTGCAGGCGGCGGTGCGCCGCTTACGCCAGGGCATGCGCCACCGGGTGGAACGCGCCACTAAGGAACTCGAAGCATTACGCGCCCGGCCGGTACTGGCCCGCCCCCGCACCATGGTGGAGGTACGCGAACAAGATATTCAGTCGCTGCGCTCCTGGCTGCGGGCCCATATTCGGCGCGATATGGCCTCCAATTCCCAAGATATTTCCTCGCTGCTTTCTCAGCTGCGGGCCCTCTCCCCCCAGGCGACACTGCAGCGCGGGTATTCGGTTATCCTAAGCGGGGATGACAGAGTAGTCTCACAAGAAAACGATGTCAGAATCGGAGAACACCTGCGTGCCATTTTGGCCGCGGGAAGCCTCCACCTCGAAGTGAAAGGGAGCGCGCATGGCAGCTAAGGGAACCACTCCTGAGGGATTCACACCCCCGGCGCCAGCGCCGGGCTCATCCCAACCCCACGCAGCGGGTGCATCCACGCCCCAGGCACCCGGCTCACCCGGGCATCAGGTGTCCGGACCTCAGGTACCCGGCGCCTCTGCACCTCACCCGCGCGAAGATATTGAGGCGCGCGTGGCCACCCTCAGCTACGAAGATGCCCGGGCCCGGCTAGTTGATATTGTCTCCCGCCTAGAACAAGGCTCCATTCCTCTCGAAGAATCCCTGCGACTGTGGGAAGTTGGCGAATCCCTAGCCCGCCACTGCCAAAGCTGGCTTGATGGCGCGGCGGCCCGGATCGATGCCGCCGAACGCGGCGAAAGCCTCGCGGCCGCTCCGATGGCAGCCCCGCAACCGGCAGCAGCCCCGGCGGCTGCTCCCGCTCCTGCCCCGGCGAATACTCCCGTTAATCAGGCCGCGCCTGTGAACCAGGCCGCGCCGGTGAATCAGGCCGCGCCGGCCGCAGCACAAACGGGTGGCTATCAGGCGCCCGCCCCCGCTATCCCGCCGCAGGCTTCCAAGGAGGACCGAGTGGCGGCCCTCCGGGAAGCGGTCCGTGAAGTACGCGCTGAAGATGTACCGGCTATTCAGCCAGCTCCGGAAGCCGTGGCGGAAGCTACGCCTGCCCCCGCTGCCCCGCGCGGCGGCTCTGCTCCCACGGGTAGTCCCGCCGATGCGCCCGCTGGTGCCCCTGCCGCCGCACCGCCCTCCGCTGCGGAACCCGCGGCCGGCGAGGATGACGATGATTTCGATCCGGAAGAATTCGCGGACGGAACAGGCCTGGATACCACCCCGCTCACCCGCCACCCCGAGGATTTCGCATGACGATTCTCGTAATTGGCGATGCCATCGCCAACCAGCGTGAAGCGGAGACCCCATTTCGCGCCGGCACCATGTTTAAGGTGGCTGTCAATCTAGCCCACCTGGCTCGCGAAGTTCGGATGGTCACCAATATTTCCGAGGCTTCCGATCCGCAAGTCGTACGCGATTACGCCGCTGCCCACGGGGTCGAGCTTCTCTTGCGCCCCGCCGCAAGCCCGGTCAGCGCGGCTTCAGCCCCGATCAGCAGCACTTCAGCCCCGATCAGCACTGCTTCAAACTCGGTTAGCGCGGCTCTCACCTCCGGCTTGCCCACCCCGCCCCCGGCAGCTTTCACCGAAGCTCATTACGGGGACGCACACGCAGACCCGGAAGAAAGCTGGGATATTTTGCCAGCTCCGGAACGCGGCGCCCGCAAACTCGATTTTGATCTTTTCAGCCCCTCCGCCACTATTTTCGGTGGGGATGCCTGCCATGCCATGCCCGCGGCCCACACCGTGCGCGAATGGCTGCGGGTATGCCGCTCCACCTCCACAATTATTTACTCGCCGGCGCTGCGCCACCCCCGCGCCCGCAACCTGGATCGAGTACGTATTCAAGCCGAAAGTTTCTTGCAGCTAAGTGACGTCGTCGTCGCAACCTCAAAAGATATCCGGCTGCTTTACGGTATTAGCGGCCCCGAAAACGAATTTGCCGCGGTGGCCGAACACTGGTTTAGTTTCGGGCCGCGGCTCGTCGCCATTTTGCTTGAGGACGGTGCCGCGCTCATGATCACCGCCTCGGGTGACCGACTCCACGTGGCATCCCTCCCGCGCCCCTTCGTGGATGTGGCCGGGGCTCGCAGCGCTTTTATCGCCACCACCATCGACACTCTTGACCGGGTGAGCTTGCTCGGGAGGGAAGCCAGCCCCGGCCTTGCGACCATGTCCATGTCACACCTGTATACCGTGGGTGCTTTCGCCACCACCGCGCGCAGCCTCATGACCGCGCATGCCGGCTGGGAGCCACTGACCCGCAACGAACTGAGCGAAGGATTCTTCGAATACCAAAGCCGCGAAGGGCTGATTTAGCGCACCTTTTCGGTGTGAGCGCCCCACTCCGGCTCCGCCCGCGGCCACGTGCTCGCAGCTTAGCGGCCGCGGCGCCGGTCACGTTGCGTATAGTCGCGCAGCGCGCGCAAAAAATCCACGCGCCGGAAATCCGGCCAGTAGGTTTCGCAGAAATACAGCTCGGTGTGGACGGACTGCCAGAGCATAAAGCCGCTCATGCGCTGCTCCCCGCTCGTGCGAATCACCAAATCCGGATCGGGCTGGCCGCGGGTGTAGAGATGATCGGTAATATCCGCGAGGGAAAAATCTTCCGCGACCTCCGCGAGGCTGCGCCCGGCTTCCGCCTCATCGCGCAGGTAGGAACGCACCGCGTCGGTAATTTCTTGGCGCCCGCCGTAACCCACCGCAATATTCACGTGCAAACCATGACAGGATTCGGTGCTCGCGGCGGCGGCACGCAGGCGCTGGGCGTACTCCTCAGGAAGAAGATCAAGATTACCCACCGCGACCAGCCGGAAACGACCCGAGCGCGCCAGATTTTCAACAGTTTCACAAATGATGGTGAGCAGCGGGCCTACTTCTTCGGCCGCCCGGGAGAGATTATCAGTGGAGAGCAGCCACAGAGTAACCACCTCGATGCCGGCATCTTCGCACCAGCCGAGCACCTCGGCGATGCGCTCGGCCCCGGCCCGATGCCCGAACGTGGCAGATTCACCCAGCTCGCGTGCCCAACGCCGATTGCCATCCAACATAATGGCCACGTGCTGCGGCATGCGTTTGCCGGCCAGCTCCCGCACCAAGCGGCGTTCATATGCGGCGTAGAGCCATGATGACATCCCCACGCTGTCTCCCTCCCTCGTTCTAGCCGCGCCGGCCCGAGCTGCGCCGATCTAAGCCGTGCCCTGCCAGGGCCGCGGCAACCCGAACCGCGCCGGCCCGAACCGCGGCAACCTGAGCCACCCTATGCCAAGGCCGCGCCGATCACGCGCCGCGGCTAGATACCTAACCGTTTAACTGTAGCCCGCCCATCCTGAGCGAACAGGAAAAGATACCCGGAAAATACTCAGGCAAGCAGCGTACACTTGCGCCAGCGGCTTAGACCGGTGCGGGGAACCGGAGCCACAGGTCCTGCTTCACCCGCCGCCGCGTTGTGCCGGCCTGCGGAGACCCCGGAGGCATCACCGATCACGTGGGAGCACCATGACCCGTCTTTGTCACGCCACTAGCGAACGCCAGCGCGGTAGTGATTCCCCCGCGCCTCGCGGTGAGACTCGCGGTGAGAAGAAAACCGGCGCATCGAACGCCGGGGCGGCACAGCCCGCGGTAGCGCGGTCCAGCGCACACAGCGCCCGGCGGCGCCTGCCCGCATCGGCGCTACCGAAACCAGTATTGCGCGGCTGGCAGCACGCCATTATTGCCCCGCTCGCGCTGGCGAATATGATCGTCCAGATTGTTTTTGCACCCACCGCCGCGCTCACCATCGGAGTCATTGTGTTCGGGCTGAGCGCCGTGGTGCTCTTCGGGCATTCCGCGGTGTATCACCTGGGGTCCTGGGGTCCGAAAGTCCACGCGATCCTGCGCCGTCTGGATCACTCGAATATTTTCTTGCTCATCGCCGGAACCTACACCCCACTTTCCCTCGCCCTGCTGCCGGGCAGTACCGCCGCCCTGGTGCTGGCCATTGTGTGGGGCGGGGCGCTCGGCGGGATCGCGCTCTCTAATTTCTGGCCGGCCGCACCGCGCTGGCTGTATGTTCCCCTCTATATTGCGCTCGGGTGGGTGGCCATCTGGTTTCTCCCGGATATGTGGGAGGCCGGCGGCCCGGGCATCGTTTGGCTCATTATTGCCGGCGGGATCTGCTACACGGTAGGTGCGCTCGCCTACGCTTTCCGCTGGCCCAATCCCTGGCCGCGTACCTGGGGATTCCACGAATTCTTCCACTCCGGAACAGTGGCGGGTTATGCCTGCCATGCGGTAGCGGTCTGGCTCACCCTCTTCGCCGTCGCCTAACGAGCGCCCGCCGCGCTCAGTCAGCTCAGAGCTCAACGCGCTGAGCACTCCCCAGCTTGCATGACTACCAAGCCCGCTTGGCCGGCCTCGCGGCCCGGAGGGCCGCGGCGGCGTCGTACCCCTCCTTTAGACTGGTGCCCAGCACCACACGAAAACGGCAATGCATAGGAGCGAAGATGAGCAAAAAGAAGAACCCGGAGGCGCGCGAGCACGCCGGCACGTGGACCACGGCGCCCGGGATTGCGCTGCGAGTCCGGGAGGGTTTTCAGATAGCGTCCGTTGATACCGGATCCACGCCGGGCTGGCACGGGGATAAAAAGGCCGGGAAAGCCGCCATGAAAGAGCGCGGGAAGCTGCTGGCTGAGCTGCAAGAACGTCTCTATGCCGAAGCGCGCCAGGGAGGTGAGCGGCGCGTGCTGCTCGTGGTGCAGGGCATGGATACCGCCGGGAAGGGCGGAATTTGCCGGCATGTGCTCGGGATGGTTGATCCGCAGGGCGTGCACCTGCGCTCTTTCGGGGTGCCCACCGCGGAGGAGCTGTCTCATGATTTTCTGTGGCGGATTCGGCGCGCGCTACCACCGGCCGGTATGATCGGAGTTTTTGACCGCTCGCATTACGAAGATGTGCTGGTCGGGAAGGTCGATGAGCTCGCCACGCCCGCGGAAATTGAGGAGCGCTACGAAAAAATCAATGAGTTCGAGCGGGAGCTGGTGGGCGCGGGCTATACGCTCGTCAAGGTGGCGCTGCTTATCGGCTACGAGGAGCAGGGGCTGCGGCTGCTGCGCCGGCTGGCGCGCCGCGATAAACACTGGAAGTATTCGCCCTCCGATGTGGAGGCACGCGCCCAGTGGCCTGCCTATATGGATGCCTACCAGGCCATGTTCGAGCGCACCTCCACGGAATACGCGCCGTGGTATGCGGTGCCGGCGGATCGCAAATGGTTCGCGCGCCTCGCGGTGACCGAGCTCCTCGCCCAAGCGCTCGCCCGGCTGGCCCCGCGCTGGCCGGAGGTCCGTTGGGATCCGCGCGCCCAGGCCGAGCAGGTGCTGGCCACCATGCCGCGGCACACCGCGCAACTCTCCGCGGACGAACTGCGCCAGGAAGCGGAGGAAGTCGCCGCCGAATCCGAGGACTACCGAAATGGCGTGGAAACGCTCATCACCCAGGATGCTCGCAAGGACGCCGGGGAGCGGGTCGGGAACGGACAGTAACTACCGGTACCGCGCCGCCGCCTGCTCTTCGCTTTCCAGCCCGGGCACCCGCGCGAATAGATCCGTCTCGCCCTCCGCGGGCGCCGGGCCCACGGTGGAAGCCGCCAGGTAGAAGTCCTCATGAGGCCACACCTGCGCCTCCAGGTCCCGCGGCGCCGCGAAGAACAGCCCGTTCGGGTCAATTTGGGAGGCGTGCGCGCGCATGGCCGCGTCACGCTGCGGGAAATATGCGACGACGCCGACCCGTGTGCTTGCGGCATGACGAGGGCGCGGGAATTGCGCGGCCTCTTTCAGCCATTCCGTAAAAGGGCTGGTGCGGCCGGCGGCAAGGATCGCCTCGTGCAAGGTGGTGAGCCGGGCGAAGGAAAGATTGGCATCGTAATACAGCTTGGAAACCTGCCAGGGCTCGCCCAGCTCCGGCCAGCACGGCTCCCCCGCCAGCCGCACCGCCGCGAGGGTGGCGGTGTGGGTGCGCAGGTGATCGGGATGCGGGTAGCCACCGTTTTCGTCATAGGTGGTCACCACCTGGGGGCGGAACTCGCGGATCTGAGCCACGAGAGCGCGATGCACATCCGCGTCCGCAGCCCGGGCGAAACTATCGGCGGGAAGCTCCGCATCCGGGTAGCCCTCGGGCAGCCCGGAATCCACAAAGCCGAGGAAAACGTGTTCAATGCCGAGGATGCGGGCAGCGGCGGCCATTTCTTCCCGGCGTAGCTGTGCCATGGTGCGCCCGGCCAGAGCTGCGTCGTCGAATAAAGGATTGAGGATATCCCCGCGTTCCCCACCCGTGCAGGTGACCACCCGTACCCGGCCGAGGCGGGCGTATTTCGCCATGGTGGCCGCGCCTTTCGACGATTCGTCATCCGGGTGGGCGTGGACGCAGAGGAGACGGCGTTCGTCCATCATCCTTCTCCTTCCGCTGCTGGCGCTCTTCCGCAGCTGGCGCTCTTCCGCAGCTGGCGCTGGCGCTTATCGCGCTACTCTACCAAGGAGGCCCACGCGCTGGCCCGCGATGGTAGCGGAGTGGAACGCGGCCCCCGCCAGCAGAAAATCCAGGGGAATGTTGCATCGCCCGGAAGGCTGGTATGCTTAGCCGGAGAAACATGCCTGTCAGGGCATGATTTTTTTATCCGAGTGGGGCGTCCCACCCGCGCCCAGCGCTCGGGCCCCCGCAACCGCATCGCCGCACGAAGGCGTGCCGAGCTGCGCCGCGCGAGCGCGGGCTCATAACAGAATGACCAACCGGGCAGGTGCGCGGAGCACCCGCCCGCCGTGACGAGAAAGAGAAGAGATGTCTGAAAACACCAAGGGGGCTTGGCTCTCCCCCGAAACGTACGAGCACCTCAAGGCCGAACTCAATGACATGATTACCGTGCAGCGCGCGGAGATCGCCAAGAAGATCGAAGCGGCGCGCTCGGAGGGCGACCTGCGGGAGAACGGCGGCTACCAGGCGGCTCGCGAAGAGCAGTCGAAGCTGGAGGGGCGGATCGTGGAGCTGACCGCGCTGCTGGAAAACGCCCATGTATCCGAGCCGCCCTCGGGCGATGAGGTGGCTTCCGGCACGGTTGTGACGGCCACGATTGGCGGCATGGAAGAAACCTTCCTCCTCGGTTCGCGCGAAGCCGCGGATATTGTGGGGATGGAAGTGTATCCGGAAAGCGCGCCGCTCGGGCAGGCCATCCTGGGCCTGAAGAAGGGTGAGAAAACCACCTTCAAGAACCGCCTGGGCCGCCCCGTCAAGGTGGAAATCCTCGATATCAAGCCCTACGAAGGCTAGAAGGCCAGAACGCTAGGGCGCCACCAGAGAGCTAAGGAGCTGATCGTGAATCTATCTGCTACCCCCGCGCTGCCGGGTCGGCCCGATCCGATTAATCCGAATCCGGCGCCGCACGTGGTTCTAGGGACGCCCGTCCTTGCCGAACCCGGCCCGGGCGAAGAGCTCATCTACCTGGCCTCGGGGTGTTTTTGGGGCGCGGAAAAGCTGGCCTGGGAGGCGGGCGCGCTGAGCACCGCGGTTGGCTATATGGGCGGCACCACGCCGAATCCCACCTACGCGGAGGTGTGCACGGGCCGCACCGGGCACGCGGAAACGGTGCGGGTGGTATTTGACCCGCGCGAGCTTCCGCTGGAGAAGTTGCTCCAGCTTTTCTTCGAGTCCCATGACCCCACCTCGCTGAACCGGCAGGGAAACGACGTGGGCACCCAGTATCGCAGCGCTATTTTTACGACGACGGACACCCAGGAGCGCACCGCCCGGGCCATGATCGCTGCTTATGAAGATGTGCTTCGCCAGGCAGGGCGCGGCGCCATTGTCACGGAAGTGGTGCCGGCGCTGGCCGCCGGGCCTTTCTACCTGGCCGAAGAGGAGCACCAGGGGTATCTCCATAAGGTGCCCAACGGCTACCAATGCCATGCGCGCACCGGGATCGCCTGCCCGCTCCCGGGAGCTGGCCCGCTCGGCTAGCAGCCCCGCGGCCGGCAGCTCGGCTAGCGCGGGCCATAGAGCTACGGCCGGCGCATAGCGCTACCGAGCCGGGCCATCCCCCGGAATAACGACATACGGAACCACACGAAGGCCGGGACGGAAAAACATCCGTCCCGGCCTTCGTTCTAGCTATCAGCCTTGGTTACGCAGTACTGCCAGTTTCCCGGCGCTAATCCTGCCCGCGGCACTGGCTAGTTCCGCGCTTCTCTTAGTTCCGCGATTCTTTTAGTTTCGCGAGGAAGCTGCCAGGTAGGCCACGATGCGCAGCACTTCGAGGTAGATCCACAGCACCGTCATGACGATGCCGAAAGCTGCCGTCCACGCGAATTCCTTCGGTGCGTGGCGTTCCACCGCGAGCTTGGCGGTTTCCAGATCGGAGATGAGCACGTAGCCGGCCACCGCGATCATGACCAGCCCGAGGATGATCCCCAGGTGGAAGCCACCCACCGTAATATTACGCAGCGAGTTGGTCACGCCGGTCAGCATCAGAATGAGATTGACGAAACCGAAGATAATGTAGGCGATCATAATGGTGAGGACCACCCGCCGGCCCTTGGCCGTGGTGCGGACCTTCCCGGACATGTGGAGGAACACCGCTACACCCACCACAATCGCGGTACCCAGAATTGCCTGGAAGGCCACCCCCGGGTAGAGCGTGTCAAAAGCATTGGTGATCGCGCCGAGGGCCACACCCTGGAAGAGGGAGTAGGCAATGGAGATACCCGGGCCGACCATCGGGCGCCAGGCCCCGAACATGCCCACCGCGAAAGCGATGAGGGAAGCCGGGATCGCGAGCATCATCGCCGAATCCAGCGGCACGAAGAGCATGGTGGCCGCGCCGGCAACAATGGAGACCGCCAGCAGAATCGCGGTTTTCACCATGGCATCGTCGTAGGTCATGGTGGCGGTAGCCGGAGCCCCGAAAGCACCGGGCTGGCCGTAGCCGCCCGTGTACTGATCATAGCCCTGCTGCGGATAAGCCTGGCCAGAGCCCTGCTGATCGAAGCCGTACTGGTTGTACCAGCCGGGCTGCTCCGTACCGTAGCCGCTCGGCTGTTCATAAACACCCGGGCCGGCCTGGTAACCCTGGCGCGGTTCCGTTGCAATATTGCCACCGCGGAACTGCTGGTTCGGCGTGGCAGCACCCTTGCGGAAATACGGGTTGTTACTCATCACGGGATTCGACAAAATACCCTCCTGTATTGTGGTGGACCGCCGGATAGGCGGCCCGCCTACTGTCAGACGCGACCATCGTCCGGTTAGCATCCAGGTCATGTACAAACTTGGTTATAACTCGTCCAATATCGTCTCCAGGGTTATTCTCAAGCCCCTGCCTGAATTTTTCCTGAAAGACTTCTCGGTTTCCGCGATCAGTACCCCCGGACGGACTCGAACCGACACTGAACCGATTTTAAGTCGGGTGCCTCTGCCAATTGGGCTACGGGGGCAGTACATGCGAGCCCAACGGGCGCGTATGAACATCCCTAGAATACTACCTTGTCGCGCCACCCTGTAGAGTAGGAGGGATCCTAAGCGCGTCGCTTCACCGGCTTTACCTGCGTCGAGGGCCGCCCGCCGGTAGCTGCGCCGTCGTACCACCAAAACCTGGGCAGACAGAATCGAGAGGGAATGACACAGCGCGAGAACCGCGACACCACCGCGCACGAATCCACCACCGCCGAAACCACCGCCGAAACCTCCGCGGAAACCGGAGCCTCGCCGGAAACCGTCACGGTTCCGGAAACCACCGCGCAAACCGGGCAGCGCAAGCTCCGCACGGGACTGCGCCGGGTGGGGAAACTTGCCGCGCCGGTCACCCGCTACAGCCAGGCGCTGCGCAATGAATCTTTCGCCGGGCTGGTGCTGGTTATTTCCGCGCTCGTGGCGCTCATCTGGGCAAATTCCCCGGGCCGCGATACCTACTTCGCGCTGGCCGCCACAAAAATCGGCCCGGAAAGTTTGGGGCTCCACCTGGATCTGGCGCACTGGGCCGCGGATTTCGTGCTCGCGCTTTTCTTCTTCGTGGTGGGTATGGAACTCAAGCAGGAATTCACTATCGGTTCCCTCAACGACCCGCGCAAAGCGGCCCTGCCGGTGCTGGCCGCACTTACCGGCATGCTGGGGCCCATCGGGGTGTATTGCGCCACCCAGGCGATTTCCGGCGCGCATATTTATGACGGCTGGGCCATTCCGGTGGCCACCGATATTGCTTTTGCGCTCGGAGTGCTGGCGCTGGTGGGTAAGGGGCTGCCGAAAGCCGCCGGTATTTTCCTCATGACGCTCGCGGTGGCCGACGACCTGGGCGGAATTATCGTCATCGCGATTTTCTTCTCCGACGGCGTGAATTTCCTCTTCCTGGGCGCCGGCCTGCTGGTGGCGGCGTTCTTCGGCTTGCTGTGCTGGAAAGGCTGGAACCGCTGGTGGCTGCTGTGGCCGCTGGCGCTGGTGTGCTGGTATTGCTTCTTCCGCGCCGGCGTGCACGCCACGATTTCCGCGGTGGTCCTCGGTTTCATGATCCCCACCTCCACCACCGACGCGGACGACACCCCGCTCACGGAACGCTATAGCGAACGGCTGATTTTTTGGTCGGCCGGGATTGCGCTGCCGATTTTCGCGTTCTTCGCCGCGGGCGTGAATATTACCGAGGCCGGCGGGATCACCGCGCTGCTCGCCGACCCGGTCGCTATCGGCATCTACCTGGGCCTCCCGCTGGGCAAATGCATCGGTATTTTCTGCGGCACCTGGCTTTTCGTGAAAGTTTTCCGCCTCAAATTGGGCGAGGGCCTGCACCTGGGCGATATTTTCCCCATGTCGATCCTGGCCGGCATCGGCTTCACGGTCTCGCTGCTCATCGCGCAGCTCTCCTTCGCGCCCACCGACCCGCACGAAGCCCACGCGCGCGTGGGGGTACTCCTCGGCACGCTACTTTCTGTGGTTCTCGGAGCGCTCGCTACTCGCGTGCGGGTGCGGCACCACCGCGTTTCCGGTACCTTGCACGACGACGCCGCCCGCGGCAGCGCGGACTCTGCCGCCTAAGCGGCCGGCCGGGCGGGAGGCTGGGGTTCCCGAGCGGCCCACAGGGCTAGGCCGTCAAGGATGTCGTGTTCCGAGGTGGTGATGGTGCCGAGCGGGCGGCCCGCGGCGGCGCGGCGCTGGGCGATGCGGCGTACCACTTCTTGCCAGACCAGCGCCCCGGCTCCGATCACGGGGGCACGCCCCGGGTGCATAAAGCCGAGCGCGGCGCGTTCTTCCAGGGTGGCGTGGATAAACCAGTCGGTGACTTTTTCAATATCGACCAGCGGCATCGCGGTGCCGTGCACCGCCGCCGAATCGTAGGTGTCGAGCCCGAGCCAGGTGGCGGTTACCGAGGTGACGGTGCCGGCCACCCCAACCACCTCTTCGGCCTGGGCGAGGGGAACATGTTTTTCTGCTTCGTCCAAGGCCGCGCGAATATCGGCGCGAGCGCTTTCTAGTTCGGCCGGGGTGGGCGGATCGTGGCGCAGGTGGCGTTCGCGCATTCGCACCGAGCCAATATCCATGGAATGGCTGGCAATCACGCTACCGTCCGCGCGCCCGAGTACGAGTTCGGTGGAGCCGCCACCCAGGTCAATGAGGAGCACCGGGGAGGCCGGCGAGCTCAGCGCAGAGATCGCGCCGGAGAAAGAAGTCTGGGCCTCTTGGGTGCCGGTGAGCACCTGGGGGCGCACCCCGAGCCGGGCCACGACCCCATCGAGGAAGTCCGCCCGGTTGGAGGCATCGCGGGTGGCGGAGGTGGCAGCGAAGCGAATGGAGGTCACGCCCGCTTCCCGGCACAGGCGCGCGTATATATCAACCTGGTTGAGGGTACGCTCAAGGGCTGCGGGGGCGAAGTGCCCGGTGGCATCCACGCCCTGGCCCAGGTACACAATTTCCATCTGGCGGGTGATATCGCTCAGGGAACTTCCATCTTTTCCGGGAACGTCGGCGATAAGGAGGCGAATGGAATTAGTGCCGCAATCAATACCGGCAACCCGCTGCGAAGGCGCGGTGGGCGTGGGGGTAGCTGAAACCGCCATGGTCGGTTCTATGTCCTTTCTAGTGCGCTGCTGCGCTGGTTTCATCATCGCGGGAATTAGGCACGTCCTCGCAGTGGCAGGTGGTGCCATCCCAACCGACGAGGTCAAGGGCCCGATCCCCCAGCGGGCATACTCCCCGCCCCGCGCTCAGCGCGTAGCCGGCCAGCGCGTGCAGGCATTTGACCCGCTCGGGCATGCCCCCGGCGGATACCCCGGCGATTTCTGGGACCTCGCCGAGCAGGGAGCGGCGCGCTATATAGGATTCGTGGGCTGCCTGGTGGGCGGCCCGCAGTGCGGCGTCGTCGGATAAAGCAGCGGTCATGGTGGCCATTTCCCCGCGCGCTTCCAGGCGAGAAATCTCTTTGACCAGGTAGGGCAGGCACAGGTAAAAGAGGGTCGGGAAGGGTTCGCCGTGGCCGAGGCGCGGCAGGGTGATGGTGACCGCGGGGCGGCCGCAGGCGCAGCGTGCCCCGATGCCGACGAGGCCGCGCGGGACGCGCCCGAGCTGGGCGGCTACCTCGCCGCGGTCGGTGGGGCGCAGCGGGGTGGCGTTCGCGGCGATGCGGGTGAGGAGCTCAGGGGTGACGTCGCGCTCGGTGAGGACATCGGTCATACTTATTCTCCTTCGGCGGCAGGCGCGGTATCTTGAGCGGGCGCGGTATCTTGGGCGGGCGCGGTATCGGAGGCCGGGTTGGCGGCGTCTTCCGGCGCTGGTTGTTCTGCGGGCGGTTCGGCTGGTTGTTCGGCTGGTTGTTCTGCCGGGGCGGGAGCCGAGCCATCCGCAGGGGTTTCACCTTCCGGCTGCGTGGCGCTATCGGGTTGCGGCGTGGGCGGCGTATACATCGGGGCTTCGTCCGGGTTATCGATCTGCCCGTCCACGGAATTACCCGCGATGGTGATGGAATCCCAGCCGGTAATGTACCACGGGGTATTCGCGCGGCGTTCTCGATTGACGGTGGCGACGCGTTCTTCCAGCTGCTCCTGGGCGGTGCCCTCATTCGGATCCGCGCCCACGAAGAGCCGCTGGCCGGGAACAACGTAGCCGAGCCGCACCCGGGCCTGGGCCCGCACGTAATCCGGGTCATTCCACAGGGCTTTTTCCACTTCGAGTTCGCGGGTGTGCTGCTGCACGTTTTCCAGCTCCGCGCGCACCGCCCGCAATTCGTGCTGCTGTTCTGAGAAACGCGAAACCGTGGGGGTCACAATAATAATGGCGAGGATCGCAAAAAGCGCGATGGCCACCGCTCGCAAACTCACGGTGTGCTGGCGCTGGCCGGATTCCACTTTTATGGCGCGGCGCTGGCCTTTCCGCCCGGCCTTGTTCCCCCGCGAACCGCCCTGCCCGGAATGGCTGGTTTTCTCCGAGCGGTTAATGGTGGCTTGGCGCTGATTGCCGCCCTGCCACGGCTTCCCTCCGGGGCGAGACTTGGCTCCGGGCCGCGGGGTAGCCCCCGGGCGTGATGACGTTTCACTGCGGTAGGCCGCTCCCGCGCGAGCCGGAGAGCTGGCTGAACGAGGAGCTGAGTGAGGTGATCGAGCTGTGCGGGCTGAGCGTGCCGAGCGAGTCGCGCGATCCGAGTGAACTGAGCGCGCCTGCGCATCGCCGCCCGCTTCCCTAGCGGGTCGCTTCGGTTTCCGACTACCTGCTTTACCGCGC
Source organism: Actinotignum saccati (assembly GCF_051265055.1). Taxonomy (NCBI): domain Bacteria; kingdom Bacillati; phylum Actinomycetota; class Actinomycetes; order Actinomycetales; family Actinomycetaceae; genus Actinotignum; species Actinotignum saccati. The sequence continues at coordinate 251,325 of NZ_JBOZCC010000004.1, forward strand.
GGCATGAGGTCGGATGCTTTTCGCGGGGTACCGCTTGAGCGGGGGTTTGCCCCGGCGTCTCGGGGATTCAGCGCCGCGTCCCGGGGGCTCAGCGCAGCATCACGACGGCTCGCCTGATTTCCGTGGTTCGCCTCAAATCTTTGATTTCCCTGTGTTCCGCGCGCGGAGATGCGGCGGTTGCGCTCGGGGCGCGAGGGGGGACGGCGAACACTCATGGCTACCAGTCTAGGCGCCTGGCATCACCGCCCGCGAATAGGGCGCGCCCCCAAGCCGGGCGGTATATGTTTTCAGAGATGTAGTGCAGATGTCGTACATGCGAAGTACACCTCGGAAAAACACCCCACACCTGCCGCGGCGGCGAGCCTACGCGGTGGGCCGGCGCGGCGGGGCGGCCCACCGAGTCGACCCGAATACTATCCTGCGACATGAGGACAAAGTGGTACTGGAGAACATCGAGTCTGACAGAGTGGTACTGCACGACAAAAAATCGGGTGTTGGCTGTAGCTCCAGTACCACTTTGTGAACCAGCCCGATGAAAGGTGGGCAGTCCTGTCGAGGGCTCCCTACAAACACCCCTTTGACATCGAGGCTTACAAAAAGCGACCGGCCGCACACCCGCCCCCATAACAAAGCGCCGCCCCTTCCCCAAAGGGAAAGAGCGGCGCTCAGCGCTATCCGTAGGCCACCCGGCTACCTGATTACCAGGCTAACCGGTTACCAAGCTAGCCAGCCCGGAGCTTCCAGAACCTTAGGCCTTGAAGCGCGGGAAAGCAGCGCGACCGGCGTAGACTGCGTCTTCACCGAGTTCGTCTTCGATGCGCAGCAGCTGGTTGTACTTGTTGATGCGCTCGCCACGGGCCGGAGCACCGGTCTTGAGCTGGCCGGAGTTGGTGGCCACCGCGAGATCCGCAATCGTGGTGTCCTCGGTTTCGCCGGAGCGGTGCGAGGTCATCGTGCGGAAACCGTTGCGGTGCGCGAGCTCCACGGCTTCGAGGGTTTCGGTCAGCGAACCGATCTGGTTCACCTTCACCAGGAGCGCGTTCGCAGCCTTGGTTTCGATCCCCTTCTGGAGGCGGGTGGGGTTGGTGACGAAGAGGTCGTCGCCAACGATCTGGACGCGGTCACCAATTTCGGAGGTGAGCTTCTTCCAAGCGTCCCATTCGTCTTCCGAGAGCGGATCCTCGATGGACACGAGCGGGTACTTCTCCACGAGCTCTTCGTAGTAGGCGATCATTTCGTCCGAGGACTTGGTGCCGCCCTCAAACTTGTAAACACCGTTCTCGAAGAATTCGGTGGCGGCAACGTCCAGGGCGAGACCGAAGTCCTTGCCCGGGGTGTAGCCGGCGCGCTCGATAGCTTCGACGATGAGGTCCAGAGCTTCGGCGTTGGAATCCAGGTTGGGAGCGAAGCCGCCCTCATCGCCCAGGCCGGTGGCCAGGCCGCGTTCCTTGAGAACGCTCTTGAGGGTGTGGTACACCTCAGCACCCCAGCGCAGCGCTTCCTTGAAGGTTTCGGCGCCGATCGGGGCGATCATGAATTCCTGGATATCAACGTTGGAATCGGCGTGCGAGCCACCGTTGAGGATGTTCATCATGGGAACGGGCAGGATGTGGGCGTTCGGGCCGCCAATGTAGTGGTAGAGCGGCAGGCCGGCCGATTCGGCGGCGGCGTGCGCCACGGCGAGGGACACACCCAGGATGGCGTTCGCGCCGAGCTTGCCCTTGTTATCCGTGCCGTCCAGGTCAATGAGCAGCGCGTCAAGAGCGCGCTGATCGTTGGCGTCCATGCCAATGATTTCCGGAGCGATGATTTCGTTCACCGCTTCCACTGCCTGCTCGACACCCTTACCGAGGTAACGACCCTTATCACCGTCACGCTTTTCCACGGCTTCAAAGGCGCCGGTGGACGCGCCGGAGGGAACCGATGCGCGCTTGTAGGTGCCATCATCCAGGACAACTTCAACCTCAACGGTGGGGTTGCCACGGGAGTCGAGAATTTCGCGGGCGTTAACTGCCTCAATGAATGCCACAGGTACTCCTTCATATAGACCGTGCCACATAGTTGTGGCTACCTGCGCGGAATATCCGCTGTTTCTATTGTCTCTCAAAACACCCGCGCGCGTCATGCTCAGGCCGTGATTAACTCGGCGTTTTCGCCCTGAGCCGCGAAGATTTTCGCGCACTCGGGACTTTGGCACCGCGCGCGAACCGCCCGGGTGCTAACTAGCTCACGCACTTGCACGAAGAGTTTTAGTGCGCTGCGGTTTCTTCCCCGTCACCAAGAGGTACGACGACGCCGCCCGCCCCGCTTTCTTCCTCTTTCACCACCGAGATCAGCACGGGGTGAGCCAAGAAAGCGATGAGCGCGGCAACCCCGGCCAGCTGCAAGGTAAAAATCTGCATGAGTACATTGACCACATAGGCCAAGCCAACCTTGACCGGATCCGCGGTGCCAGCGGGAAGCTCATTGAGTTCCATCGTGGCGAACGGCCCCGCAATCTGGAGGACAATCGCGATGACCAGCAGCGCCCCCGCGACGCCGTACGTGCGCCGCGCAAAATTCTTGAGAAGATTCGGACTCACGTTCATCGTCATAACAACTCCTTTGTTGTGCTTTCTATCATCCTAGAGCAAAAAAATGAAACGTCACTAGTTTTTCGAAAAAGCGGGCCCGGCACGCGCTTGTCTGTCGCACGTGCCGGGCCCGCCCGAGCATCAGCTCATTTAATGGTCGCGTTTAGGCGGCACGACGACGCCGCACCGCGAGCGCCCCGCCGGCGAGCAGGGCACCGGAGAGGAGCGCCAAGGATGCGGCTTCCACACCGGTATTCGGGAGCTTCTTCGCCGACTTCTTCACTACGGTCTTGCCGGGCTTAGCAGGAGTGGCCGGTTTGGCGGATCCTGCCGGGGCCGGGTCCGCGGGAGCCGGCGCAGTGGGCTGCGCGGGCTGAGCCGGAGCGGTCGGCTGGGAGGGCTGAGCCGGAGTAGTCGGCTGGGCCGGCTGCGTCGGTTCCGCAGGCTGCGCGGGTGCCGGGTCGGCCGGCGCGCATTCCTTGAGGGAAGCGACATTGTGCACAGCACCGCGCGCGGTTGCCGCGTGTTCGGCAGTGATCTCAGTGAGTACGCCTTCGTCCACAACCGGCTTGAGCTTCTCAAGTGCCGCAGCGGTGGCTGCCTGAATATCGGCTTCGGCCTGGGTGCGCGCGGCTTGCGGAGCGCAATCCAGCGCGGCCAGGGCCTTGAGCTGGGCGGCCTGTTCGGCTTCGATAGCGGCTTTCGCCTCGCCAAGCTTGGTAGCCCAAGCATCAAGGAGCGGAAGCACGTGAGAGAAGGTATCGGCAGCGTAGTTATCCGGGGCAGCATCGAAAAGCTGCTGGGCCGCATTGCGTACCACCGGGTTCTGCAAGCCCGCGATGAGAGTAGCGGTATCAGCCTTGGCCTTGAGGGAGCCGGCCTTGCGGACTAGGTCACGCACCCGGTCCGAGCTCTGCCCGTAGGTGGTTTTCACGCCATTGAATTCCTTTTCGCCGGAGATAATCCAGCGCAGTTGCTCAAGGCGAGCATAATCGGCATCCCCAAGCGGGGTAATGGTGGCGGGATCAATATCCTTCCACCACGTCTTACCGGTCAGCTTCTCAGCTTCAGGGCGGTACGCGGTAGCTTCACGCAGGTAAGCAACGTCCTTCTTGAGCTGGGCGAGGGTCTCCGCATCAATATAGGAAACATCTCCGTTGAGCACCGCATCACCGGCGATAATCATCTTCTCGTAAGCTTCGAGGTTCTGCAGCACAATAATGCCGTTGAGGCACTGGTTGAATTCCTTGCTCTTCCTCTGCTTGGCGAGGTCGATGCAGGAACGAATCTTCTGAACGACTTCGCTCTTATTTCCGGCCGCGGACTTCTGGAATTCTTCGTTGACCCGGCGATCCATTTCAGCAACGGTCTTGGCCGTCTTGGTTACTTCAACAATGGCCTTGTCCAGGTCGGATACCCCGTTGGAATAGGCATTCACATAGGCTTGCGCAGCCGCAACGAAGCGCTGATCCACATAGGCCTTGGAATAGTGAGAGGCCTGATTCTGCAGCGCGCTGACCATCCAGGCATCGGCCTGATCGGCCGGAGTAGCCCCCAGGACTTCGTTAATCTTGCCCGCGGCGTAGTCGGCGGTACTGGTATCAGCTGCGGCGGCATCTGCCGGCGCGCCCGCATCGGCAGCACCCGCAGCTCCGGCACCCGACGAGGCATCTGAAGCAACCGGCGCGGTAGCTCCATTCGGGCTCGTCGAATCCGCGAAAGCCGCGCCCGCACCGCCCAGCATCACCGTGCAGGCGGTCGCGGCAGCCACGACACCTCTGAGTACTTTCTTCATATTCTTCCTTACGCTAAGAGCAGCCACTCCACAGGGCCACCACCATCGGTGCCGTTGCGTCATCCCATTTCTTGGATTTAGGCGCCCTTAACGAACATAAACACACGAGCACGCCAGCTTTCCACGCGGGTACCCGCAGCTCAGCCCATCTATTCCACCGCCACAACGTACGATTTAATTTATCAAATCACGACAGGATTGATAAAGGTACTTCAAAATCACAATCATCACAAAGGTAAGCATGAGGGCAGGCCAGCGAGCCGGAAACACCGGGTACACCGCGTGAAGAAGCTCGCCGGGACACCCCCGAAACGGGCCCGATAGTACAACCCCGGAACACCGGCCGCATGTCCGGAATAGCCCGCTGCTACCCCAGCTGTTACCCCACCGAGGAAATAAATACCGCGGTAATGAGATGGGACACCCATTCGAGCAGGTCATCACCTTCCATGGGCGCACCGCTCCCGAGGCGTGCGGAGGTCTGCGCCACCCCGAGCGAAACCGGGCGGGCACTACCCGCCCCGGCGCGCGCGCTTCCCCCGGCGCCGCCCCCGCTGCTCCCCGCGGCGGGCGCGGGTGGGACAGGCACCATGAGGACTCGCACCGCGGGCTTGAGCATTGCCCCCGGATACAGGCGTTTGAGCCGTGCCTGCCGCGAATCGGGCAGCGCTACCGGCGCGAAACGCACATTGCGCCCCATCTGGGTGATTTCTTCCAGCCCGGCACTGCGCGCCAGGTCACGCAGCTGCGCGATCCGGAAGAGCCGCGCGGCCACCTCGGGAATCTCCCCGTAGCGGTCGCGCAATTCCGCGCGAATTTCCTCGCGCTGGGCCTCCCCGCGCGAAGCCGCCAACTTGGTGTAAATTTCCAGCCGCAACCGTTCGGAAGGCACGTAATCCTCGGGTAGGTAGGCTTCCACCGGCAGCTCAATTCGCACATCGCTGCTGGCGTCGTCGTCGCCAGGAATCTCCCCGCGCATTTTCGCGACCGCTTCGGAGACCATGCGCACGTACAAATCGAAACCGACGCCCTCGATGTGGCCGGATTGTTCGCCGCCGAGCATATTGCCGGCCCCGCGGATTTCGAGGTCCTTCATGGCGACCTGGGTGCCGGCCCCGAGGTCGGTATTCGCGGCGATGGTGCGCAGGCGTTCCAGGGACGTTTCCGTGAGCGCGCGATCCGGGTCGTAAAGGAAATACGCGTAGGCGCGCTCGCGCCCGCGGCCCACGCGCCCGCGCAGCTGGTGGAGCTGGGAAAGCCCGAGCTTATCGGCATTATCCACAATGAGCGTATTTGCATTGGAAATATCGAGGCCTGTTTCCACGATGGTGGTGCAGATGAGGACGTCGATCTCATGATTCCAGAAATTCTGAATAACATTTTCCAGATCGCGTTCGCTCATTTTTCCGTGGGCGACGGCGATGCGCGCCTCGGGCACCAGCTCGCCGAGCTGCGCGGCCACTCGGCCCATATCCCCCACCCGGTTATGCACGTAAAAAACCTGGCCGTCGCGCAGCAACTCGCGGCGAATCGCGGCGCTGATCTGGCGATTTTCCCGCGCGCCCACGTAGGTGAGAATCGGGTGGCGCTCCTCGGGCGGAGTGGCCAGGGTGGACATTTCCCGCACCCCCGTGACCGCCATTTCCAACGTGCGCGGAATCGGGGTGGCCGACATCGAGAGCACATCGATATTCGGGTACATCTGCTTGAGGGTCTCTTTATGTTCGACGCCGAAACGCTGCTCCTCGTCAATCACCACGAGGCCGAGGGCTTTGAAACGCACATTTCCCGTGAGCAGGCGGTGGGTGCCGATCACCACATCGATACTGCCATCGGCAAGCCCGGCGATGACCTCCTCCGATTCGCGCGCGCTCTGGAAACGCGACAGCGCCGCCACCCGCACCGGGAAGCCGGCGTAGCGTTCCTCAAAAGTCTCGCGATGCTGCTCCACCAGCAGGGTGGTCGGCACCAGAACCGCCACCTGGCGGCCATCCTGCACCGCCTTGAAAGCCGCCCGCACCGCGATCTCCGTTTTGCCGTAGCCCACATCCCCGGAAATAAGGCGATCCATGGGGACCGGCTTTTCCATATCGGCTTTCACTTCGTCGATGGTGTGCAGCTGATCGGGGGTTTCCACGTAGGCGAAAGCGTCCTCGAGCTCGCGCTGCCAGGGAGTATCCGGCGAAAATGCAATACCCGGAGTGGCCATGCGCTGCGCGTAAAGGCGAATAAGCTCGGAAGCAATTTTGCGGGTGGCAGCCCGGGCCTTCGACTTGGTTTTCTCCCAATCGGCCCCGCCCATTTTATTGAGGCTCGGGGATTCCCCGCCCGAATACTTCGAGACCTGGTCAAGCTGGTCGGTGGGCACCCAGAGTTGATCGGGCGGCCCGCCGCGCCGCGACGGCGCATACTCGAGCACAATATATTCACGCTGCCCGCCTTTACCGCCAATCGCGCGCTTTTCCATCCGCACGAAGCGGCCCACCCCGTGGCGGTCATGCACCACAAAATCCCCGGGAGTCAGCGACAGCGGATCAACGGCATTCTTGCGGCGCCGCTTGGGCAGCGTGCGCATATCCCGGGTGGAGGAACCGCCCCGCCCGGTCAGGTCCGCGCCCGCGTACACCCCGAGCTGCTGACCTTCCATAACGAAGCCCTCGGCGATGGGGGCGGCCACCACGTAGACCACCCCGGGTTCGAAGTGGGCGGGGAGCTCCGCTACCGCGCTGGCGGGAACGCCCAGCTCACCGAGCTGTTCGGCGTAGCGGCGCGCCAAGCCGGGCCCGTCCACCACCAGCACCTGGCGCACCCCGCGCCGTGCCTGCTCCCCGATAGCGGCGAGAGCCTCATCGACTTTCCCGAGGAATTTGCGCGGTTCGCGCGCCGCGACAGCGGCGCCGGCGTCGTCGTTCTTGGTGGTGCCCCCGGTGGAAGCGACGTTGCCGGAACTGGTGCCGGTGGAAGCGCTGTTTTCGGCGACGGTGCTACCGGACGGAGCGTTCCCGGACAATGCGTTGCCGGAAAAGCCGCCGAGCGTCCACCAGGCCTGGCCGCGTTTCAGCGCTTCCGCCCGGGTGGCCGCGACGGTCGCGAAACTCGCCGCATTGGCCTGCACCGGAGGCGTGCCACCGGCCGCCGCCGCGCTCCAGGCCGCCGCCAGGAATTCCTCCGTGGTGGCGATGAGCGATTCGGCGCGCTGGTCCACGCGTTCCGGCTCGATAATGAGGAGCCGGGCGGTGGCGGGAAGCACGTCCACGACGGCGTCCATGCCGTCCACGAGCACCGGCGTGAGGGATTCCATGCCCTCCGGGGCGATGCCGGCGGCGATTTTGTCGAGCATATCGGTGGCGCCGGGCAGCTCGCTGATGAGCGAGCGGGCGCGGGTGCGCACCGATTCGGTGAGGAGAATTTCGCGGCAGGGCGGGGCGTAGAGTTCTTCGCGTTCCTCCATGGAGCGCTGGTCGCCCACGGAGAAGGTGCGGATTTCGTCCACGGTATCGCCGAAGAATTCCACGCGGATCGGGTGGCGTTCGGTAGGCGGGAAAACGTCCAGAATTCCGCCGCGCACCGCGAATTGGCCGCGGCGTTCCACCATATCAACCCGGGTGTAAGCAGCGTTCACCAGCGCATTTTCCACCTCCTCCATGGGGGCGTCCTCGTTGAGGCGGATGCGCACCGGCGCCAGATCACCCAGACCGCGGGTAATGGGCTGAAGCAGCGCACGCACCGGCATAATAAGCAGGCGCAGCGGCTCGAATTCTTCCGGATGAGCCAGGCGGCGCAGGGTGAGGAGGCGGCGAGCCACCGTATCCGAACGCGGAGACAGGCGCTCGTGCGGCAGCGTTTCCCAGGAGGGAAACACCGCGATCTGCTCGGCCGGAAGGTAGGCGCGCATAGCCCCCTCAAGGATTTCGGCCTCCCGCCCAGAGGCGGTGACGGCCACGTGGAGGGGGGTGGTGGTTTGCTGAGCGGCGTTTTCCGAGGCATTCGCGGTTTCAGGGGCGGGGGCGGTTTCTGCGGTGGGGTTTTTCGGGGCGGCGGTGTCGGTTTGCTGAGCCGCGCTTTCCGAGGCATTCGCGCGCGCGAGGTACGCCAGGGCCGGCGGCACCACCCCGCGCGGCATCGGAATATCCAGGCGGGTGGCGGTCGAGGCGGCAGCGCTGCTCAGGGCGGGATCAGCGCCGATGAGCGGCAGCAAGGATTCTAATTGCACGGGACGCTCGTTTCCTTCCTCGTCCTTCTTGGGTTTCGATTCGCGCTCGGCGCGGCGCGGGCGCGGTGCCGGCGGTTTAGCGCAGCGCGGGCGATTCGGCACACCGCATTCGCGCAGCTCCGCGCCGTATGCCGCGGCACCGCAGCTCCACACCGCAGCCGGCTAATGCTTCGTGTGCAAACGCATCGTGGCGCTCACCAGTCCGTTGCGCAGCACATCTTCCACGGCGTCCGCGGCCTGCGCGATGAGCACATCAAGCTCCTTGCGCTCCGTCGAACTAAAGGGGCGCAGCACAAAATCGGAGGGGTCCTGGCGCCCGGGCGGCCGGCCGATACCGAAACGCAGCCGAATATAATCCTTCGAGCCCGTGGACTGCGAAATCGACTTGAGCCCGTTATGCCCGCCTTCGCCCCCGCCGCGCTTGAGGCGCAGAGTCCCGAAGGGCAGGTCAAGCTCATCGTGAACCACAATAAGATTCTCCACCGGGCAGTCGTAATAGCGCAGCAGCGCGCTGACCGGCCCGCCCGACGTATTCATATAGCACTGGCACGTGGCAAGAATGACCTGCTCACCGGCCTGCCCGGGCGCCACCCCGACCCGCGCGGAAAGCTGATTCGTCTGGGTCGCGCCGTGCGAGCGCAACTGCCCCCCGCAGCGCGCGGCGAGCTCCGCCACCACCATATACCCACAATTGTGGCGAGTTCCGGCATAGGTAGCACCGGGATTGCCTAATCCAACAACAGCGTACATGCGTTCCTCCTGTGCATATTCAACCGTACCCGCTTGCCCGGGATTGTTCCGCCCCTGCGTGCTTCGTATTTTTTACGACGACGCCGACACGGCACGCGGCCGCGGACATTGCGTCCGCGGCCGCGTGAGAGTCACTCGTGGCGAGTGAGGTGCATCGCCGAATTACTCGCCGGCACCTTCGGAAGCTGCCGCTTCTTCGGCTGCTTCTTCTGCCTGAGCTTCGGCCATGGCGGCGTCGGCCTCTTCCAGAGCCTTATCAACCTGGGGCTCCATGACCAGGGAGACGATTTCTTCGCCATCGACCAGGGCTTCCACATCCTCGGGAAGCTTGAGGTCCGCCACGGTCACGCGGGCGCCATCTTCGAGACCTTCCACATTGACCTCGATGGATTCCGGAATATCGATCGCCGGGGCGGAGACCAGGATATTGAGGAGTTCCAGGGTGTTGATGAGGCCGGGAGCCGGTTCGCCCACAACGACCACCGGAATTTCAACCTCGACCTTTTCGTCGCGCTTGACGCGCAGGAAGTCCACGTGCTCGATGGAGCGGGAAAGCGGGTTGCGCTGAATGTCCTTGACCAGCGCGAGGGTCAGTTCACCGTCGATGGTGAGGCTGACCAGGGCATTCGGATTGCCCTTGACCGCGAGGAACAGATCGTGAGCATCCAGGTGCACGTGCACCGGCTCAATTCCGTGCCCGTACAGCACCGCGGGAACGCGCCCATCGCGGCGCAGGCGGCGGGCCGCACCCTTGCCAAATTCATCACGGGTTTCGGCAGTCAGCTTCGCAGCATCAATAGCCATGATTCTCCTTCGTCAGATTAGCGGTCGCCCACGTGGCGGGCTGACCTCGATATTGTCGATATAAACACCCGCGCCGCACACGCCGCGCCGGGTGGTGGCCTCGTTAAAGCAGGCCACCCGAAGGAGCGCCTGCCGCGTCGATAACGGAAGAGTCCGCGAGCGCGAATTCCGATCCCAGCTCCCTGCTCCGCAGGTTCACCAGAATCGCCATCCCGTAGACCGGGCGATTCCCCAATTCAACGACCGGGTAATTCCGCGCTTCGAGCTCCCTCCCTCGCCGAAGCAACGCCGTCAATTTTAGGGCTACGGCGGCAAAAAACAAAGTTTTTTGCCGCTCCTCACACACCCCGCACCCTTCCCGCCAGAATCCGCCCCGCCAGCTGGCGCCGTCGTCGCACCACCCCTTCCCCACACGCAAAGTGCAAATCCCCGACCGTAGGGGGCACAAAGTGCAAGCCCATGACAGAAATCGGGCCAAAATGGTGCTTAGATTTGCACTACGTTTTTGCCCACTCACCGGACTACACACCCGAAGATCTTGGTGGCCTCTCTACACCGAGCCTGCCTGTGGATTCTCGATCCGGCCTGTGGATAGCGCCTTGCCCAGACCGCCGTCTGACTCAATACTCGCTCTATGGCGAAACTTCTTCAACACCCACCTATTTTTAGCGTCGCGCAGCTAGACGATTTGGGGCTACCCAGAACCCTCACCCGCCGCGGTCAGTTTCAGCGTTTAGCACACGGTATTTACCGGGACACGACGCGTGACATCACGGAAGCTGACGCACTCCTGGCTGTACAACATCAGTTTCCGGGCAGTGTAGTAACTGGATTATCGGCGATGCGTTTATGGGGGCTGCCGCTCCCTTATCGGGTAAATTCGTGGACTGAACAAATGCAGCTAGACTGCGGTTTTCCTTCGAAGCGATACTGTTCCCCACACCCCCTCATCCGCTGGGATCGCACGCAGCTGCTGGACAGCGACATTGAAACGATCCGCACGCCCGGCGGGGATCTTCGCATCACCTCCCGGCCCCGCGCTGTACTGGCGAGCGTGCCGGACCTATCGTTTTACCAGCTCATCGCGGCAATTGACGCGCTCCTGCGCATTCCTCGCCGGCGCTTCGAGAGGAGATCAGCGCCCTATGCTACCCGCGAGGGACTGGAGGCTTTCCTGGCCGAACACCCGAGCTGGAATTTTGTGGCGCACTTCCGCGCGGCGCTGGCCTGGGCGCGGGTGGGCGCGGATTCGCCAATGGAAACCCTCCTGCGGCTCATTATCGCCATGGCGGGATTCCCGGAACCGCGCCTCAACCAGCGGCTTCTCGCCCCGGACGGCTGCCCGCTCGGCCAACCCGATATGCTCTTCGAGGAGCAGCGCATCATTGTGGAGTACGACGGCGCACCTCACCGAGATGCCTCTCAGCAGGTCAAGGATCGCCAGCGACGCGAGCTCCGCACCAGCTACGGCTGGATCGAACTGCAGGTTTTCCACCCGGACCTCCACCTCCCTCGGCGGCTCGTCCGCACGATGTTCAACCCGGGCAAGCCCATGCTCCCTCGCATCGCGAGCGGCGAGATTCCCGCAACCGCTCGCCTAGCCGAGGCATTCCGCCAGCGCGGGTGGCGGGTGAAGAACTAAGCCGGCGGCGAGTGAGGAACTGAGAAACTGGCGGAAAAGGAACTAACGGCAGCCGCACGCATGCTCGCGGGGCTTGCTCGATGCCGTCTACCTCAACGTGCCGCCCTACCCCAACGCCCGTAGCAACAGCCAGATCGCGAGCGCCGTCCCGAAGATGCCGACCAGCCAGCGCACCACGCCACCGGGAAGGAAACGCTGGAGGTGCGGACCGACCATCCCGCCCAGCAGCCCGCCGAGCATCATGGTCAGCGCCGCCGCGTAATCCACTTCCCCGGACCAGATGAAGAACAGCAGCGCGGTGAGGTTGGCGCAGCCCAGCACCGGGGATTTAAGCAGCAATGCCTCGTGGGTGGTCATCGGGGTGAGGATCGCGGCGATGCCAAGATACACAACCGCCGAAGCCGCCCCGAAATAACCTCCGTACACGCCCAGCACTCCCACTAGCACCAGGAAGGTGGGAACCGGAATATTCGCGTGGATGCCACGGCGCTCCAGGTAGGGGCCGACCAGCGTGGAAAGGGTAGCGATGAGAACCAGCCAGGGCACTACGAACTCGAAAACTTTCGGGTCGAAAGCCAGCAGCAGCACCGCGCCGATAGCTCCGCCCACCGCGCTGATAAACATTTGCGGCCACAGCGGATAGGCTTGCACCGCCCGCATGGAGCGCCAGCCGGTCAGCACCGAGCCCAGGCTGCTCCCGAAATTATTGATCGCATTCGTCACATTGGCGGTAATCGGCGGGAATCCGAGGGCCAGCAGCGCCGGGTAGGTGACCAGCGAAGCCACCCCGGTCAGGTACCCAACAATGCCGCCCACCAACCCGGTGGCGAAAACAAGTACGGACAGCGCCCAGCTCGATGTGACCACCACGTGCGTTATCTTCCTTCCCAGCCGCAAATAGTACCGGCCCCCAGCCGCGCAAAATACCGGCTCCCGAGCCGCAACCATGACCGCCCTCCCGACCGCGCAAAGCCCCGGCTACCACCACAACAAGAAAGGCGCCGGTGCGCTCATCGCACCAGCGCCTCCTCGTGAGGCTACCTCACCTTTAGTACGCGCCGTCAAATAGCGAGGTCACCGAGCCATCCTCGAAGACTTCGTCGATGGCGCGCGCCAGGGTGGGGGCAATGGAAAGCACCGTCAAGCCCTTAAAACGCTTCTCGTCGGGGATCGGCACGGTGTCGGTCACCACGAGTTCGCGAATCGGCGCATTGGAGAGCCGCTCGACCGCTTCCCCGGACAGCAGCGCGTGGGTGGCCGCCACAATAACGTCCTTCGCGCCGGCATCCTTGACCACGCGAATCGCGCCGACCAGCGTGCCGGCGGTGTCAATCATGTCATCAACAATAATGGCGGTCTTACCGGCCACATCGCCGACCACCCGGTTAGCCTTCGCGGTATTGGCCTTCTCAATATTGCGGGTCTTATGCACGAACGCCAGCGGAATTCCGCCCAGGCGCGAGGACCACTGCTCGGCCACCTTAATACGGCCGGCATCGGGTGAGACCATCACGGCGTCGTCGCCAGTAATAATGGAGCGGACGTATTCCACCAGCGTAGGCATCGCCCACAGGTGGTCCACCGGCCCGTCGAAGAAACCCTGGCTCTGCGCGGCGTGCAGATCCACGCTCATAATGCGGTTCGCGCCGGCCGTCTTGAGCAGATCGGCCACCAGCCGCGCCGAAATCGGTTCGCGGCCCTTGTGCTTCTTGTCCTGGCGAGCGTAGGGATAGTACGGCGCGACCACGGTGATGCGCTTGGCGGAGGCGCGCTTGGCGGCATCCACCATGAGGAGCGTCTCCATCAGCCATTTATTAATGGGGCTGCTGAAAGCCTGCATAATAAAAACATCCGCCCCACGGATCGACTCCTCATAGCGGATGTAAATTTCTGAATTTGCGAAATCGTAGATGGTGGTGGGCAGCATGCTGATATGCAGGCAGCGCGCAACCTCCTCCGCCAACTCCGGATAGGCGCGGCCCGTGGCTAGGACCAGCCGCTTATCGTTCGATACCCGCATTCCCGTGCTCATTGTGCTCCCCCGATGTGTTTCGCCTGCTTGGGTTTTTCGACGTTGTCAGCTTATGTGATCGCGGCGATACCCGCTACTCGGTAAACGGTGTTTACCGCCGGAACAGTGTTTACCCGCCGCAGCGGTGCTGGGCGGTTTCCCCGAGCGCAATCGCGTGCCGGGCACATTTACCGGCCGGAATGAGGCAATCGTGCAGGTGCACATGCCGCGCCCGCGCGCCTTCCTCCACGATGACATTGCTCAGCTCCCCGGGCCCCACGTGCCCGAACCGCGCTACCCGCGTGGTTCCGCGCAAAATTGTATTAGGTTCGACGACGCAATCCGGCTCCAGCTCCACCTGGACATCAATCCACGCTGTGGCCGGATCAATAATGCTCACCCCGCTGCGCATCCAAGTCTCCCCGATGCGCCGATTCATTTCGCGGCGCAGCGCCGCCAGCTGGACCAGGTCATTCGCACCTTCCACAGCCAGGTAATCACTGCTTACATAGGAACCGACCCCGGCGCCGAGCTGGTACGCCCGCGCCACCACATCGGTCAGGTACATTTCCCCCTGCGCGTTATCGGTGCCCAGGGTCGCCAGCGCCTCGCGCAAAAACGCAGCATCGAAAATATAGGTAGACGTATTGATTTCGTCGATGGCACGCTGCTGCGCACTTGCGTCTTTATCTTCTACGACGGCGCAGATGGTGCCCTGGCTATCACGCACAATCCGCCCGTAGCCAGCCGGGTCAGGCACCCGGGCGCTCAGCACGGTGACAGCGGGGTTGCCCGGGGCAGCCGGAGCGGTAGCGGCGTCGTCGTTCATGTAAACAGTGTTCCCGCACGAACCGCTGCCGTGAACACTGTTCCCGTGGGCGCGCGCGAGCTCCCCGAGAATCTTCCCACCCAAAAGCGGGGTGTCCCCGGCCATCACGAGTACCGGGCCGTTTAAGCCCGCACCCAGGGCTTCCATCCCGCACCACACCGCGCGGCCGGTGCCCTTGATCTCATCTTGATCGGCGATCATGACCGAATCGTCCAGCTCAAGGGCGTGGGCGGCCACCCGATCACGTTCGTGACGCACCACCACAACAATGTGGCGGGGATTCAGGCTGCGCGCGGCGGTGATGGCGTGCCCGAGCAGGGTGCGGCCGCACACCTCATGCAAAAGTTTCGGGGTGGCTGATTTCATGCGAGTTCCCTGGCCAGCAGCCAGGATGACGACAGCGGAGAGATCCATGCCTTCCCTTTTCTGGCGGCGATGCGCCCTATATTTCGCCACGGGCGCTGACGCTGCGCCCGAAAACGTTCCGCCACTAGGATTCGAACCTAGAATAACGGTTCCAAAGACCGCTGTGTTGCCGTTACACCATGGCGGAAAACTGCCGACGCGCGGGCCGGCACCGGTATAGTCTAACCGACCGAAGCGCTCCTGGCATAATACTAAGTATGAAACAGACCTCGCCTGAGGGCACGAACGGCATCGATGCCGCCAGCGCCGCCGATAATACGCTCACCAACCCTGCCCCCGCCCCGGAAAAGAAGCGGGTGCGCATGTCGCGAGCGGACCGGCGCAAACAATTGGTGGGCGTGGCCCGCGAACTTTTCGCGGCCCAGGGTTTCGACGGGGTCTCCATCGAAGAAATCGCCGCGGCCGCCCAGGTCTCCAAGCCGGTCGTGTACGAACATTTCGGCTCCAAAGAAGGCATTTACAACGTGGTGGTGGATCGCGAGCTCGTCACGCTCACGGAATTACTTTCCGCGCGCATGAACATTGGCCTGCCCGAGCGCGAGGTGCTCGAGTCCATCGTCGTCGCCGTGCTGGATTATATTGAGCATAACGACGACGGTTTTCGCCTCCTCGTGCAGCGTTCGCCGGCCACGCTGGGCGGGGATTCCTTCTCCACCGTCATCGCTGATGTGGCTGATTACGCCTCGGATTTGCTGGCGCCCATGCTCGGCCGCAATGGTATTTCTCCGCAATACGCCCGCATTTACGGGCAAACGCTGGCCGGGGCGCTCGGCCAGGTGGGCCAGTGGTGGGTGGATGTGCGCCAACCCGATAAAGAGACGGTGGCCGAGCACGTGGTCAATTTTATGTGGAACGGTTTGCGCGGGCTGGAATCGCAGCCGCGCCTCCTCACCCGCGGCGGGCACTGAGCGAGCACGCAGAAACGTACTGAACAAGCACGTCGAAACGCACTGAGCAGGCGCGCGGAAACGCACTAACCGTTCGGGCGTGCGGAAATTCAGTTCTAGGTTTCGCCAGTGCTGTGGCATAGACTATACGGCGACACGCAAATAGAACGATGGCGCTCTAGGTGACGTCACCGGTCTTACGCGCGGCGGTTGCCCGTGTCTGGGCGGGTGGCACGCTACCCTAGAATATTCATCAATCGCACAATAGCAAGGACGTACCCTTTATGCTCTCCGTCGAGAACATCTCCAAGAGTTTCGGGTCGCGCAAAGTGTTGCAGGATCTTAGCTTCGCGGTTCGCCCCGGTGAAATCTTCGGTTTCGTCGGCTCGAACGGGGCCGGGAAAACCACTGCGATGCGCATTATGCTCGGCCTCCTGAGTAAAGATTCCGGGCAGGTGACCTGGAATGGCCAGCCCATTGATTTCGCGGCACGCCAGCGCATCGGCTATATGCCAGAAGAACGCGGCCTCTACCCGAAGATGCAGGTCGATAAGCAGCTGATGTATTTCGCGCGCCTGCACGGGATGAGCCCGGATGCGGCACAGGCCGCCATGGAACGCTGGACGGATCGCCTCGGGGTGGGCTCACGCCGGGAGGATGCCGTCCAGAAGCTCTCCCTCGGTAACCAGCAGCGCGTGCAGCTGGCTGCCGCCCTCATTCACGATCCCGAACTCCTCATCCTTGATGAACCTTTCTCCGGTTTGGACCCGGTGGCGGTGCGCACTATGAGCGATACGCTGCGTCAAAAGGCCGATGAGGGCGTTCCGGTTATTTTCTCCTCCCACCAGCTTGACCTGGTCGAACGTCTCTGCGATAGCGTGGGGATCCTCGCGGGCGGAAATATCGTGGCCCGCGGTACCGTTGATGAGCTGCGTAATTCCGGTAATCCGCCTTACGCGCTGGCGGTGCGCGCGGAGGAAACCGCGCTGCGCTCGGCCCTCAGCCAGGCCGGATTCACCGTCCACCCCGATCCGCTGGCCGGTACCTCGGAGGCGCCGCTGAGCGCGGGAATTGCGCGGGTGCTCGTGGAAACTTCGCCCGCGACTCCCGGAACGGTTGCGGCTACCGGCACCACAAGCCCGGCCGCACCCGGCGCCAGCGCAACGCCCGCTAACCCCGACAGCCCCACTAACCCGGAGAACACCACCGCAGACCCCACCGCCGCGCTTCTCGCGGCGGCCCAGCGTGCCGGCACCGTGGTGGAATTCGCCCAGCGCCGCCCCCACCTCACGGAATTGTTCCGCGATGTTGTTCAGGTGCCCTCCGCAAACGAAGATGACGCGGCCGCCCCCAAGAAAAAGCGTGGCCTGCTCGGCTCGCTGTTCGGAAAGAAGGCTAAGTAATGGTACGCATTGTTTTCGCACGCGAGTTC
The DNA here is from genome assembly GCF_051265055.1 of Actinotignum saccati. Taxonomy (NCBI): domain Bacteria; kingdom Bacillati; phylum Actinomycetota; class Actinomycetes; order Actinomycetales; family Actinomycetaceae; genus Actinotignum; species Actinotignum saccati. The sequence goes on from NZ_JBOZCC010000004.1 coordinate 268,687, forward strand.
AAGAACGTTTTCGCTTCCCGCGCCACCATGATTTCCCTCGCGGTTATGTGGGTCATCGCTATTGTGGCCGGCTTCGCGGGCCGCGTCTTCCTGGGCGGGGACGATGAAGCCACCGGCGCCGCCCCGGCCCCGCAAGCCCAGGGCATTTACCTGGAGGCCAGCGCCGCGCAGCTCCAGCCCTACCTGGAGAGTGCCGGTTTCGCCGCCCTCCCCACCTCCAATATCGCCGCCGAGCTGGCCACCGAAGAGCCGGAAGCGGAGATCGGCATTTCCGGCACGGCCCTCGAGCCGCAGATCGTGGCCACTTCCCCGGATCCGAAGGAGCTTCCCGCTCTCAAGAAGGTCCTCAGCACCTATGTGCTGGAGGAATCCGGGGTGGATGCCACGGTTCTCGCCCACCTGGATACTATTAATAATCTCCGGGTTCAGACGGTGAATTACACTCCCTCCGGCTTCGAATCGAATCCCATTGGTTTCCTTATCGGTTCGGTGAGTGCCATGCTGATTTTCTTCATGGTGATGGGTGGCATTGGCGCGGTAGGCGCCGGCGTCGTCGAAGAAAAATCTTCCCGCGTGGTCGAAATTATTTTGACGACGGTCCGCCCGCGCACGCTCCTGCTCGGCAAAGTGCTGGGCCTGGGTGCCGGCTGGGTGGTGATCCTCTTCGGTTATATCGGCGCGATTATTACCGGCGTGGCCATTTCCGGGCTGGTTCCCGACCTCAGTTTCCTCCAGGAATTCGGGCTGGCCGGTATGGTGGCGCGCACGGTCGTGTGGATGGTGCTCGGCTACTTCACCGCCACCGCGCTGGTGGGCGGGCTGGCGGCCACGGTGTCCCGCCAGGAAGACCTGGCCGGCATCAACACCCCGGTCATGTTCCTCCAGTTCATCCCGTTCTATACCGCGCTCTACCTCATTCCGGCGCTGCCGGAGGCCGCGGTCACGAAGATTCTCTCCGTGCTGCCGTTCTTCGGCCCGTTCATGATGCCCATGCGCGCGGCCATCGGCGAGGTCCCGCTCGTGGAAGAACTGGCGGCGGTCGGCATCAACGCGCTCGGGGTCTTCCTGCTGGCGATCCTGGCCGGCAAGATTTACGAACGCTCGATTTTGCGGATGGGTGAGCGCGTCAAGCTCACGCAGATTTTCCGTAAGGCCGCCTAAATTCTGATGTAGTACGGCGACGACGCACGCGGGGCCCGGGATTCTCCCGGGCCCCGCGTGTGTGTACGCCTGGCGAAATGGCCATTCTGGCTGGGTGGGTGCGCCTGCCTTATCCCTCGGCTACTTCAGCCGCCTCCAGCCACTGTTCTTCCAGCTCGTCAAGCTGGCCACTTGCTTCACTCAACTCTTTACCAATTCGCGCGAGTTCCTCATAGTCCCCGCTGGCCGCGCAGGCGGTACTGCGCTCCTCCAGCTTGGTGATCTGTTCGCGCAGCCGGTTCATCCGTTTCTCGATGCGCTGCACTTCTTTGCGGGCTTCGCGCTGGAGGGCACTCGCACTTTTCTCAGCCCGCTCACCCGATGCACCGGACGCGGCTGCCGCAGCCCCAGAGTTGCCCGAGCCGCCTGCACCGCCGGCGCCAGCACGAGCACCAGCACGAGTCCCAGCCCCAGCCCGAGCGCCAGCACCCGCGCGCGCTCCAGCCGCACCCCCGGCCCGCTCGCGCGCTTCGCGTTCCTCTTCGCGCAGCCGCAAATATTGATCCACGCCGCCGGGTAGATCCCGCACGTGGCCATCGAGCACCGCAATCTGGCGGTCCGTCATGCGTTCGAGCAGGTAACGGTCGTGGGAGACCACAATGAGGGTGCCCGGCCAACCATCCAGCACGTCTTCCATCGCGGCGAGGGTATCGGTATCCAGGTCATTCGTCGGTTCGTCCAGGAGCAGCACATTAGGTTCGGCCATGAGCAGGCGCATGAATTGCAGGCGGCGCCGCTCCCCGCCCGAAAGTTCACTGACCCGCGTCCAGGCACGTTCGCGGGTGAATCCCATCCGCTCGGTCACCTGGCTCGCAGTGAGTTCCTTCTTCCCCACCTGCACGCGAGCTGCGACGTCGTTCACGGCCTCCACCACCCGCAGATCCGCAACCTCATCAAGTTCGCGAGTGTGCTGCGATAGTTCCGCGAGTTTCACGGTGGCACCGCGTTTGACGTGCCCGGAGGTGGGCTGGAGCCGCCCGGCGATGAGCGCGAGCAGCGAAGATTTCCCGGCGCCGTTCGCGCCCAGGATCCCCACGCGTTCACCCGGCGCAATCCGCCAGGTCACCCCGCGTAAAATTTCCGGACCCGCGCCGTAGCGCAAGCTGACGTCCTCAAGATTAACCACTTCTTTGCCTAAGCGAGCGGCGGCCATGCGCGTCATTTCCACGGTATCGCGCGGGGCCGGAACATCCGCGATGAGATTTTCCGCCGCTTCGATGCGGAAACGCGGCTTGGAGGTGCGGGCCGGGGCGCCGCGCCGCAGCCACGCCAGCTCCTTCCGCAATAAGTTATTGCGTTTTTCTTCGGCGAGCGCGGCCTGGCGTTCCCGCTCGGCCCGCTGGAAAATATAATCCGAATACCCGCCCTCGTAGGTTTCCACCCGGCCGGGAATCTGCCCGCGCGGCCCCTCCACCCCGGGCACCACTTCCCACAGCCGCGTGGCCACCGCATCCAGGAACCAGCGGTCGTGGGTGACGGCCACCAGCGCCCCGCGCGGGCGCGGCCCACCGAAACGTTCCTTAATATAATGCGCCAGGAAAGTAATCCCTTCGACGTCCAGGTGATTGGTCGGCTCGTCCAGAATAATAATATTCGCGTCCCGCGTGAGGGTATGGGCCAGGGCCACTCGCCGGCGCTGCCCGCCGGAGAGCTCACGCACCCGCGCCTCGAGGGGAATATCGGGAAGCATGCCGGCATGCAGATCCCGCACCCGCGCGTCACTGGCCCATTCGTGGCGGGCGGTGCCGGCGTGAATCGCCTCGAGCACCGTGGTATCGGGCAGCTCATCGGCCTGAGTGAGCGTGGCAAATTTTGCGGTATTGGTGGGAATCACCTCACCGCTGGTAGGCGCGAGCGCCCCGGTGATGAGGCGCAGCAGCGTGGTTTTCCCTCCCCCGTTCGGGCCGACGACGCCTATGCGGCTGCCGTCCTCTAAACTCAGGGAAACGTTGCTGAGAATATCGCGGCTTCCCAGGCTGACGCCCACATCATGTACCGAAAGTAAATGTGCCATAGCTGGTGGTCCTTGGAATGGGATTTTTAGTTGGGGAGCTCGCGGGCCTGCGCGATCCGCACAAAATCATCAATGGTGAGGGTTTCCCCGCGGGCCTGTGGTGATACCCCGGCTCGCTGGAGGATAGTTTCGGCGGCGGCCGGGCTGCCGGCCCAGGAACCCAGGGCACTGCGCAGGGTTTTACGCCGCTGAGCGAAAGCGGCGTCGACCACCGTAAAAACGCGTTCGCGCAGCTCATCGTTACCGGGCGCGGGCCGCAAACGCAGGTGGACAAGGGCGGAATCCACATTCGGCTCCGGGTAGAAAACGTGGCGGGAAATTTTCGCGCCGCGGGTGGCGCTGCCATACCAGGCGGCTTTCACCGAGGGCACGCCGTAGGTGCGGGAGCCGGGGGCGGCGGCCAGGCGGTCAGCGACTTCGAGCTGCACCATCACGGTGATGGTTTCCAAGCTAGGCAGGGCTTCCATGAGGGTGAGGAGCACCGGTACCGCCACGTTATAGGGAAGGTTGGCCACCAGGGCGGTGGGGGCGAAGTGCTGCGTGCTGCCGGGAGCGCCGATGCTGGCGGTTACGGTGGAGATTGCCGCGGCTGCGGTCTGGCCGGTGCGGAGCGCGGGAGGGCAAGCGAGCTGCTCGGGCCCGGTGATACTCAGGGCATCCGCGTGCAGCAGCGCGAAATTCTCCGGAGTGCTGTGGCGGCGTGCCACGGTATCGGGGAGTGCGGCGGCCAGGGCGGCGTCGATCTCCACCGCGGATACGTAGGCGCCGCTTTCCAGGAGCGCCAGGGTGAGGGAGCCCAGGCCGGGGCCAATTTCGAGGACCTTATCCCCCGGGCCCACCCCGGCTTCCCGCACGATTTTGCGCACGGTGCCGCCGTCGTGCACGAAGTTTTGCCCCAAGGTTTTGGTAGGGCGAGTATTCAGGGCCGTGCACAGCGCGCGCACGTCCACCGGGGTGAGGAGGGCAGTTCCAGCCGGGGTGCTGCCAGCCGGGGTATCACCGGGCGGTGTGCTGCCGGGCTGCGTGTTGCCGGGCGAATCCTGTTGAGCAATATGATTGGCGACCACAGATGCAGTGTACCCGGCTTGCTGGATACCGTCCGCATGCGCCCTTGAAAATCCGTATCCGCCAAGAAACCCAGCGCTCTTACCACTACGCCCACGTGACCAAGAAGAGATACACCAGAATAAGCATCACAGCCGCCACCGCCGCGATGAGCAAGGCGATTGTGCGGCGCTGCTGCCGGCCACTACCGTGCTTCTCACCACATTCATGGTGTAACTGTATACCCCGATAGTCACGTTTATTCAGCTTCCGGTGCCAGCTGCAAACTATTGGCGAACCCCGGCCGCGAATTCTCTTTGAGCAGCTCGGTTATCTGCGCCAGATCCCGTAATTGACCTCCGGCGACAGCGAAACACATGTCAGCTAGCGCGTCGTCGTTCATCATTAATTCGAAGCCGAACTCGTTGAGGAGCGCTTCGCATAGCAGTGCCCCAAGCCGCTTATTTCCGTCAAAAAGCGGGTGTTGGGTTTCTACTTCCAGCAGGATTTTCGCGGCTTTTTCGTGCGGACTCGAGTACAGTTCCACGCCGTACATTTTCCCGAAGGCACCCTGGAAGCAGGAGCGCAGTCCGGCCCGGGAGCGCACATAAAATCCACGCCGCGCCAGCCAGCGTTCCACCGCGACTTCGTTGAGTCGCCTCAATTTCCCAAACGCTCCATCGCGGTAGCGCGCTTGGAATATAGTGCATCAAGCTGGTCCGCGACCTCAAGCTCGCTGCGAAGAGCCGCCAGGCTTTCGCGTAGCACCTGCTCTTCGTTCATTCCGTAGCGAGCCGCGATATCCGCAATATCGCGCGCTAGTTTGTCACTAATCGTTATCGTGGCGCTCATAATCATGAGCGTATAATCCGCCCGGCACCAGCGCAATACCGCTCGTGAGTAGCGGCGGTTGCGTACCGCTTGCGTAACGGCTGAGGGCCGCGGGCTTAAAGCTGATGGCTGCGGACTTAGCGCTGCAGGCTTAGTACCACCCGCGGGAATTGGAATGCCCGAGCGCGGCGCAGGGGCTGCCGTAGCGGCCCTCAATATAGCCCAGGCCCCAGCGGATCTGGGTGGCGGGATTGGTCTGCCAATCGGCGCCGGCGGAAGCCATCTTGGAGCCGGGCAGTGCCTGCGGAATACCGTAGGCCCCGGAGGAGCTGTTTTCCGCCAGGTGATTCCAATTCGATTCCCGGTTCCACAGCGTCACCAGGCAGGAGAACTGGTCCTGGCCCCAGCCGTAAGCGGAGAGCATACCCGAGGCGATTTCCTGGGCAGTGCCGGCCGGAACCACGCTGGCGCTCCCGAGCGCCGCGCTACCACCGTCACTGCTCGCGCCCGCCACCGCGGCGGCGCTTTCCGAGGTCCCCACCTTGACCACTTCATCCACGCGGGCCTGCTTGACCGCGGAGAAAGTCAGGGTGCGAGCAACTTCCTTGCCGTTTTCCACCCGGATTTCGTAGGTATTGGCAGAAATGCCATCCTTGCCTTCCGTTTCCACCTTGGTGGTGCCTTTGGCAAGCGCGGCGTCGTCGACCTTGGTGGAACCGTGCGCGTCCACCACCTCTTCGGTGACCACGCGCTTTTCCACCCGAGTGATGGTCACCTTCGCGCCGGGGGTGACCGCTTCGGCGAGGCTCTGCGAAACAACGTCGTCCCCGGAAACCGTGATCCCGGCTTCCTGCAAGGCTTCCCCGAGGGTGCCCGCCGTGGTGGTGAGAGTGCGTTCTTCGCCTTCAAAATTAACAGTAAAAGAGTATTCGGCAACCGTGGCGCCGGCCGCGCGCGCCACCGGGAAACCATCCGCATAAGCATTGGCGGGCATGGACATATGCGACATCAGGCCGATACCACTACCGGCCAGCAGCACGGCCCCGAGCGCGGCAACCCCGCGCCGGCTGAGCGGGAAAGCACTGAGCTGGGCGTTCGCGGCGGTATCCTCCACCGCGGCGGGTGCCTGGAATGCGGTACCGGTGGCCTGCGGCCGAGTGGCCAGCGCGGCCTGGACTGCCTCACTTACCGCGCCGCGTTCCATCATGAGAGCCCGCGACCGCGGACCCGGGGTACGAACCTCAGCCCGAACGAATTGCTCGAGTCCCATTCCCTGTGCGCTGTGACGCCCCACTAAACTTCCTCCGTTGCTTGCGCGAGTACCCTCCGGCCCCGCTTTTATAACGAAACTATATCGAGTGTAATCATTTCGTAACATTTGGACAATGATCCGGAGGGAAAGGCTCGCTTTTCTTGAGATTTTCAAGAACGCTCACATGGTGCTCGCGCGATTTTTCCGCGGATTCTCGCGGTTTTTACGCGTACGGTACGACGACGCCGCCAGCTGGCACATCGTAATCTGAGCGTTATTTCACACTGCCGAGGAGGGCCAGGGAGACCCTGGCAGGGAGACATAGCTAACGCGCCCCCAGCGCGGGCGTTACATCGATTACATTTAAGGCTATGAGCACTCAATATCCCGGATACGCACAGCAGCCTGTTCCTCCGAGCTACCCCGTTCCCTCCGCATCGAAGCGTGGCACCGGCGCGCTGCGCGGCCTGGCGGCTCTGACCACCACGCTGAGCATCGCTCTTATTATCTTGTGCTTCACGCCGGTCCTGGCCCTGGGTGAAGATAATGCCTCGATCTTCGGGCTGGCGCATCCGGGTGGCGTGTGGCTGCCCGTGATCCTATACGGCGTGGGCCTTCTGTTGGCGTTGCTGGCGGGAGTGCTCGGTTTGTTCACCACCGGCCGGGCAGCCCAGGCTTTTTCTTGGCTGGCACCGCTGGGCGGGGCGGTCACCCTGGGTGGGCTCGTGGCGCTCTCCTTGGATAGTTCGGTGGGTGCGCTCCGTGAATTCGGGGCGCAGTACACCCCGCTTTTCTGGGTGACCGGCGCGTTGGCCCTCATTCTGGCGCTGGTGGGGATCACGCAGGGCGTGGCTGCGGGAACGGCCGCGAAGAAATCCGCACGCCCCGCATATCAGGGCTATCCCGGCTATCCCGCAGCGCAGCCCTACGGGCAGGGCTACCCGGCGCAAGGGTACCCGAGCCAGGGCGCGCCGATGCAGGGGTACCTGCAGGGCTACGGGCAGGGCTACCCGGGTCAAGCTCAGTATCAGGGCCAGCAGCCCTATGCCCAGCAGTACCGCCAGCCCTACGGCCAGCAAGCGTACGGGCAGCAGGCTTATGCACAGCAGGGATACCCGCAAGGTAGCGGCCAGCCGCAAGCCCAAGCTCAGCAGACGGTTTCACGCCAGTCGGCTGCCAAATCCGGCCCGTCCGCCCAAAGTCCCGAATCGGAAAGCCCGCAGAACTAAACGAGCCGCGAGGCTGACTCAGCCGCAGCACCAACTAAATCCCAGAACTAACTAGGCCGCGCCCAGTTCCCCGTACACCGCCCGGGTGTTCTTCAGGAGCTGGGCGCACCAGTCTGCTTCGTTCACGCCGCGCAGCTCGGCCCCGAAACGTACCGTCCACGCCATCACGTAGGGGGCGTTGGGGTGGCCGCGCCAGGGCACCGGCGTCAGGTAGGGGGCGTCGGTTTCCGCGAGGAGCAGCACCGGATCAAAAGCTTGGAAGGCCGCGCGGAGCTCATCATTGGCCGGGTAGGTCATTTGCCCACCAAAACTTCCGTACCAGCCTTCCTGGTTGCATAGCTCGGCAAGCGCGGCGTCGCCGGAAAAAGCGTGGAAAACTACGCGACTCGGGGCGCCGTCACGGCGCAGCACCTCCACGCAATCGGCGTGGGCTTCGCGGTCGTGAATCTGAACGGGCAGGTCGAGCTCGCGCGCGAGGGCGAGGTGGGCGCGGAACGCCTCGATTTGGGCGGCGCGGCCCTCCTCGGAGGTGCGGAAATAATCGAGCCCCGTTTCCCCAATAGCAACGACGGCGCTGGAGCGGGCCGCCTCCGCTACCCGACCGATGGCATCCTCCAGACTGAGGGCGTGGTGGGCGGCGAGCTCCTGGGCTAACCCATCCGGGCCGGTCGCGGTGATCCCGCGGTGCCGGGCGGCCTCATTGGGGTGAATCGCGAGCGCGGCGGAAAAATGCGCACGGTCCGCTTCTGCCACCGCAACCGTCGGCAGCAGATCCGGGACCTCGCAGGCGCAGGTAATGGCGTGGCATACCCCGGCGGCGTCCATGGCAGCGGCTTCCTCGTTCGGCAGCATCCGCCCGCGCGGCGGGGTGAGCGCCGAACCCGAGCCGCCGGCCTGCGCCTCCCCCGCCGGCACCCAAATATGGGTGTGATTATCGATGACCGGACCGGCAAGCTGGGCCGGGGCATCGGGCAGGTACCAGCGGCGGGCCCGCTTTTTCTCCTTCGCGGAGAGGGCCGCGAATTCTTCCGGCGCTAATTCATTGCGCACGGCACCGTTCGGCACCGCACCATTCGGCGCCGCGTCACGCGCGGCCCCGTCTCGTACCGATTCATTGCGCACGCTTAGCCCTCAACACCGCATCGAGACGCTCCAGTTCCTCATCAACCACGCTGGTATCCAGCTTGGTGAAAACCGGGGACGGCTTCGAGATCGGGCTGCCAACCGCCACGTCCACCCGCGCCCACGGGTGCGGATCGGAATAATCCCCGGTAATAATCGGGTAGGGCTTACCGGAATCCAGGTCGGTGACTTCTTCCAGGCGCGGCATCGGGGCAATATCACCGGCCCCGCCCAGCACCCGGTCCACCGCATTCGAAGAATGCGGAAGGAATACGCTCATCATGGTATTAAGATCAGAAACCACCTGGATGAGGGTGTGGAGCACCGTGCCCAGGCGTTCACGCTGGGAAGGATCCTTCATCTTGAAAGGCTCGGTAGCGGAAACGTAACCATTGGCTTCGCCCACCAGCCGCATAATTTCCGTGAGCGCGGCGCGCTGGCGGTGCGCGGCAATGGCATCACCCACGGTAGCGAACCCGGCTTCCACCGCATCCAGGAGCTCCCGGTCCACATCCTCGAGCGGCCCGGCCGCCGGGATTTCCCCGAAGTTCTTGGCAATCATGGCCGCGGTGCGATTGACGAGGTTCCCCCAGCCGGCCACCAGCTCGGAATTATTACGCCGCACAAATTCCGCCCAGGTGAAATCAGCGTCGGAAGTTTCCGGGCCGGCAATGGAAATAAAGTAGCGCAGCGCATCGGGCTGGTAGCGCGAAAGCACATCGCGCACGTAAATCACCACGCCCTTGGACGAGGAGAACTTCTTACCTTCCATGGTGAGAAATTCCGAAGCCACCACCTGGGTGGGCAGGTTGAGCGTGCCCAAATCCCCGGGCTGGCCGCCCCGGCTCCCCTCCCCGTTATAGGCGAGGAGTTCGGCCGGCCAGATCTGGGAATGGAAAACAATATTATCCTTCCCCATGAAGTAGTAGGAGCGGGCATCCGCATCATTCCACCAGGCCCGCCAATCCTCCCGGCTTCCCACTCCGCGCGCTTCACGCCGGCGTGCCCATTCAATAGAGGCGGATAGGTAGCCGATAACGGCGTCGAACCATACGTAGAGGCGCTTGGAGGGTTGATCTTCCCACCCGGGTACCGGAATGCCCCAGGTAATATCCCGGCTCATGGCACGCGGGCGTACATCTTCCAGGAGGTGCTTGGAAAATGAGATAACGTTCGGGCGCCACTTCCCAGATTCTTCCACCTCATCAAGCCACTGGCCCAGGCGCTCCGCCAGCGCCGGCAAATCCAAGAAATAATGCTCGGTTTCGCGGAATTGCGGGGTTTTCCCGGAGACCTTGGAGACCGGGTCGATAAGATCCTGCGGATCGAGTTGGTTACCGCAACTATCACACTGGTCCCCGCGGGCCGAGGTGTTACCGCACAGCGGGCAGGTGCCTTCAATATAGCGATCCGGGAGGGTATTCCCGGTTTCCGGATCGAAGGCAACCGGGGCGGAGTGCACCACCATATAACCGTTATCCCGGCACACCTCAAACATCTGCTGCACAACCCGCTCGTGATTAACCGTGGTGGTGCGGGTGAACAGATCGTAGGAAAGCCCGAGCGACACGAGGTCCTCCACAATAATGCGATTATTGCGGTCCGCGAGTTCTTCCGGGGTGATTCCCTCCGCGTCGGCCGAAACCAAAATTGGGGTGCCGTGTTCATCGGTACCCGAGACCATGAGGACATCCTCCCCCACCATGCGCATATAGCGCGAGAACACATCCGAGGGAACACCGAATCCAGCAACGTGACCAATATGGCGCGGGCCGTTGGCATACGGCCAGGCAACAGCGGAGAGAATATGAGTCATGGCCACCATTCTACTAGCGTGCCGGCGCGCGTGCCCGCTGGTTGGCTAGCAAGCGCGCCCACTAGCTGGTTACCACGCGCGCCCGCTAGCGCGCCCGCATCCCCGCGCCTAAACTATAAGGGCGCGGCGCCACCATTGCGAAACCAGCCGGCCGCCGCGCACCGCGTGATGACCCGCTTCATCAGGAGGATGACTATGGATGAGACCCGCGCACTCATCATTGTTGACGTGCAACCCACATTCTGCGAAGGCGGCAGCCTCGGGGTAGATGGCGGTAACGCCGTTGCCGAACGCATTGCAGATTTTGTCACCGATAACGCCGAGGAATACGCTCTCATCGCCACCACCCAGGATTGGCATATTGATCCGGGCCCGCATTTTTCCGAGAACCCGGATTTTGTGGATAGCTGGCCGCCGCACGGCGTGGCCGATACTCCGGAGGCGGAGCTGCACGAATCCATCGCGGCGCTTCCTATTGACGTGCAGTTCAAGAAGGGCCAGTACGCCTCCGGTTATTCCGGTTTCGAGGGCACCGATCCGCAAGGTAATCTACTCGAGGACGTGCTGCGCACCGCCGAGGTCACGGATGTGGATGTGGTGGGTATTGCCGAATCGCATTGCGTGCGCGCCACCGCCATTGACGCGGTCCGTAACGGTTTCCGCACCCGCGTTTTTTCCGACCTCACCGTACCCACTTCCCCGGAACTCGGGGCCGCGGCCCGCGTGGAGATGGACGAAGCGGGCGTCGAGCAGCTGCAATCCTCGGAGGCCTTCGGTTTCTACGAAGAGTCTGAGGTTCCGGATGAATTCGATGATCCGTACGACGACGCCGCAGCTGGCGAGGAGGAACTCGAGAACCTCGATGAGGATTACGAACTCTACGAGGACGATGATTTCGACGACTACGCCGACGAAGACGAAGATATCGACTTTTCGGATGAGGTCAATGAGGCCGATTTCGATTTCTCCGATATCGACTACCGCCCCGGAATGGACTCCGCGAAATAGCGCGGGTGTACCAGCCGGCCCGCGAGACCCGCGAGCGGCCCGCTAAACCGAGCGCCAGAAGTCTTTGACCAGCTCTTCGCGGTTAGCCACCTGGCTTTTCTTGAGGATATTGTGCACGTGCACCTTCACCGTGGAGGGCGATAGATAGAGCTCGGTGGAAATCTGGGAATTTGTTTTCCCGCGCATAAGGTAGCCGAGCACTTCTTCTTCGCGCTTCGATAGCCCCCGGGCCTGAGAATAGAACACCAGGGAGGATTCGATGAAATCCTCCTCCAGGTGATTAACGGTTTCCGGGGGCCGGTCGAAGTGGATGCGCAGCACCCGCACCCCGAAACGCATCACGTGGATCACCCAGCAGATGTACATGAGGTTTTCCAAGAAATTGCGTTCAGGAAGGAAGGCCAGCGCAGAAGCGCTATCCGCGTGGGGAGCCACGAGGAAAATAAAAGTTATATTCCAGGCGAAGGTTCCCAGTACCGCCACCCAGGTAGCAACGTAAAGCCAGCGGTGGCGGCGCTGGCGGATCTTCTCCACCCCGGTGGTGGCATGCAGATAATTCCACGTTGCCACGCTGAGGATCCCGATCACCACGATGCCGCGCATGGAGAAGAACACGAATTCCCGCCAGGCCGGATCGGGAATCAGCAAAGCCCCGGCACTGCCCACAATAAAAATCCCTGCCGGGATGAGGGTGCTGTGCCACTCCACTTTCGCTTCCGGTTCCGTCATGAAAGTGGCGTAGGTCAGCCAGATCAGCCCCATGAGCAGCGCCCCCAGGGTGATGGATTCCAGGGGCGCGGTGATGTGGTAGACGCTGTCAATATTGCGTGGATGGGTGAAGTCCGTGCGGGCCACGGTTGCGACGTCGAAAAAATACACGAGGAAAAGGGCGGCGCAACATACAAACATGCGACGGCGCGAAACGAGATAACACGCAAGCGCCGTCGCTGAACCCATGAGGATAAAGAGTCCCACCATCCAGGTGTAATAAAACAGTCCTATCGTCATTGCATAGCTCCGTTGCCTTCACCACGCGATTCCGCCACGGTTGCCCGCCACGCGGGATCGCGAGCGCGAGTGTCTCGCGCCACACCGTCACATTATAAAAGCATTAACCGCCACGCCGAAATACCGGGCCGGCGGAATGCACGCTGCGGCCCCGGCGGTACCACGCCCGCCGGAGCCGCGCGTTTCGGCTATTTTTTAGCCGTATTCTTCGCGCCTACGCGCCGTAGATAAGCACCTGAGCCACGCAGGCCACCCCGCCGAAGCCGAGTACGAAGAGCACCATCGGCCACACGAAGCGGAACCAATGCTGGTACTTCATATCGAGCATCTGCAGCGTTGCCATGACCAGGCCCGTGGGTGCCAGGAAGAGCATCGCGTACTGACCCCATTGATACGCACAAACGATGATCCACCGCGGGATACCCACGGCGTCGGCCAGCGGCGCCATAATCGGCATGGCCAGCACGGCCAAACCGGAGGAGGACGGCACCACAAAACCGAGCACGAAGAAGATCAGCAGCATAATGATGATGAAGAGCGGGCCGGACATCCCCGAAACCAGGTTCGTTGCCGAATGGAGCAGGGAGTCGGAAATGAGGCCGTCGTTCATCACGATATTGATGCCGCGCGCCAGCCCGATGATGAGCGAGACGCCCACCAGGCTGGAGGAGCCTTCAATGAAGGCGTCCGTCAGCTGTTTCTCATTGAGCCGGTCTTTCCCGAAGAGGGAAATCGCCATGACCGCGATGGTAATGGTGAGGAAGGAGGCCGCCATGGTCGGGAACCACCAGCCCATGGCCATAACGCCCCACACCATAATCGGGAAGGCGGATACGAAGAGAACGAGGATGATTTTCTTCTGCCAGTTGAAGGCGGGAACATCATCGGCGTGGGTGGTCATCGCCCACTGCTTCTCGAAAGCTTCGTGATCTTCGTAAACATAGGACTTCGTGAAGTCCTTCTTAATCATTTTTGCGTAGCGGTGCAGGTACCACACCACCACGATGGCGCCCACGATACAGCCGCCCACGCGCCAGATAATGCCATCCGTGAAGGGGATACCGGCGGCATTGGAGGCGATCACCACGGAGAAGGGGTTGATCGTAGAGAAGGTGGTTCCCATGGATCCGGCCAGGAAGATCGCGCCCACGCAGATAATGGAGTCGTATCCCATAGCCAGGAATATAGGCACCAGGATCGGGTAGAAGGCCACCGCTTCTTCTTCCAGGCCGCACAGCGATCCGCCTACCACCATGAAGACGGATACCGCGAAGACGAGGAGGAATTCGTGGCCTTTAGTTTTCTTCGTCAGCGCGATCAGCCCTGACTCGAATGCACCTGTTTTTCTCACCACCCCGATGAGGCCGCCGAGCACGAAGATGAAGACCATAATGTCCACCGCTTCGATCGTGCCGTGCACCATGGCGACCGGAATATCGGCGACGCTGGCCGGATTCTGCTCGAGGGACTCATAGGATCCCGGCACCGAGATCGGCTTATTGAGGGCCCCGGAGGTGAATTGGGAGAGGTCAATATCCATGCCCAATTCGCTCAGGGTGTCCTGAGTGCCGGGGTATTCCTTGGTTTCCCCCTGCGGGCTGAGCACGGAGAAGGTGCCGGTATCCGAGCTGTAACTCAGCTTGGCGTAGGAGCCGGCCGGCACCAGCCACGTGGCGATAGCCGCCACGATGGTCAGGAAGAAGAGAATCGTGAAAGCGCCCGGGATGGTAATACCGCGCCGCTTCTTGCGGGGTGTTGTTGTGCCGGTGTCTTCGTCGGCCCCATTGCCGACGGGGGCATCGTTTGTGCGTGTTGTCATGATTGTGTCCTTCGGACTTAGGCGATGATCGCGGTGCCGCTCTCCCCGGAAATACCCTGTTCGGCCTTTTCCAGAGAGGTAATAATGGCGCGTTTGCCGGCCGCTCCGTCCACGAATTCGAGGCAGGCTTCGACCTTGGGCAGCATGGACCCGGGGGCGAATTGTTCTTCCTCGATGTACTGGCGGGCTTGAGCCACGGTCATCTCGGGCACATCGCGCTGCGTGGGTTTGTTGAAATCAATGGCGACCGCGTCCACGGCGGTGAGGATGAGGAGAGTATCGGCGTCGACCTCCCGCGCCAGCAGCGCGGCGGTGCGATCCTTATCGATGACGGCCGCGACTCCGCGGTATCCCGAACCTTCCTTGACCACCGGGATGCCGCCGCCACCGGCCGCGATCACGATGGTGCCGGCCTCCACGAGCGAGCTAATAACATCGCGTTCCACGATGGAGACGGGGAGCGGGGAGGCCACCACCCAGCGCCAGCCGCGCCCGGCATCCTCCACGTACTTGTTTCCGGTTTCCTCCATGAGGACCCGGGCCTGTTCCTCGGTGAAGAAAGCCCCCACCGGCTTGGTTGGGCGCCCGAAAGCGGGATCTGCGGCGTCGACCTCCGTTTGGGTGACCACCGAAATAACCGGGCGGGCAATCTGCCGCGCCGCGAGTTCGGCCTCGATGGCCTGCTGGAGGTGGTAACCAATATAGCCCTGGGACATGGCACCGCATTCGGCGAAGGGAATCGACGGTGTTTCCCCGGCGGCCGCGGAATTATCGGTCGCGACCTTGATCATGCCCACCTGCGGGCCGTTCCCGTGGGTGACAACGACGTCATTGCCGGTTGCCACCAAATCCACGATGGAGCGGGCGGTTTCCTTAATAAGTTCGAGCTGCTGCTCCGGGGTTTTCCCGAGCGCATTGCCGCCCAGCGCAACCACAATTTTTTCGCCGGCGGTACGGGTATTTTCCTGAGTCATCTTCTGTCCTTTTCACGCGCGGGCGACGCGCCGCGGGGTGGCCCTGCTACCTGCAGCCAGCTCCCCGGCATCGTCGCCCGCGCTACCTGGGCACGGCCGCGCGGGCACGTGCCTGAACCCTCCTAGGAGAGGGTTGCGTACATAACGGCCTTAATGGTGTGCATGCGGTTCTCGGCTTCGTCGAAGACGCGCGAGCGCGGACCTTCGAAGACCCGGTCTTCCACTTCCATTTCCGTCACCCCGAACTTCTTGGCGATTTCCGCGCCGATGGTGGTGTTGGTGTCGTGGAAGGAGGGCAGGCAGTGCATGAAGATCGCTTCCGGATCGGCCTTGTCCATGAGTTCCTGGGTGACGCGGTAGGCTTCCAGCTCCGCGATACGCGAGGCCCACACTTCATCCGGCTCGCCCATGGAAACCCAAATATCGGTGTAGAGCACGTGGGCGCCGGTGGCGGCCGCCGCGGCATCTTCGGTGAGGGTCACGCTGCCGCCGGACTGCGCGGCGAGTTCCTTGCAGGTATCGACCAGCCATTCTTCGGGCATGCGATCCTTCGGGCCGCAGGCCACGAAGTTGAGGCCCAGCTTGGAGCAGACCACCATAAGCGAGTTCGCCACGTTATTGCGCGCATCGCCGAAGAACACAAACTTCTTGCCCTTGATGCCGTCCTCGAAGTTCTCCTGAACGGTGAGGATATCGGCGAGCATCTGGGTGGGGTGGAAGAGGTCGGTCAGGCCGTTCCATACCGGCACCCCGGCCTTGGCGCCCATTTCTTCCACGAGTTCCTGGGAGAAACCGCGGTATTCGATGCCGTCGTACATGCGGCCCAGCACCCGGGCGGTATCCTCAATGGATTCCTTCTTGCCCATCTGTGAGCTGCCCGGATCCAGGTAGGTCACGCCCATGCCCAGGTCCATGCCGGCCACTTCGAAGGAGCAGCGGGTGCGGGTGGAGGTCTTTTCGAAGAGCAGCACAATATTCTTGCCTTCGAGGTAGCGGTGCGGGGTGCCGCTGAGCTTGAGTTCCTTGAACTGCGCGGACAGACGCAGCAGGTAGCGGATTTCATCGGGCGTAAAATCGAGCAGCTTGAGGAAGTTGCGTCCGCGGATATTGACAGCCATTGTCGTTCCTTTCCTAGCGCGGTCCGTGGTCCCGTTCGGGCAGACCGGCCAGCGGTAACGGGGTCTTCTTTGGCCCCTGGGATCACTGTTGGCTGTCCAACCCGTACCCGCCTCGCGGCGAGAGGATCATGTCCCGGCCCCGGTTCCCCGGGGGTTGTTTTTACTGTGCATGATCCAGGTCACGCGCGCTAGGAAAATCCGGGTGGAGCGCGGGTGGAACGTGGTTTAGCCGCGATTTTCGGGCCCTAAACCCCACTAAACCCGCGTATTTCCGCGCTTTATTCGCCCTGCTCCAGGGCGGCGCGGTAGAGCTCATTCGTGCGTAAACCGGTGCGCGCGGCCACGAAAGCGGCGGCATCTTTGCGGCGCAGGCCGAGCTGACACAGTTCGGCGACGTCGCCCACGGCCCGCGCGCGCACCTGCTCTTCCCTTTCGGCCGCGCTACTTCCTGTTACGACGACGACGATCTCTCCCAGGGCCCCTTCGCTGAACCGCTGCGCGAGTTCGGCCAGGGGCCCGCGCACGATTTCCTCGTGCGTCTTGGTGAGCTCCCGGCAGACCGCCGCTTCACGCCCGGGACCGAATGCGGTAACAAAATTGGAAAGGGTGGCCCCCAGGCGGCGCGGGGATTCGAAGAAAATCATGGTGCGTTCTTCGCTGGCCAGGGCCGCGAGCGCGGCGGCCTGTTCCCCGGCTTTGCGCGGGAGGAATCCTTCGAAGGTGAAACGGTCAGTGGGTAGGCCGGAAGCGACCAGCGCGGTGAGCGGAGCAGAAGGGCCGGGCACCACGATCACGGGGATACCGGCTGCGCGGGCGCGTACCACCAGGCGG
The DNA here is from genome assembly GCF_051265055.1 of Actinotignum saccati. Taxonomy (NCBI): domain Bacteria; kingdom Bacillati; phylum Actinomycetota; class Actinomycetes; order Actinomycetales; family Actinomycetaceae; genus Actinotignum; species Actinotignum saccati. Next base: position 285,953 of record NZ_JBOZCC010000004.1, read on the forward strand.
AAACCGGGATCGGAAACGGAGGGCATACCCGCATCGCTGACCATGAGGACGCGCGCACCGGAGCGGGCCAGGTCAATGAGGTGGGCGCCGCGTTCGGCTTCATTATGTTCGTAATAGGAAAGCACCTGGGCGCTCACCTCGATGCCGAGGCGGGCGGCGAGCTGGTAAAAACGCCGGGTATCTTCCGCGGCCACGATATCGGCCCGCGCAATTTCGGCGCGCAGGCGCGGCGAGGCGTCGGCGTCGTTTCCAATGGGGGTGGCGGCAAGAACAATTCCCGCGTGCTGGCTTTCGTTCTGACCGGGGTGGTGCCCCTCGTGCTGTCCGGCATCCTGACCTGTGCTCATTCTGCTATTCTGCCACGCGCTCCGGTGCCGCGGCCGCCCGCCCGCGGCACCGGGCCGGAACGTCACGCACACGTGCGGCACCGGCCACCGAGAGCGAGCGCCACCACGCGGGCGGGCAGTTATCGATAGAATCCGCACGTGAGCGAAAAACTAAGCGAACCCATCGGGCGCCTCCCCCGCGAGTGCGCGGAGCGCTACGAAGACGAGCTGCGCGGCCGACTCGGGCTGGCCCCGCGCGGATTAGATTGGCTCACCCGCGGGGAAAAACGCCTGGGGTGGTGGATTACGGGAGCGATCACGCTCATCGCCGCCCTCACGCGTTTCTTCCGCCTGGGCTTCCCCGACCGCCTCATGTTTGACGAAACCTACTACGTCAAGGGCGCGAATTCGCTGCTGCGCCTGGGCTACGAGGTGGATTGGCAGGGCGGCACGGAATTCGACGCCGCTTTCGCCGCCGGCGACTTCTCCCACACCTCACCGGCCGGGGACTACGTGGTTCACCCCCCGCTCGGAAAATGGATTATGGCGGTCGGCCAAGCGATTTTCGGGGAAACCTCCCCCTTCGGTTGGCGTTTTATGGTGGCGCTGGCCGGCACCCTCGCGGTGGCGCTCCTCGTTCGCATCGCCCTGCGGCTTTTCCTCAACCCGTGGCTGGCCGGGGTGGCCGGCATCGCGATGGCCCTGGACGGCATGGGCATCACTCTCTCCCGCATCGGAATCCTCGATAACCTCCTCGCTTTCTTTGTGCTGGCTGGATTCTGGGCGCTGCTGCGCGACCGTGATTGGACCCGGGAGCGCCTGGCCCACCGGGTAGCTTTCGGGCCGGTACACGCGGACGGCCGTCCGGCCGCCTGGGGCCCGCGGGTGTGGTGGCGCCCCTGGATGCTGGCCACCGGAGTATTCCTGGGGCTGGCCTGCGGGGTGAAATGGTCCGGGATTTACGCCGTGGCGGTTTTCGGCCTGGTGGCTTTCGCCTGGGGCATGGCGGCCCGCCACGCGGTGGGCCTGCGCCTATGGGTAGGCGCCGCGGTTTTCCAGGAAGGCATCCCGGCTTTTGTGCATCTGGTTCCCACCGCGGCCGCCACCTACGTGGCCTCCTGGTTCTCCTGGTTCCGCGATAGCCGTTCCTGGGGGCACGGCTGGGCGGCGGGCGTGCGCGAGAGCACCCCGGAGGCCCTCCCCTTCCCCTGGCTCCCCAATTCTTTCAACGATTTGGCGCACTATCACAGCCAAATGTGGGATTTCCACAACGGCCTCTCCACCCCGCACACCTACCAATCCTCGGTCTGGCAGTGGTTTGTGCAATGGCGCCCAGTCTCGTTCTGGTGGCCTACCTCCGAAGAAATGGCCGGGCAGTGCCCGAGCGGCGAGCGCTGTGTCCAGGCGGTCACCTCGGTGGGCAACCCGGTGGTGTGGTGGCTGGCACTCCTCGCTCTGGTGGTGGTGCTCTGGGTGGCTTTCACCCGTTTCGACTGGCGCGCCTGGGCCATCCTGAGCGGTTACCTCGCCATGGCCGCGCCGTGGTCGCTCTACATGGACCGCACTATTTTCCAGTTCTACGCGGTCGCTTTCCTCCCCTTCGTGGCTCTCGCCCTCACTTACGGCCTCGGCTTTATCACCGGCGCGCTGGGTGCCCCGCACGCGCGCGGGAACGGTAGCGTCCGTGCTGATCTGTACGACGACGCAGCCTGGGGCCACGCGGACTTTATCCGTGAGGAGCCGCTTGGCATATGCGCCTATCCCGTGCGCTGGTGGCAATGCCGGATTAGCCGCCGCACGCTCGGGGCGTGCGGCGCCGTCGTCGTTCTTATTATTCTGGCGGCGCTGTTCTGGTACCCGATCTGGACCGGGCAAACGGTTTCCTATGAGTTTTGGCGCCTGCATATGTGGCTGCCGTCGTGGATTTAGCGCGGCGGGCAATGCTCGCATTTTCGGACAACGTTCAGAAACTTTCCAGAATCGGCGGGCATGCTACCCGGTGTGACCGGACCACCGCGGCAGCCGTGGCGGGGCTAGGTGCGGAGTGAGGAAAGGACGTTTCACATGACGGATCAGTGGCGTAATGACTCGGGCGAATCGGGTGCGAACCGGCCCGACGCGAATCAGCCGGGGGCGAGCCAGCCCAGCGCAAATCACGCCGGCGGCACGCAAGCGGGCAGCACTCAGCCAGGCGGAACGCAGGCAGGCGGCGCGCAATCGAATAGCTACACGAATGCGTACCACTACCCCAGCGCTCCCTCCGCCGGGTACGCTTCCACCGCGGGCAGCGCCTCGGCCGCGAGCAGCGGAGCCGCGCACTACGGTTATGCTTCCGCGCAGCCGCCCTATCCAGGCAGCTCGGCAGGGAACGGCTCAGGCGGGTACTCGGGAGGTTATTCCGGAAGTTATCCGGGCTCGTACCAGAGCGCCTCGCAAGGTTCCTATCAGAGCGCATTTCCCGGGGCATATCAGGGTGGGTACCAGGGCTCCTATCAGCAGCCTGGCTACGGATACGGTTACGGCCCCCAATTCGGGGCTGCGCCGGCGCCGGTCAAGCGGCGTTCGAAGGGTACCACCGCCATTCTGGTCATTATCGGAATGGTAGTCGCGCTGCTCGTGGGCACCGGGGTGGGGTATTTCGGCCTGGCTCCGGAGCCGCAGGCCAGCTCCCCTTCCGTCAAGGATCCTTTTAGCTTCCAATATAACGACGGCCTGACCTCGCCGAATGATGGACGCCAGCAGGGCGGGGCGGAACCGTATATGCCGATTCCGCGGGATTTCCCTACCCAGCTGCCCGGCGGTAACCACGGCGCAGACGGTCCTATTGACCGCGGCGAAAAGGTAAGCCCGGCGGGCGTAGCCATTATTAATGCGCGGATGGGCTCCGGTATGGGTGCCGGCAGCGGGATTGTGCTGACCGCTGACGGTCAGGTGCTCACGAATTACCACGTGGTTATGGGATCGGATGCCATCCAGGTGGAGATTCCGGCCGCCGGGAAAACCTACGCCGCCAGTGTTATTGGGCATGATGAGAAACGCGACGTCGCCCTATTGCAACTCAAGGACGCTTCCGGGCTCACCCCGGCAAAAATTGCCAGCACCCCGGCTAAGCAGGGCGATAAGGTCAGCGCCGTGGGCAACGGGCGCGGGCAGGGCTATCTCACCGAGATTAAAGGCGAGGTAACCGGGCTGGGTATGGACGTGCGGGTGGCCACCGAGGACGGCCTGAGCTTTGACACCCTCAAGAATATGATCGTCACCGATGCCGATGTGGTGCCCGGATACTCGGGCGGGCCCATGATGAATGCCCAGGGCGAAGTGGTGGGGATGAATAGTGCTGCGTCGCAGGGCACCACCTCCGCGCAGGTGTACGGCTTCGCGATTCCCATCGAACGGGCGCTGTCCATTGTGGAGCAGATCCGCGCCGGGAAGAGCGACGATAACGTGACCGTGGGCAAGAATGCCGCCCTCGGGATTACCGTGGGGCTCAGCGAGCAGGGCGGGGTGACCGTGCTGGCCGTCGGCCCGAATTCCGGAGCGGCCAAGGCGGGCGTCAAGGAAGGCGATACGATTCTCAGCCTGGATGGCCAATCGGTTTCCAGCCCGGCGCAGGTAGCCAAGCAAGTGCGCACCCACAAGGTCGGGGACACCATCACCCTGGAGATTGCGCGCGGTGGAGGCGCCCCGCAGACCATAGAGGTGACGCTGGGCGAATCGCCGGTGAACTAAGCGGGAGGCGGCGCGGCCGGAATACCAGAACTGGCGGCCGGAAG